>VBAK01000108.1 GCA_005882275.1 Candidatus Segetimicrobium genomatis
TTCATCCCGCGCACACCGCCGGCTTTCATCCGGGGCAACAAGATCAATTCAGCATCTATCGCTTCACGACGCCCAGCACGGGGAATTACGCGCTTGATGCCACATTCATGGTCCTCGACCCCGCTACCGGCGGGACCGATGTCCACATCCTGAACAACGGAACCCAGATCTACAGCGCCAACAACACCGGCGGGGCGACCGGGACTGTCTTCGGCTCCTTCAACCAGAATCTGCCGCTGACGGCGGGCGACCTGATCGATTTCGCCGTCGGCTATGGATCAGACCACAGCTTCTTCTCGGACGGCACGGGGATCAACGCCACCTTGACAACCGGCGCGGCCGTGCCTGAGCCATCAACCTTGCTGCTCGTCGCGGCTGGCCTGCCCGGGCTTCGGTTCATCCGCCGCCGGACGCGGTAGACCGCTTCGAAAGCGCGAAGCGCCGGAACCTGCCCGAGCGCACGGGGTCGGCGGAAGGCGAAACCGACTGGAGCAGTTGCGTTTTCGTACCGGAGGGGTCGCTGGTCGGGGAGGAGGGATTTGAACCCTCGACCTCAGCGTCCCGAACGCTGCGCGCTAAACCAAGCTGCGCCACTCCCCGATTCGGCCTCATTGTAGCATATCTGCGGATCGCCCTGACAATCCGGCAAAGCCATTATGGCACAGCGCTCACAAGAATGAGGTGAACGTTTCAAAAGGACGTGTCGCGCCAGGCGGCGTAGAGATAGGGGGATGGACGATCTCCGCGTCGCCGAGCGCGGCGCCGTCTCGACGCTCGTGCTCAACCGCCCCGCGAAGCGAAACGCGATCACCCTCGAGATGTGGCAGGCGCTTCCCGCGCTCCTCGCCGACCTCGCGTCCGACCCTGAGCTCCGCGTCCTCGTGGTCCGGGGCGCCGGCGCCGAGGCCTTCGCGTCCGGCGCCGATATCTCCGAGTTTGAGCGCGTCCGGTCCGACCGCGCCACTGCCCGGCACTACAGCCGCGTGGTTGAGGCGGCCGACCTGGCGCTCGCCGCCTTCCCCAGGCCGACGATCGCGATGATCCACGGGTTCTGCGTCGGCGGGGGCCTCGAGGTCGCGCTGGCCTGCGACCTGAGGTTTGCCGATCGCGCGGCGACGTTCGGCATCACCGCGTCGCGGTTGGGCATCATCTACGGCCTGACCAGCACGCGCCGGCTCGCCGGCATCGTGGGGCCGAGCCACGCGCGGGACATCCTGTTCAGCGCGCGGCTGGTGGGCGTGGAGGAGGCCCGGGCGATGGGGCTGGTGAACATGGTGTGCGAGCCGGATGCCCTGGAGGCGCAGACGCGCGCCTATGCCCGGAGCCTGGCGGAACTGGCCCCGCTGTCGCAGCGCGGCGCGAAACTGATGCTGCAGCATCTCCTGGGAGAGGGAGAGATGACCGAGTCGGACCTGCTGGCGTTCGTCGACCAGGCGTATGACAGCGAAGACTATCGGGAGGGGGTCCGCGCGTTTCTCGAAAAGCGCCGGCCCCGGTTCCGCGGGCGGTAGGGCGATGCGACCGCTCGACGGCGTCCGCGTCGTGGACCTGACCCGGTTTCTCGCGGGACCGTTCTGCACGATGGAGCTGGGCGATTTCGGGGCCGACGTGATCAAGGTCGAGCCCCTGGACGGCGATCACTCGCGGTATCAATCCCTCCGCTCCGACCTGGTGGGCAACAGCTATTTTTTCGCCGCGGCCAACCGCAACAAACGGAGCGTCACGGTCGACACCAGAACGGACGGGGGTCGGGAGATCATCCGCCGGCTCGTCCGGCGCGCGGACGTGCTGGTGGAAAACTTCAGGCCGGGCGTGATGGAGCGCCTCGGCCTGGGCTATGCGGCGCTGCGCGAGGAAAATCCCCGGCTGATCTACTGCAGCATCACGGGGTTCGGCAGCACCGGGCCGTACAGCCAGCGGCCGGGGTTCGACCAGGTGGGGCAGGGGATGTCGGGGTTCATGAGCATCACCGGCCAGGAGCCCACGGGGCCGACGCGCGCCGGCATCGCGCTGGCCGATCTGACCTGCGCGACGACCGCGTGCCGCGGCATCCTCCTCGCCCTGCTCGCCCGCGGGCGCACCGGCAGGGGGCAGGAGGTCCGTGTGGCCATCGTCGACTCGATGGTGGCGCTCCTGACCTGGAGCGCGGGAATGTACTTCGAGACCGGGACGCCGCCCGGCGTGGCCGGCAACCACCATCCGCTCGCCTCCCCCTTCGGCGTCTACCAGGCGAAGGACGGGCCGTTCAACCTGTGTGCCGGCAACGAAGCGATGTGGAAGCGCCTCTGCGAGGCCATCGGCCGTCCCGAACTGTGCGAGGACCCCCGGTTCCGGACGGTCAACGACCGGGTGGCCCACCGGGCTGATCTCGATCCCATCCTCAATACGGCGTTCCGCGCCCGCACGCGGGCGGAATGGGTCGCCTTTCTCAATGAGCGCGGGGTGGCCGCCGGCCCGATCTACAATCTGGCCGAGGTCTTTGCGGACCCGCAGATCCTGCACCAGCAGATGCTGGTGGAGATGCCGCACCCCGTGCACGGCCGCGTGAAGATGATCGGGATGCCGGTCAAGCTGTCTGAAACCCCCGGGGCGTTCCGCCTCCCGCCGCCGCTGCTCGGCGAGCACACCGAGGAGGTGCTCCGCGAGGCCGGCTACACCGACGAGGGGATCGCGGAGCTGCGCGCGGCGGGCGTCATCGGCGAGGCGCCTCACCCCGGGTCGGAGGACGTGCGCCCGACGTGACCCAAAGCGCCGAGTTCGCGGGGCGTAGCTCGCGGACGCCTCCGACCGAGCACGCCGGGGGTGACGGCGCGACCGTGCCCGCCCAGGCCGCCGGCCCGCTCCGGGGGCTTCGGGTGCTGGACCTCGGCAATATGATCGCGGGCCCGTGCTGTACCCGTGTGCTCGCGGATTACGGCGCCGAGGTGATCAAGGTCGAGCAGCCGGGCCCGGGGGATCCCATCCGCGGCTGGCGCGGCCAGTCCCGCGGGCACTCGCTCTTGTGGAAGTTTCTGTCCCGCAACAAGCGGGCGGTCACGCTCGACCTGCATCAGGAGGAAGGACAGCGGCTGGCCCGGCGGCTCTACGGCGTGGTCGATATCGTCGTGGAGAACTTCCGCCCGGGGGTGTTGGAGCGCTGGGGGCTGGCCCACGCGCAGGTCGAGGAGGCGCATCCCCATCTCATCATGGTCCGCATCAGCGGGTACGGGCAGACCGGCCCGTACCGGGACCGCGCCGGGTTTGGCGGGGTGGCCGAGGCGATGGCCGGCGTGCGACACCTCACCGGGTATCCGGACCGGCCGCCCACGCGGGTGGGGTTTGCCCTCGCCGACTCGGTGGCCGGGCTCTACGGAGCGATCGCCGCGCTGGCGGCCGTCGAGGAGCGCCGGCGGAGCGGGCGCGGGCAGGAGATCGACGTCGCCCTGACCGAGGCGACGTTCAGCCTGCTCGACGATCTGCTGCCGGCCTACCACACGCTGGGGATCATCGGACAGCGCCACGGGACGGGTCTTCCCGGGGTCGCCCCCAGCAGCATCTATCCCACGCACGATGGTCAGTACGTGGTCATCGGCGCCAACAACAACAACGTCTTCCGCCGGCTCGCCACCCTGATGGGCCGGACCGACTGGCTGGCCGATCCCGAGTTGAGCGACGATCGGGGCCGGGGGCGGCGGCAGGCCGAACTGGACGCCGCGGTCGCCGCCTGGACCGGGCAGTTCACCCTGGCCGAGATCACCGGCCGCCTGGCGGAGGCCGGCGTTCCGGGGGGGCCCGTGTACGATATCGCCGGCATCTGCCGGGATCCGCAGTTCCAGGCGCGCGAGATGATCGTCGAGATCGACGATCCGGATGTCGGCGCCCTGGCCCTCCCCGGAATCGTGCCGCGGTTCAGCCGGACCCCCGGGACGATCGCCTGGGCAGGCCCGCGGATGGGAGAGCACAACGACGAGGTCTACGGCAGTCTGCTGGGGCTCTCCGGCGCGGAGATCGACGGCCTGCGCGAGCGTGGAGTGATCTGAGTGCGCCTTCCCGCGCGGGTCACCATCGAAGAGGTGGGGCTGCGCGACGGCCTTCAGTTGATCGGCTCCGTGGTCCCGGTGGAGGTGAAGCTGCGTCTCCTCCGTGCCCTCTACGGCGCCGGGATCCGGGCGATGGAGGTGACCTCCTTTGTCTCCCCCAAGGCCGTGCCGCAGTTCTCCGACGCGGAGGCGGTCGCCCGGGCGGCGCTGGCGCTCCCCCACCTCGACGTCTCGGCGTTGATTCCGAACCTCCGCGGGTTCGAGCGCGCGCGCGAGGCCGGGGTCCGGCGGTACACCGTGGTGATCGGCGCGACCGATCGCTTCAACGAGCGCAACGTCCGCATGACCGTGACAGAGTCGCTGGAGCAACTGGACGCCGTCGCCGCGGGCGTCCGGGCCGCGCCCGGGGCGGATCTCGCGGTCGGGATCGCCGTGGCGTTTGGCTGTCCGTACACCGGCCGCGTGCCGCTCGGGGCCGTCGTCCGGATCGTGGAGCATGCTCGGGCCCTGGGCGTCCGCGCGATCAGCCTGGGGGACACCATCGGGGTGGCCACCCCCCTGCAGGTGGCCACCACGATCGCCCGCCTGATGGAGGCGCACCCGGACCTGTGCCTCGTACTGCACCTCCACGACACCCGGGGGATGGGGCTCGCCAACGTCCTGGCGGGGTGCGAGGCCGGCGTGACCCGCTTCGACAGCGCGGTGGGCGGTCTCGGCGGCTGCCCGTTTGCGCCGGGGGCGACGGGGAATATCGCGACCGAGGACGTCAATCACATGCTGCAGGCCATGGACATCGAGACCGGCATCGACCAGCAGGCGCTGCTCGAATGCGGCCGGCTGGTGCGGGACGTGATCACAGCCGAGCTCGCCAGCCACTCGCTGCGCGTCCACCTCGGACGCGGCGCCTGACCCGCCGCCCCGGCGCCCGCGGTGCAGGATTTTCTGGGCCGCGCGCGAAATGGCAGGAGGCACTGACACAACCGGACGCAGCACCGTCGGAGCATCGCATCCGTGAACACGCCGCAGCAGCGACACCGTGACACCCGGCCGCACCCGCCGCGGCCGTTCCCCGGTCTCTCCTCCTGCGCCCGGCGCTCGACGCATCGAGGTGTCGACTGAACATCGGTCTGTTTACCGATTCGTACCTGCCGCGCAGCAGCGGCGTGGTCCGGGCCGTGGACATGGCCGCGCGAGGGCTGCGGTCGCGGGGCCATCGCGTCTACATCTTTGCCCCCTCGTACCCCGGGTACACCGACGCCGCCCAGGACATCTACCGGTTTCCCTCCATCGCGCCGCCGGGGCACGCGGATTTCCCCCTGGCGGTCCCGTACTCCGCGGCGCATCTGCGGACGCTCCGGGGCCTCCGGCTCGATCTCATCCACAGCCACTCGCCCTTCCTCCTCGGGGGGCTGGGGGCCTGGGTGGCGCACACGTTTCATCGGCCGCTCGTCTTCACCTACCATACCCTCTACGCCGAGTACGCGCACTACGCGCCCCTGGTGGGAGAATTGACCCGGCCGTTCATCATCGCCTACACGACCGCCTACTGCAACCGGTGCGACCGGGTGCTGGTGTCCGTCCCCGCCATGACCGGCATCCTCCGCGCCTACGGGGTTCGCGCGCGCATCGAGGTCGTCCCCAGCGTGGGGATCGACCCCGCGGAGTTCGCGCACCCCTCCCCCCAGACCGTGCGCGATTGGTATCACATCCCCGCGGACGCGTCCCTCCTGCTGTTCGTCGGCCGCCTGGCGCGCGAGAAGGGCGTCGCGCTGCTGCTGGAAGTCGCCGCCGCCCTGCCGGACGTTTGGCTCCTGCTCGTGGGCGATGGGCCCGAGCGGCAGGACCTGCAGGCGCAGGCGCAGCGCCTCGGCCTCGGGGAGCGGATCATCTTCGCCGGCGAGTTGGACCACGCCCACGTCGTCGATGCCCTGTATGCCTGCGATCTGTTCGTCTTTCCGTCCCAGACCGAGACCCTCGGGCTCGCGGTGCTCGAGGCGATGGCGGCCGGCCGCGTGGTGGTGGCGGTCCAGGGCGGGGCGATGCCGGACATCGTCCGCGACGGCGAGACCGGCCGCGTCGTGCCGCCGGATCCCGAGGCCCTGCGCCGCGCGATCGCGGACCTGCTGGCCGCGCCGGGACAACGGCAGGCCTGGGGGGCGCGGGCGCAGGCCGCCGCCGCGGCCTACCGGCAGGACCGGGTCCTCGAGCAGGTGCTCGGCGTGTACGACGCGTTGCTGGAGAGCCGGCATGCCGTGGTCCGTCCGGCGCCATAGGATCATGCGGAGGCACCCGCGCCGCCTGATGCGCGGGCGGTCGCCCGGTCGGGGCGAAGGCCCGGCCCGGGCCCGGGCGGGCGACCCGGGGGAGGAGCCGGCGTGCGCCTGAAGCGCCTGGAGCTGAGCGGGTTCAAGACCTTTGCCGAGCGGACCGCGATCGAGTTCGCCTCCCAGGTCACCGGCGTGGTGGGCCCAAACGGGAGCGGCAAGACCAACATCTTCGATGCGATCCGCTGGGCGCTCGGTGAGGGAAGCCTGCGGTCGCTGCGGGGCGTGCGCACCGAGGATATCATCTTCGCCGGCACGGAGCGGCGGCGCCCGCTGGGCCTGGCGGAAGTGACGCTCGTGCTGGACAACGAAGACGGCACGCTCGCCCTTCCAGCGGGGCCCAACGGCGACGCACCGCCGATGCCCCTGGCCTTCGCGGAGGTCACGGTGACCCGCCGCGCGATGCGCAACGCCGGGAGCGAGTACTTCATCAACGGGCTTCCCTGCCGGCTGCGGGACATCCAGACGATGTTCCTCGGGACGGGGCTCGGCGGGCATTCCTACGCGCTGGTCGCCCAGGGCGAGGTCGAGCAGATGCTGGACGCCTCGCCGGAGGAGCGGCGGATGATCCTCGAGGAAGCCGCCGGGCTGGCCAAGTACAAGCGGAGGCGTCACGACGCCGAGCGGCGGATGGCGGCCGCCGAATCGACGGCGCTGCGCGTGACCGACATCCTGGGAGAGCTCGACGCCCAGACGGCCCAGCTCGCGGCGCAGGCGGAGGCGGCGGAGCGGTACCAGGCGCAGACGCGCGAGCTGCGGACCCTCGAGCTCTCGCTCCAGGTGGAGGAGGTCCGGCGGTGCGTCCGGGCCCAGCGCCGCGTCCGCGAGCACCTGGAGGAGATCGCCGCGCGCCGCCGCGAGGCCGAAGAGGCGGTGCGGGCGCTCGCCGAGCAGTGCGCGGCGCTGGACCGGCGGGCCGTCGAGGCGGGCCGCGAGTGGGAAGAGATCCAGCGTTCGCAGATGACGCTGACCGAGCGCCGCGCCCACGCCGCCGCCGAGGTGGACCTGGCCGCCGAGCGCCTCCGCGGGGTGGAGGGGCAGCGCCAGCGGCTCGACCGGGAACTCGCCCGCGCCCGCGCGGAGGGCGATGCCCTCGAGCGCGAGCGCGCCGCCCTCGCGGACACCATGGGAGACCTTGCCGCCGGGGTGGACGGGGGGCGGGCAGAGCTCGAGGCCGCCGAAGCGAAGGTGCTTGAGCTGGACGCGGCGGCCGCCCACGGAGAGGAGCAGCTGGACGCCGGCCGCGCGGCCGCGCGCGCCATTGCGGAGCAGCGCGCGCACGCCGCCAACGAGGCGGCCGCCGTGGAAGCCCGCGAAGCGGCGCACCGGGATCGGGCGGCCGGACTGGGCGAACGGGTCCACTACTTGACGGAGCGGTTGAGCGCGGTGCGCGCCGACCTCGCGGCCCGCGCGGGCGAATCCGAGAAGGGGGAGGCGGACCTGGAAGAGGCGCGCCGCCGCCTCGCGGCGCTCCGCGCCGATCTCCAGGCCCACTCGGCCGTCCGTGAGGCGCTGCTGGCCGAAGAGCGGCAGCTCGAGATCGAACGGGAGGGGCTCGCTTCCCGCCTCCGCTATCTCGAGGAGGCCCGGGCGCAGTTCCGAGGCTATGACGGCGGCGCGCGGGAGATCCTGCTGGCGTGGCGGAGCAACCCTGCTCGGGTTCCCGGTCTGGCGGGAACGGTGGCGGAGTTCCTCAGCGTGCCCCGGGAACTGCGGCGGGCGTGCGAGGCCGCGTTGGGTGCCGGGCTCTCCGCGCTCGTGGTGGCCACGGTCGAGGACGCGCGGGCGGCCCTCGCGCTGCTCGGCGGGGAGGAGCGCGGGGGGGTGATGTTCGTCCCGGCGGCGGAGGTCTTGTCCGACGCGCCGCCGGCCGCGCCGCCGCCGGCGGCCGCGGATCCCGCGATGCTGGGGCGCGCCGTCGATCTGGTCCAGGTGGTGGGTCCGCATGCCGCCGCGATCGGCGCGCTCCTCTCTGATGTCTTCATCGTCGCGGACCTGGACGCCGCGCTGAGGCTGCGCGCGGGCGGATACCGCGGGCGTGTGGCGACGCTCGCCGGCGAGGTCCTCACGCCCCAGGGGGTGCTGATCGCCGGCCGCGACGGCGGGGATCGCGGGAGCATCCTCGGGAGGTCGGAAGAGGTGGCCGAGGTCCGCAGCGCATTGGATCGTGCGGAGGCGTCGGCCGGCGGGCTCGGGCAGCGCCGCGAGGAGAGCGACCGCCGCATTCGCGAGGCCGAGGGTGCCGCCGCGGCGGCCGCGGCGGACGCCGACCGGCAGGCCGAGGCGCTGGCAGAGGCCCGCCGGCGCCTCACCATCGTCGAGGCGGAGGCGGCGCGGCTGGAGGACGAGATCGCCCAGGTGCGCGCCGATGCGGCCGCCGCCGACCACGAAGCCGCCGCCCTGGCCGCCGTCCGCGAACGCCTGCGCCGGGACGCGGAGAGCCTGGAGACCCGTCTTGCCGAGGTGGAGCGGCAGGGGGCGGCCATGGCCGCCGAGGTGCGCGGCCAGGCCGGCGCCCGGCGCGACGCCGCAGCCCGGGTGACCGAGCTCCGGATCGCGCTGACACAGCTGGGTGGCCGGGTCGATGCGGCGAAGGCCAGGATCGCGGAGGTCGAGCGCGGGCTCGTCCAGGTTGCCGGCCGGTGCGACGAACTCGCGGGCGAAGGCCGTGATCTCGCCGCCGAGGCGGTCCGCCTCGATGCCGAGCGGACGGCCGCGCGGGCGCGCTGCGAGGCGCTCGACGCGGAGAGTGCCCTCCTTGCGGCGTCCCAGGCCGCGCTGGACGATGAGCGGGCCACCCTGGCCGCCCGCCGGACCGAAGCGGAAGCGGGGCACCGGGACGGCCTTGGCCGCGCCGCCGCGCTCGCCGACGAGGCGCACAAGGCGGAGGTCAAGCAGGCCCAGGTCGAGGCGGAGCTGGGCGGCGCGCGGCGGCGCCTGGAAGAGGAGTTCGGACTCCCCTTTGAACGGGCGGCCGGCGCCGTCCCCGACGGCGTCAACCGCGACGAGGCGCTGGGGCGGATCGAAGCGTTGCGCGGTCTGATCGCGGCGATGGGCCCGGTGAACCTCCTGGCGATCGAGGAACACCGGCAGGTCGCCGAGCGGGCCGAGACGCTCCGGACGCAGCTGGAGGATGTGCAGGGCACGATCGCCGCGCTGCGGACCCTCATCGCGCAGCTCGAGGACGTGATCCGCATTCAGTTCGACCAGACCTTCAGGGCGGTCCACGACGAGTTTGCCGCCCTGTTCGTCCGCCTCTTTTCCGGCGGCCGCGCGGGGCTCGAGCTCGTCCCCGGGGTCGACGGCGCCGAGCCGGGCATCGATATCATCGCCCGGCCGCCCGGGAAGAAGCTGCGCAGTCTCGGCGCCCTCTCCGGGGGGGAGCGCGTCATGGTGGCGCTGGCGCTCGTCTTCGCGATGCTCAAGGTCCGTCCGAGCCCCTTCTGCGTCTTCGACGAGATCGAAGCCGCTCTCGACGAGGCGAACACGCGCAAGGTGAGCGAGGTGCTGCGGGAGCTGGCCGTCCAATCGCAGATCATCGTCATCACCCACAACAAGGCGACGATGGAGGCCAGCGACGTGCTCTACGGGGTCACCATGGAGGAGCCGGGCGTCTCGCACATGATCTCCGTGCGCCTGGTGGCTCCGGACGAGCGGGGCGAGCCTCAGGCGGTTGGGTAGTCCGGGAGACCCGGCAGACGGCAGCCCGGCAGGGCCGGCAGGCGGCAGCCCGGCAGGGCCGGCAGGCGGCAGCCCGGCAGGGCCGGCAGGCGGCAGCCTCCCGGGGTGGCTCGGGCGCCTCCGCGCCGGGCTGGCCAGAACCCGCCAGTCGCTCACCGCCCGGGTCGATGATCTGCTCGGCCGGGGCGTCGACGAACGCTTCTACGAGGAACTGGAAGAGACGCTCGTCCAGGCCGACCTCGGCGTCCGCACCGCCACCACCGTCATCGCCCGCCTTCGGGCGCGGGTCCGCAGCGGTGCCGTCAGCCCGGACGCCCTCCGGCTGGAGCTGAGAGCGATCGTGACCGCGGCGTTGGGCGAGCCGGCGGCCCTCGTCCTCACGCCCCCTCCGGCGGCGGTGATCCTCCTCGGCACCAACGGCAGCGGGAAGACGACCACGGCCGGCAAGCTGGCGGCGCGCCTGCGGGGAGAAGGGAGGAAGGTGCTGGTCGCGGCCGCGGACACGTTCCGCGCGGCGGCCATCGACCAGCTGGGGATCTGGGCCGCGCGCGCCGGCGTGGAGGTGATCCAGCACCAGGCCGGGGCGGACCCTGCCGCGGTCGTCTACGATGCGGCCCAGGCCGTGCGGGCCCGGCACATCGACGTGCTGATCGTGGACACCGCGGGCCGGCTGCACACGAAAACGAATCTCATGGCGGAACTCACGAAGCTCGACCGCGTCCTGCGCCGCGAACTGCCCGCCGCTCCCGTGGAGGTCCTCCTCGTGCTCGATGCCAATACCGGGCAGAACGGCATCGCGCAGGCCCGGCAGTTCAAGGCCGCGCTTCCGGTCACCGGGATCGTCCTCACCAAACTTGACGGCACCGCGCGCGGGGGCGTGGTGGTGGCGATCGCCGAGGATCTCGGGCTGCCGGTGAAGCTGATCGGATTCGGCGAAGGCCCGGACGACCTCCAACCCTTTGACCCCCGGGCGTTTGCCGAGGCGCTGTTCGTCCCCGACGCGCGCCCGGCGTGACCGCCGCCCCGCCCCTGTGATAGTATGTTAAGGGTAATGCCTTTACAGCGTACCTTCAGCAGCCGGCTGCCGCGGGCCCTCGATGGGCGGATGGCGGTCGTGCGCCTCTTCGACGCCTACGCCGCGCTCCTCACCGAACGCCAGCGCGTGATGGTGCGCATGTACTACCACGACGACCTGTCGCTGGGCGAGATCGCCTCCCGGTTCAACGTCACCCGGCAGGCGGTGTTCGACAGCCTGCGGCGATCGGTGAACGAGTTGGGGTCGCTCGAGGAGCGCCTCGGCCTGCTGGCCGCGCGCGACCGGCAGACGCGGGTGCGCGAGACGCTGGCGGCGCGGCTCGCAGAGGTGGAGGAGCGCCTCGCCCGCCTCGCCGACCCGGACGGCGCGGATCTGGGGGGATTGCGGAGCGCCCTGCGCGCGCTGCGCGACGCGCTGTGACCGCGACGGCATCGCAGTACTTCACGCCCGCCCCGCCGTCGGCGCCGCGGCTCCGCACCATCGAGTTCCGCGACGGCGATCGGGTGTTCAGGTTCCGGACGGCGGCCGGCGTGTTCGCCCGCGCGGCGGTTGATCCCGGGAGCCGCCTGCTGCTCGAGGCGGTGGCCCGGCGCGACCGCGGCGGGCGCGTCCTCGATCTGGGGTGCGGGTACGGGGTGCTCGGGATTGTGGCTGCGGTGCGCGCCCCCGGCGCCCGCGTGATGCTCGTGGACGTCAATCCGCGCGCGGCCGCGCTGGCCGCGGAGAATGTCCGGCTCAACGAGGTGACCAACGCCGAGGTGCGGTGCGGGGATGGCTGCGCGCCCGTGGCCGACCGGCGGTTCGACCTGGTCCTGTTCAATCCTCCGATCCGGGCGGGCCGACGCGTGGTGGTCAGGCTGATGCACGAGGCGCACGCCTGCCTTGCGCCCGGCGGGCGGCTCTACATGGTCGTCCGGACCAGGCAGGGGGCGCGGACGCTCGCCCGGCTCCTGGGCGACATCTTCGCGCGGGTGACCGAGGTCGAGCGGGGGGGCGGATTCCGGGTGTACGAGGCGCGCGATGTTTGAGCAGCTCCAGAGCCGGCTCGGCGAGATCTTCACACGCCTGCGGGGCCGGGGGACGCTCTCGCCCGACGATGTCGACGCGGCGCTGCGCGAGGTCCGGCTCGCCCTCCTCGAGGCCGACGTCAACTTCAAGGTGGCGCGCGACTTCGCGGCCCGCGTGCGCGAGGCCGCGGTCGGGCAGGAGATCTGGAAGAGCCTCACGCCCGGCCAGCAGGTCGTGCAGATCGTGTTCGCCGAACTGACCCGGGTCCTCGGCGCGACGCACCGTCCCCTGCAACTGGCCCCGACGCCGCCGACCGTGATCCTGCTGGTGGGGCTGCACGGCACCGGGAAGACGACGACGGCCGGAAAACTGGCGCTCCACCTCAAGAAGCAAGGCCGGACCCCGCTCCTGGCCGCCGCCGATGTCTACCGGCCGGCCGCGGTGGCCCAGCTCCAGGTCGTCGGACAGACCGCCGGTGTCCCGGTCTTCGCGCTCGAGGGCGCGGCCGATCCCGTGGAGGTGGCGCGCGCGGCGCTGGACCAGGCGCGCCGGACCGCCGACGTGCTGATCATCGACAGCGCCGGACGGCTGCACATCGACGACGGGCTGCTCGCCGAGCTGGCGAGGATCCGGGAAGCGACCGCGCCGCACAACACCCTGCTCGTCCTCGACGCCATGGCCGGGCAGGACGCGGTGCGGATGGCCGAGGGCTTCCGCGGCGCGGTCCCCATCGACGGGCTCATCCTGACGAAACTCGACGGGGATGCCCGCGGCGGTGCCGCGCTGTCGGTCGTCGCCGCGCTCGACCGGCCGGTCCTCTTCGTCGGCACGGGCGAGCGGCTGGACGCGCTGGAGCCGTTTCACCCGGATCGGATCGCCTCGCGCATCCTGGGGATGGGGGACGTGCTCACCCTTGTCGAGCGGGCGCAGGAGCAGGTCTCGGCGGAGCAGGCGAGCGAGATGGAACGCCGGCTCAGGCGCGCCGAGATCACGCTCGAGGACTTCACCAGGCAGCTCCGGCAGATTCGGGCGATGGGTCCCCTGGACCAGGTGCTGGGGATGATCCCGGGCCTCGGCCCGCGCATGCGCGGAATGTCCGTCGACGAACGGGCCCTCGGACGCATCGAGGCGATGGTCAGCTCCATGACCCCGGACGAGCGGCGGCGGCCCCAGGTCATCGATGGGAGCCGCCGGCGGCGGATTGCCCGGGGGAGCGGGACGTCGGTCCCCGAGGTGAACCGGTTCCTCCGCCAGTTCGAGGATGTCAAAAAGATGCTGCGGCAGATGGAGTCGCAGGGCCGCCGCAGAGGGAAGTTTCCCATGGCGTTTCCCCCCCGATGAGGCGAACGGGCGGGTCGCCGGGGAAGGGGATCAGGCATCATACGCGTCAGAGGAGGGAGTGCGGATGAGCGTCAAGATCCGGTTGATGCGTCGGGGCGCCAAGGGCCAGCCGTTTTACCGGCTGGTCATCGCGGACGTCCGGAGCCCCCGCAGCGGGAAATATATCGAAGCGGTGGGGTTCTACAATCCTCGGACCGAGCCTTCCACGATGAAGGTGGACGAGGAAAAGGTCATTGCCTGGCTCCGCAAGGGCGCGCGGCCGTCCAATGCGGCGAGGGTGATTCTGCAAAAGACCGGGGTGCTCCAGCGGTGGGAGGAGACCCGGGCCAGGGTGGCGCGGTGAAAGCCTTCATCGAGTTGGTCGCGCGGTCCCTGGTGGATCATCCCGAGGCGGTGGACGTCCGCGAGGTGGCGGGCCCCCATGCCACGGCCGTCGAGCTCCGCGTCCTCCCCGACGATCTGGGCAAGGTGATCGGCCGAGGCGGCAGGGTGATCAAGGCGATCCGGACCCTCGCCCGGGCCGCCGCGACCCGAGGCGGCAAGCGGGTGACGGTGGAGATCGTCCGGCCGGAGGGCGCCGACCGCCCATCGGAGAGCCGGGATTCAGGAGGTGAGCCATGACATCGATTACCGTGCAGCGGCCGGTGGTGATCAAGGCCATTGTCACCGAGGCGTTCAAGCGCCTCTACATCGCGGATATCGAAGACGCCATCAAACGCGTGGACGCGATCATGCAGCAAATCGACGTCCAGGCCCGCCGCTTCGAGCTGGAGCGGCAGGTCACCCCCCAAACCCGCGCCGTCCGTCAGCAGCTCGATCTGGAGCGCAGCCGGCAGGAAGCCACCCGCATGGAGCTGCAGGCCCGCCTGCGCGAAGCCCAGGACCTCGAGCTCAACTCGGAATATACGCAGGGCACGATCGAGGGGACGGTCAGCGTCTCCGTGGGGGACAACCTCTTCGACAAGATCTCCCGGACCGAGATCCTTGTCAAGGACGGGATCATCCTCGAGATCCGGGAGGCCTCCGCCTCGCTCCTCATCACGCCCAGCGGCGGGTAACGGCCGGTGGTGGCGCCGGCGGGGCACCGAAGGAAACGCGTGGCCGGGGCGCAGCGCCCCCGGGGCTCCGGAGGCTCCGAGGATCGCATCATCGTCGGGGAGGTGGTGGGCGCCCACGGCGTGCGGGGAGACGTGCGGGTGGCGCCGGTGACCGATTTCCCCGACCGCCTGCTCGGCCTCGCCGACGCCGTGCTGGTGTCGGCCGGCGCGGCGCGGCCGGTGCGGGTGGAGCGGTCAGGCCGGTCGGGGCGGGTCGTGCTCATGAAATTTCAAGGCACCGGCACGCGCGGGGCGGCGGAGGCGCTGCGCGGAGCCACGGTCGAAATCCCGGCGCGCGACGCGCTCCCGCTGCCGCCCGGGCAGTTCTACACCTTCCAGGTGATCGGGCTGGAGGTCCGGACCCCGGAGGGCAAGGCGATCGGCCGGATCGTCGACATCCTCCGCACCGGAAGCAACGACGTCTACGTCGTGCGCCCTCCGGAGGGAGGCGAGATCTTGCTCCCCGCCGTCGACAGCGTCGTCCAGCGGATCGACATCGGCGCGGGGGAGCTCGTGGCGCGGCTGCCGGAGTGGACCTCGTGAGGGTCGACGTCGTCACGATCTTCCCGGAGGTGTTTCCGGGGCCGCTCGCCGTCGGCGTCCTCGGCCGGGCGCGGGAGCGAGGCATCCTCGACCTCAGGGTGTGGGATCTGCGGGACTTCACCGCGGACCGGCACCGCAGCGTGGACGACATTCCGTACGGGGGCGGGGCGGGGATGGTGATGAAGCCTGAGCCGTTCGTCCTCGCCGTAGAGGCGATTCGGGCGGCGGACCCCGGCGCGCCGCCGGCGGTGCTCCTGACCAGCCCGCAGGGCCGGCTCCTCACGCAGGCGCAGGCCCGCGCGCTCGCCGTCCGTCCGCACCTGGTCGTGCTGTGCGGCCGGTACGAAGGGGTCGACGAGCGGGTCGCCGAGCTGTTGGGGGCGGAAGAGATCAGCATCGGCGATTATGTCCTGCCCGGGGGCGAGGTCGCGGCGATGGTGCTGATCGAGGCCGTGGGCCGTCTCCTCCCCGGGGCCGTGGGAGACGCGGAGTCCGTCGCCCGCGACTCGTTCTCCGGGGACCTCCTGGACTACCCGCAGTACACGCGGCCCGCGGAATTTCGCGGGCGGGCGGTGCCCGAGGTCCTCCTCAGCGGCCACCACGACGCGATTCGCCGGTGGCGCGCCCGGGAGGCGCTCCGCCGGACCCTGCTGCGCCGCCCCGAGATGATCGACGAAGCCAGGCTCGACGACGAAGCCCGGGAAATCCTCCGACAGTTGCGGCAGGGGAGCGCCTGAGCGGGACCGGTTTCGCGGGGTGGTTGTGAGGGCGGCGGAGGCCATGCTATAATGGGCAATCGCTGACATTGGGGGGGCGTGATGGACCGGGTCACCGCCGTCGAGCAGACGCAGATCAAGCCCAATATGCCGCCGTTTCGGGCGGGGGACACCGTGCGGGTGCATATCAAAGTCGCCGAAGGCGGGCGCGACCGGCTCCAGGCGTTCGAGGGCGTTGTGGTCGGGCGCCGCGGCGGGGGGACGCGCGAGGCCTTCACCGTCAGGCGAATTTCCCATGGGGTGGGGGTGGAGCGAACGTTTCCTCTCCACTCCCCCCGGGTCGAGAAGATCGAGATCTTGCGGACGGGGCGGGTGCGCCGGGCCAAGCTCTATTATCTCCGTGAAAAGATAGGGAAGGAGACCCGCGTCAAGGAGAAACGGTAGGCCAGCCGTTGAGCTCACTCAGCATTCCCACGGTCATCCTGAGCGTGTCCGCATTTCTCCTGGCGTCTCGCATCGTCGTCAAGCGCGCGGCGCAGATCCCCGCGGCGGTGCGGACGGCCATCGTCGAGACGCTGGACGCGTGCCTGTTTGCCGCGCTGCTCAGCCTGGTCATCATCACGTTCGTCGTCCAGGCCTTCTATATCCCCTCGGGCTCGATGGAACCGACGCTGATGGTGGACGACCGGATCCTGGTGGCCAAATTCATGTATCGGTTTGAGCCGGTGCATCGCGGCGACGTCATCGTCTTCCGGTATCCCCTCAACCCGCAGCGCGATTTCGTCAAACGGGTGGTCGGGCTGCCCGGAGACCGCGTGCAACTGAAGGACGGGGTCGTGCACCTGGACGGCACCGTGCTGTCCGAGAAGGGGTACACGATCAAACCCGATTTCGGCAACTACGGCCCGGTCACCGTGCCGGCGAGCCAGTTTTTCGTGCTCGGCGACAACCGCAACAACAGCGAGGACAGCCGGTTCTTTGGCTACGTGCCTCGAGGGAATGTCATCGGGAAGGCGATCTTCATTTACTGGCCGCTGCCCCGGATCGGCTTCGTCCACTGACCGGGGCCCGGCCGCGCCTGCGGTGTAGGCCAGCCTGAGCCGGGGCCGGCGTCCGGAAGGCCAATCGAGGCGAGGAGTAGAACAAAGGTAAGACGTCCCGGTCCGCGGGGAGCGAGGCGATGGACCCGCGCACGTTGACCGCTGCGCAGATCGGCGAGCACCTGGCACGCATGACGCGCCCCCGCAAGGCGTGGCTCCGTCTCCTGGCCGGCGATGCCCGCGTGACGGTGCGGGAGCTGGCGGCGCGGTACCAGGCCAGGCGGAACGCGGCACGGGCCGAGGCCCGGCGCCTGCGGGACCTGTACCGGGAGGAGCGCGCCCGGCGCCGCACCGGCCTGGTCGTCGCGGGGATCGATGAGGTGGGTCGGGGTTCGCTGGCCGGCCCGGTGCTGGCCGCCGCGGTGATCCTCCCGCCTCGCGCGCCCATCACCGGTCTCGACGACAGCAAGCGCCTCACCCCGGCGGCGCGGGAACGCCTCGATCGGGAGATCCGGGCGCGGGCGCTCGGGCTCGCGATCGGAGCGGCATCCGTGGAGGAGATCGACCGCCTGAATATCCATGGGGCCTCCCGGTTGGCGATGGCGAGGGCGGTGGAGGCGTTGACCCCCGCTCCGGATTTCCTCCTGATCGACGGGCGGGACCGCCTTCCGCTGCGCTGCGCCCAGGCGGCGGTGGTCGACGGCGACGCGTCTCATGCCTGCATCGCCGCCGCCTCGATCGTCGCCAAAGTGGCCCGAGACCGGCTGATGCGCGACCTGGATGAGGCGTTTCCCGGGTACGGCTTCGCCGAGCACAAGGGGTACGGCACGGCCGAGCACCTCGACGCGCTCGCCCGCCGCGGCCCGTCCCCGGAGCACCGGAGGGCGTTCCTCCCCGTCATCCAGATGGGCCTGTTGCTGCTGTAAATGCCTCCCGGCCCCGCCCGCGGCGCCGTCGGCCGGCACACCTCCGGGCATCCGGCGTCGGAGGGAGCGCCGGCCCGCAGGCAGCGGCTCGGCCGGCTGGGGGAAGAGGCCGCGGTCGCCGTCCTCCGCTCGCGCGGGTACCGGATCCTCGAGCGCAACGTCCGCCTTCGGCGGGGGGAGGTGGATGTGATCGCGGAGGAGCATGGGAATCTCGTGTTTGTGGAAGTCAAAGCCCGCCGGTCCGAGGTCTACGGAACGCCGGCCGAGGCCGTGGGCCCGCGCAAGCAGCGCGCTCTGGCGGCGCTCGCCGCCGCGTACTGCAGCCGGCGGGGGCTCGGCGAGCGCGCCTGCCGGTTCGACGTCGTCGAGGTGCGGCTCGATCGCGGAGGCCGCCCCATCCGTGTGGACGTCCTGCGCGACGCGTTTCGGCCCTAGCAGGAGTCTCCCGCGTGAGCCGAGAACCATCAGAACCCAGCGGCGTGTCCACCCAAGCCATCAACCGCCTTGCATCGAAGCACAGCATCGGACGATGAGACGCACCCTTGGAGGCCCTATGAGCCGCGACGAGATTCTGACCCGGTTGTACTCTCTCGGCGCCATCTCCCTCGTGCGAGATATCCAGGAGATTGAAGCGGGACGGGTCCGCCGGATTGCGCTTCCGCAGATCCCCGGCGGCCCGGAATTTTCACGGGAGGTCATGAACCTGCTGCGCTGCCTGGGGGCGGAGGTCGACCTGGTCGGCGAGCGGACCGGCGCAGGCCGTTTGCGGCGGCCCGGGTAGGCCACGTCCTGCCCGTCGATGCGCGACGAACTGATCCGGCGCGAGACACCCCGCGGCACCGTTCGGGTGCTCGTCGCGTTCGCCCGGGTCCGCGGGGGCGGCTGGCTCTGGATCGCGCGCCGGTCCATGGCCGGCCCGATCCTCGGCGAAGGCCGGGGGACCACGTACGAGATCGTTCGCGCCGCCGTCGAGGAGTGGATGGAGCAGGAGGCTGAGCGCCTCACGCGGTGACTCCCCGCTTGCGTCAGCCGATCGGCGTCCGCTCGAACAGCAGCACCGAGTAGTCCAGGTTCTCCGCGGCGACCCCGGCCTGCCGGAGCATCGCCATCACCTGCGCCCGGTGATGCACCTCGTGGAAGAGCAGCTGGCCGGCGATGCCCCCCGCGGTGGTCCGCACCCGCATCGCCTTCGGCCCCATCCGCGACGTGAACTCGATGGGACGCGCGGGATCGCCGAGGGCGGCCAGCGCCTGCCGGGTCAGCGGCGCCCGGCGCTCCCATGCCGCCGCGAACGGCTCGAACTCGGGCTGGCGCTCAACGGTGAACGGGGAGTCGCCGATGCTGACGTCCTTGCCCGTCAGCCGCTCGACGTATGCCCACTCGGCTCCGGCCGTGTGCACCAGCGTCGCGCGGATGGATCCCATGCCCATCGGATACGTTCGCGTATACACGGCCGCGGGCTGCGCGCGGACCCAGTCCAGGAGGCGTCCGCGGGCCTTGAGCAGGTAATCGAAGAAGTGCGCGAAGTTCACGTCCGAGGTGTGCATAGGCGGGTATTCCATCAGGGCGCGGGCTCCCCCTGCGCGCGTGCGCCATGGCGCTCGTGACCGTCCTGTTCGACCTCGACGGCACCCTGATCGACTCGTACGCGCTGATCGCCGCGGCCTTCCGGCACGCCGCCCGCGTGGTGGTGGGCCGGGACCTGGACGACGACCAGGTGGCGGTGAAGTGGGGCGAGCCCCTGCCGGCGCGGTTTGCCCACGTGGCGCCCACCCGGGTCGCCGCGCTCGTGGAGGCCTACACCGCCTACTACGACGCGCATCACGCCCGTCTGTGCGCGCCCTTCCCGGGAGTGCCGGCGATGCTGGCCGCGCTCGGCTCGCGCGGGTGCCGGCTCGGGGTCGTCACCAGCAAGCGGCGGCGGTCCACCGCCCAGGCGCTGGAGGGGTTCGGCCTGACCGCGTGGATCCGCGCGGCGGTCACCGCGGAAGATGTCCCGGCCCCCAAGCCGGCTCCCGATCCGGTGCTCGAGGCGCTCCGGCGTCTCGGGTCGCTCCCTGGGGAGGCGCTGGTCGTCGGCGACGGCGTCTTCGACATCCGGGCCGCCCGAGCGGCGGAAGTGCTGAGCGCGGCGGCCACGTGGGGGACACGCGAGGGCCCGGCGCTGCTCGCGGCGGGGCCCGACTACGTGGTGGCCACGCCCCAGGAGGTCGTGTCGCTCGTCGCGTCCCGGTAGGCGCCCGGCCGAACGATCACCGCGGGGGGAACGACGCGACCACACCCCTCACCGCCGTCGACTCCCGCCACAGCTCCTCGAAGCGCCCCTTGTTCCACCGCACCAGGTCGGTGCCGGCTTCGATCGAAAACCCCTCGAGGGCGATCGCCCCGCGATAGTCGCGCAGCGCTCCCAGCAGGCGCACCAGATCGCGCCCGCCCTGTCCCAGCGGGAGATGGAGGCGCGACTCGTCCGCGTCGCTGAGGTGGACGTGGATGATGTGCTCCAGGCCGGCGATAAACGCGGTTTCGTCCTCTCCCCACGGGATGTGCGCGGTATCGAGGACCGTGCCGACGTTCGGGCGGCCCACCGCGCGGATGAGGCGATTCGCCTGCTCCGGGGTCACGACATACTCGCCCTGGCGCGGTTCCATGTGCTCGACCCCCACGCGGAGGCCGCGGGCGGCCGCGTCGTCGGCCAGTTCCCGGAGGCTCGCGACCAGCCGGGGCCAGTACGCTTCCGCGTCATCGAAGGGCACGGTGATCCGCCCCGGATGGATCACGACGAGCCGAGCGCCCAGCCGCTCGGCGAGATCGAGGGAGGCGTGGGTGGCGTCGAGGGACGCCGAGCGGATCGGGTCGAGACGCGAGGAAAGGTTCAGGTCCCAGCTCTGCGCGTGGAGCGTGAGCAGGAGGCCCCGCTGCTGCGCCCGGGCCTTGACCGCCGCGGGGTCGGCGGCGCCCCAGGACAAGAGGTAGGCCCACATCTCCACCCCGTCGTACCCGAGGTCGTCGGCGGCGTCGATGATCTCCTCCGCGCTGTGCGCCCACATCAGCGGGGCGCTGAGCAGGACCTTGCAGCGCCGCTCGACGGCGGGAAGTTCCCCGGGGGCGGCGGGCATCGCCGGCGGGGTCGGGGGAGGGGTCCGGCGGCGGAGGCGGACGATGTCCATCGTCGTCCGCAGTTCGGCCGCGACCCGGAACGGTTTGGTGAGCACCCGGCTCGGCAGCGAGGTGATGAACTCCCGCGGGCTGCGCGTAAACTCCGTGGTGATCTCGAACGGCTTCGCCATCAGCCGGCGCATGACGCTGTCGACGTACTGCTCCATGAACTGCAGCGTGTCCACGGCGACGGCCCGGCCGCAGGGAATGCAGATGACGCGCGAGAGGGACCGGTCGCCGACGGCGACCAGGTGGACGGTGGTCCGGCGGCAGCGACCGCAGTGCAGTTCGACCTCGTACCGTTCGTGGGCCATGGGCACGGTGCGTCCCTCGCGGTCACTGGCGCGTCGCGCGCCCCCCCGGTACGCGAGCGAACTCATCGGGCGCTTCATCGGGGAACGGAGGACTTCCTGCCGGCCGGGCGCCGCGGGCACCCACCGCCGGGCATCGCGCTCCGGCAGGATAACCTGTCCAAGAATCGGAACTACTACCGATCGCATCCGGACGATCGGCATCCATGCCATCGGACAACCGGCTCACGTCCACGAGGGCGCGGGGGAAGGGAACCACGTTGCCTGTCTACCAGGCGAAGGTCCCGTACGGGAGCGAAGATCGGCGGCCGTGGATGACGCTGCCGTTCCCGCAGGCGGAATACGACCGCCGGATCGCCGCGGTGCGCGGCCGCATGCGGGCCGAAGATCTCGCCGCCCTCGTCGCGTTCTCGAGCAACGCGGATCCGGGACACGCGCGGTATCTCGCCAACTTCGAGGCGGGGGCGGGCGAAACGTTCGTCGTGGTCCCGCTCGACCGCGGGCCGATGCTCACGACCAACTGGCTGATGCACGGCGAGCCGATGCATACCTCCATCTGGACGACGTGGCTCGAGGACGTCCGCCCGGCGGAGCGCCCGGGGTTCGCCCGGGCGCCCGAGACCAGCGCGGCCGGCCAGGTGGCCGACATGCTGCGGGAGGCCGGGGCGGACGCGGAGCGCATTGGGATCGCCGGCACGGCGATCCTGCCCCACCGCGTCTTCGGCGAGCTTCGCGAGCGGCTGCCCCGCGCCGAGTTCGTGGCGGCCGACGATCTCCTGCTCGGCGTCCGGGCGCGCAAGTCTCCGCTTGAGATCGAGATGATGCGCCGCGCGGCGACCCTCTCCGGCCGCATGCACCAGGCGGCGATCGCCATGATTGCCCCGGGCGTCAGCGAGCGCGCCGTCGCCGCCCGGGCTCACGAGGCGGCGTACGCCGGAGGCGCCGACGCGCTCGCCTTTTCGAGCGCGGTGGTGGGAGGGGAGCGCGCGGGGCTGAAACACTGCGCGCCGTCCGACCGGCTGTTTCAGGCGGGCGACATGGTGTTCCTCGACATGGGCGCCGTCTGCTCGGGATACTGCGCGGATGTGTCGAGGAGCCTCGTCGTCGGCCGGCCCAGCGCAGAGCAGCGGCGCTTCCTCGACACCGGGCTGGCCATGTTTGAGAGCGTGCTGGCGCAGGCCCGGCCTGGGGCCGCCGTGCGCGGCCTCATCGAGGTCGCGCGGGGCATCGCCGAGCGGGCGGGATTCGACGACGAGTACATGCCCAAGGGGTTCGGCCACGGGGTGGGCTGCTCGCTCTTCGAGCAGCCGTCGCTTCGCCCGGCCACGGAGGCGATCCTGGAACCGGGGCACATCTTTGCCCTGGAGCCGATGCTGATCCGCATGCGCTTCGGCACCGCGTGCGTCGAAGAGACGGTCCTCATCACCCCCGGCGGAGCCGAACCGCTGTCGGGTTGTCCGTTCCGGTTCTGGTAGCGCGGGCATGACGTCGGAGGCGTCCATGATCCTGGTGCATCAACGCTATTTTGCTCAGCCGGGGCTGCGGGACCGCGTGCTCGACACCCGCATCGAGGCGTCCCGGCGCCTGGGGGAGCTGGGCGTCCCCCGGGGACGGATCTGGGTGCCGGTCGGCGGGGAACCCGGAATCGATCCGGCGGGCCTGCCGGATGTCATCTGGGAGTGCACCTATCCCGATCTCGCGGAGCGCGAGCGCGCGCGGGCCTTCCAGGAAGGGGACCAGGCCTTCGCCGCGATCCGGGCCAGGCAGGGCACCCAACTCGCGCGCTGGGTGCGCGAGCACTATCGCCTCGTGGAATAGTCCGATGATGCGGCGGGACTCCCCGATCGGTCGAGGTCGATCGTGAGCGCCAAGGGACGCCCGGCGATGCCGTACGGGTGGGGCCGCGTGCCGTATGCCTACTCGGACCGCCTCCCGTGGATGAACCTCCCGTTCCCGATCGAGGAATATCGCGAGCGGCTGCGCCGCCTGGGGACGCGCATGGCCCGGGACGGCCTCGACTGTCTCGTCGTGCTCGGCAATCCCGCCGACGGCACCAACATCAGGTACCTGACGAACTTCGAAGATTTCTACGGCGGGGACAGCCTGCTCGTCGTGCCGCGGGACGGCCCGCCCGGCTTCACCACCAACGCCGTGATGCACGGCGAGCCGATGCACTCCGGCATCCAGGACTGCTGGGTCGAAGACGTGCGCTGCGCCGCGGCGCCCCGCACGGTGACCGGGGCGGCGAGCCCGGCCACCGTCTACGATCACGTCGAGGACTTCATCGTCGAACGGGGGTGCGGCGGGGGGACCATCGGGGTCGCCGGCGTCTCCACCGACCGGCTCGAGCGGTTTCTCGGCGAGACCTTTCCCGACGCGCGGGTCGCCCAGGCCGCCGGCCTGCTGCGCGAGATGCGGACGATCAAGAGCCACCGCGAGGTCGAGGTGATCCGCCGGGCCTGTCATCTGGCGGACGAGGCGCTGGAGGCCGCGATGGACGCGGTGCGCCCCGGCATCACGGAGTTCGAGCTCGCCGCGGAGGCGTACCGCGCAATGTTCGCCGCCGGCGCGGAGCATCCGGCCTTCGCGATTTCCGTGTGCGCCGGCGCCCGCGCGGGATTCAAGCACATGGCCCCCACGGCGTACCGCGTGCAGGCCGGAGATATGGTCTATATGGACGTGGGGGCCCGGTACATGGGCTACCACAGCGACGCGTCGCGGCAGCGCGTGTGCGGCTCGCCGACGGCCGAGCAGCGGCGGTTCATGGAGACCCAGATCGCGATCGTGGAGGACGTGATGGAGGCGGCGCGCCCGGGGGCCGTCATCGGTGCCCTGGCCGACATCGCCGCGGCCCGAGCCGGGGAGGCGGGATACGCCGACGACCTCTATTTCCGCGGCCACGGGATCGGCGCGGCCGTGCAGGACCTGCCGGCGTTCGCGCCCGGCAACCCCGCGGTCCTGGAAGAGAACATGGTCTTCGCGTTCGAGCCGATGCTGGTTCGCGCGGGGTTCGGGACCGCGTGCTGGGAGGACGACTGGCGCGTGACCGCGTCGGGGGTCGAACGTCTGAACCAGTGCCGCATCCGGTGGTGGTGACGGGCGTCCGGGAGGTGGAGCATGGCCATCTGGGATGACGTGATCCCAAAGGAAGAGCGGGAGTTGTACGAACGCGGGGGATGGGGCGGGACCGTCGGCTTCGGCCGCCGGCCGGCGCTGCTGGTGGTGGACATGTACGCGGCCTTCGTGGACCCCAAGTACCCGTTCGCCAGCCCCGCGGCTCCGGCGACGGTCCGGGCGATCCAGCCGCTGCTGGCGGCCGCCCGCGGCGCCGGATGTCCGGTGTTCTTTTCGAGAGCGCGGGCGCGGTCGATTCCGGCAGAGCGCGGTCGATGGAAGACGGCGGCCAGCCGCCGGCCGGTGATGGCCGACGCCGCCGCGTACGAGATCGTCCCCGAACTGCGGCCGCTCGAGCACGAGTCGGTGGTGGTGAAGTCCGCGCCGAGCGCCTTTTTCGGCACCGACCTCGTGAGCTACCTGGTGTTTCACAACGTCGACACCGTGATCGTGACGGGCACCGTGACGAGCGGATGCGTGCGGGATACGGTCCTGGACGCATTCAACTACAACTACCGCGTGATCGTGCCGGTCGAGGGCGTCTGCGACCGCGGGATGACCTCACACAAGGTCGCGCTGTTCGATATCCACATGAAGTACGGCGATGTGGTCCCGATGGCGGAGGTGCTGGCGTACCTCAAGACGGTCCACCACGGGGAGCAGGAGTTGGTGGCGGGCGCGCGGCCGTCGTGACCGAGGCGGCCAGATCATCAGGCAGCATCATGAGGAGGGGATGTTCGTGAATCGACAGGTGATGGCGTTGATCGTCGCGGCCGCGCTGTGCGGCGCGCTCGCGGGCGTGGGCGGACCTTCGCCGGCCACGGGGCAGGGTGCCGGGGTCTTCCGGACGCCGCTCGGGGGCGAGCCGCCGACCATCGACCCGTACTTCGCGACGGACTTCGCCTCCGGCGACCTGACGTTTCTGATGTACACGACGCTGGTCGGCTTCGACAGCAGCGGCCGGCTCGTGCCCGAGGGCGCCCGGAGCTGGGACGTTTCCCCCAACGGGCTCGTGTACACCTTCCACCTGCGCGACAACGTGGCGTTCCACAGCGGCCGCAAGGTCACGGCGGCGGACTGGAAGTGGTCGTTCGAGCGCATGGGGGACCCGGCCCTCAAGACGTCCGTGGCGGACGTCGTCCTGGCCGGGGTCGGCGGGTTCGACGCCCAGCAGAAGGGCGCCGGCGGGCTCGCCGGCATCAACGTCATTGATCCGGCGACGCTCCAGTTCGTCCTGAACCCAGAGGCGCGGGGCGGTTTCCTGAACCGTCTCGCCTACTACGCCGCGGTGGTCCTCGACCGAGACGTGGTGGAGCGCGGCGGCCAGGGCTGGTACGAGAAACGCGACGCCGGATCGGGACCGTTCATGCTGCGCGAGTGGGTCCACAATGACCACGTCACGCTCACGGCCGACCCGCGGTACTTCCTTGGGGCCCCGAACCTCGCGCGCGTCGAGCTGCCGATCGTCACCCAGGCGGCCACGCGGCTGGCGGAGTATCAGGCCGGCCAGCTCGATCTCGTGCAGGTCCCGCTCGCCGATTTCCAGCGGATCCAGGCCGACCCGGCGCTGGGGAAGCAGCTGATCGTCTTCCCACGCGCGCAGTTCATCTGGCTGGGACCGAACCCGCGCGTGTACGAACCGTTCAGGGACGCCCGGGTGCGCCGCGCCTTCGCGCTCGCCATCGACAAGGCGAAGATCGCCCGGACGGTGTTCTTCGGGTTCTACCAGCCCGCCGCATCGATCGTGCCGCCCGGCATTCCGGGATTCTACAGCGGCTACAAGGGACTGTCGTACGATCCCGCGCAGGCCAAGAAGCTCCTGGCGGAGGCGGGAATGGACGGCAGGCTGCCGCCGCTCGTGATCGCGATGAACCCCATCGCCCAGGACTACCAGATGGCGGCCGAAGCCGCGGCCGCGATGCTCAAGGAGAATCTCGGTGTCGACGTGAGCCTCCAGCGCACCGAGTTTGCGAACTTCCAGCAGGGGATGAACCGGCGAACCGTCTTCCAGGCGTTCATGACCGGCTGGGCGGCGGACTACCTCGACTACAGCGACTACCTCGATCTGCTCCTGTACAGCAAGTCGCCGCTCGACCGGGTCAGTTACGCGAGCCCCGCCTTCGACCGCTTCGTGGACGAGGCCAACGCAGCGCCCACGGAGAGCGCCCGGACGACGCTCTACCACAAGGCGGAGGCCCTGGCGGTGGAGGACGCCGCCATGGTGCCGATCGTGTTCACGCAGTTCGCGCTGCTCAAGAAGCCATACGTGCGGGGGCTGCAAACCACGCCGGCGCTGTCCGGGTGGCTGAGGTTCAACACGGTCAGCGTCGAGCGCTGACAGACCGACCGGACGTCCCCCGGTGATCCGGTATCTCGCCTACCGCGTCGGGTTGCTCATCCCCCTGCTCCTCGGGGCGGCGCTGCTGATCTTTCTCGCCGGGCACTACGCGCCCGGCGACCCGGTCCAGGTGCTGCTGGGCGACCACTACAATCCGGAGGTCGCCGCCCACAAGCGCCACGAGCTCGGTCTGGACCGCCCGCTGGTCGTGCAGTTCACGGCGTACGTGGCCCGGGCGGCGACGCTCGATTTCGGGATTTCGTACGTGAACCCGGCCCGCCGCGTCGGCGACGTCGTCCGGGAGACGCTGCCCATCAGCCTGCGTCTGGCCGCGCTGGCCGTGGCAGCCGCGGCGGTCGTGGGCGTGCTGCTCGGTGTCTGGGCCGCGGTGCTCCGGCGCTCAATCGTCGACCGCCTCATCCAGTTGGGCGTCATCGCCGGGCTGTCCGTGCCCAACTTCGTCGTGGCCGCCGTCCTCGTGCTGTGGTTCGCCCTGCGCTGGCGTCTGTTCCCCGTCGCCGGATGGGGCGCGCCGGCGAACTATGTCCTCCCCGTGGCGGTCCTCGCGGCGGCGCCGATCGCGTACATCACGCGCATCAGCCGCGCCAGCGTGCAGCAGGTGCTCACCGAGGACTATGTGCGCACCGCGAGGAGCAAAGGGCTCCCGGGCCGCGCGATCCTGGCGCGCCATGTGCTGCGCAACGCCGCGCTCCCCATTGTGACGACGATCGGCATGGCGTTCGGCTATGCGATCACAGGGGCCTTTGTCGTAGAGGTCATCTTCAATATTCCGGGGATGGCGCGCGTGGCCATCGATGCGATCCTGCAGCGCGACTACACGGTGATCCAGACGGCCGTGCTCGTCTATACGGCGCTGTTCACCCTCATCAACCTGGCCGTCGACGTCTCCTACGCGGCCCTCAATCCCCGCATCCGGTACTGACCTGCCGGCCGGGCCTGAGGCGCAAAGCCGAAACGTCCGGGGCGGGGTAACGATGCCGCGCGCACCGGGGCTGCTGCGGGCGGCCCGGCGGGACTGGCCGGCCGCGGCCGCCGCGACGCTGCTGGTGTGCGTGGTCGTCCTTGCGCTCGGCGCGCCGTGGGTCACCGGATACACGTACGACCGGCAGGACCTGGACCATTCCTTCCATGGCCCCGAGCGCGCGCACTGGCTCGGCACCGACCAGTACGGGCGCGACCTGCTCGCCCGGCTGCTGCACGGGGCGCGGGTGTCGTTGGCCGTCGGCGGCTCCGCGGTGGCGGCGGAGTCGGTCTTGGGCGTGACCTGGGGGACCGTGGCCGGTTTCTACGGGGGCCGCCTCGACGCGGGATTGATGCGGATCGTCGACCTTCTGATCGCCTTTCCGTCGCTCCTGCTCGCGGTCCTCGTGACCGGCATCTTCGGCTCCAGCCTGCTGAACATCGTGCTCGCGCTGACCATGACCGCGTGGCCCGGGATGGCGCGCACGATCCGGAGCGAGGTGGTGGCGCTGCGGGAGCGCGACTACATCGAGGCGGCGCGGGCCGTCGGGGCCCGGGCGGGCCGCGTGCTCCTCCGGCATCTGGTCCCCAACGCGGTGCACCTGCTCGCGGCCCGGGCCACGCTCGATGTGAGCGCGCTGGTCCTCACGGAGGCGACGCTGAGCTTCATCGGCATCGGCGTCCAGCCGCCCCGCCCCAGCTGGGGACTCATGATCAACGAAAGTTTTCAGTACCTGCAGAGTCATCCGTCCCTGGTCATCATTCCCGCCACCGCGCTGTCCCTGACCGTGGTCTCGTTCAACGTCGTCGGCGAGTCGCTCGCCGAGCGGCTCGATCCCCGGCAGCGCCGGCGGGGATAAGCCCGGACCCTGCGGGGTTCGCGGCGCCGGCCGCCCCCTCTGAGGCTGGACATCTAAACATCTTTCCATCTATAATACCCACGGGTGACCGCGGAGTGCTGGCACAGATCCAGAGCGCGTCGGTGGTGGGACTGGAGGCGTCCATGGTGGGGGTGGAACTGGACGTCAGCCCCGGGCTCCCCACCTTCTCGATCGTTGGGCTTCCGGACACCGCAGTGCGGGAAGCCCGGGAGCGGGTGCGCGCGGCGGTGCGGAACTCCGGCTTCGAGATGCCCGTGCGGCGGATCACCGTGAACCTGGCCCCGGCCGACACGCGGAAGGCGGGCCCGGTCTTCGATCTGCCCATCGCGCTGGGGATCCTGACCGCCACCCGGCAGATCCCCCCGGACGCGCTGCGCGGGTACATCGTCATCGGCGAGCTCTCGCTGGATGGGGCCGTGCGCCCCGTCCCAGGGGTGCTGAGCATCGCGCTCGCCGCGCGCGATCCCGGCCTGCGGGGGTTGGTCGTCCCCGCGGCCAACGCCGGCGAAGCCGCGGTGATCGACGGGATCGCCGTCCACCCCGTCCGTCATCTGTCGGAGGTCGGCCGGGCGCTCCGCGGCCAGGTCCCCTTTACCCCGTTCGCACCCTCGACGCGCCCCGCGCCCGCCCCGCCGGACGGCACGGTGGACTTCGCCGAGGTGCGCGGACAGGCGCATGCCCGGCGCGCCCTCGAGATCGCGGCGGCCGGCGCGCACAACGTCCTCATGATCGGTCCGCCGGGCGCCGGCAAGACCATGCTCGCCCGCCGCCTCCCGACGATCCTTCCGCCGTTGACCCGGGAGGAGGCGATCGAAGTCACCCGCATCTACAGCGTCATCGGCCGGCTGCGGCCGCAAGATCCGTTGATCACCGTCCGCCCGTTTCGCGCTCCACACCACTCCGCCAGCCTGCAGGCGCTGGTCGGCGGAGGCCTGCTGCCGCGCCCCGGGGAAGCGAGCCTGGCCCATCTCGGGGTGTTATTCCTGGACGAGCTCCCGGAGTTCCGGCGCGATGTCCTCGAGGCGCTGCGGCAGCCGCTGGAAGAAGGGCAGATCGCGGTCGCGCGGGTCCACGGCGCCGCCGTGTTCCCGGCGCGCTGCATGCTCGTCGCCGCGATGAACCCGTGCCCGTGCGGCCGCCGCGGGGATCCCGGCCGGGTGTGCGCGTGCTCTCCGGCGCAGCAGGGCCGGTACCTCAGGCGCCTCTCCGGTCCGCTCATCGACCGGGTGGATCTGCACGTGGAGGTGCCGCGGGTCGGCGGCGCGGACGTCGTGGCGCTCGCCCCGGGCGAGTCCTCGGCCGATGTTCGCGCTCGGGTCGTACGCGCCCGCGCGATCCAGGCCGCGCGCGGCGCCGGCCTGGGAACGACCGCGCTGGCGAACGCGACGGTTCCCCTGGCCGCCGTGCGCGAGACCTGGGGACTCGACGGCGACGGGCGGAGGTTCCTCAGCCGGGCGATCGATCGGTTGTGCCTCAGCCCGCGGGCCTACGAGCGCATCGTCAGGGTGGCCCGGACGATCGCCGACCTGGACGGCGCCGGCGACATCCGCGTCCCCCACCTCGCCGAGGCCCTCGGGTACCGGTCCCTGGACCGCCCGGCTGAATCCGGCGGGACCGGGGAGCCGTGATCGCGCGCCCGCCCTCGCTCTGGGAGGCCCTGCGCCGCCATCGCGGCTGCCGGACATGCGGCGGCTACCCGATCTGCCCCAGCTGTCTCGCGCAGAGCCTCGATCCGATTCCCCCCGATGCCTGTCCCCGCTGCGCGCAGCGGTACCTGGGCGGCCGCTGCGCGAGTCTCGGGTGCCGGCGCGGATGGCTTCGCATCGGGAGAACCTATGCGGCCCTCGGCTACAAGCGGGGGGACGCACAGCGCCTGCTGCTCGCCGCCAAAGACGCCGCCCAGCCGGGGGCGATCACCCTGCTCGGCCGGCTCCTCGCGGGATTCCTGCTCCGGCACGAGGCGCGGAGCTCGTACGACGTCATTCTGCCGGTGCCGTTTCACCCCCGGTGTCTCCGGGGACGGCCGGTCCATCCGTTGACCGCGGTCTATTTGGATGCCGCGCCGGCGCTGCGGCCGATCGTGCCGGCGGACGATCTCGCCCCACCGTTCCTGGTGCAGGTGCGCGTGATTCCATCGCTGCGGGGGCGGCGCGAAGTGGATCGCTGGCAGGCCGTCCGGGGCGCGTTCGCCCTCGGGTTCGCCACGCGCATGCTCCGCGGGGCGCGGATCGCCGTGATCGACGATGTGATGACGACCGGCGCGACGCTGAACGAGTGCGCGCGCGTGCTGTGCGAGGCAGGGGGAGCCGCGTCGGTCGACGCGGTGGTGTTGGTGCGCCAGCCGTGGGTCAGAGATGCGCGCAGGGGCGTCCCAAGTGCGATGCGCGGCTCGTAATTTGACAATCTGCGGAGGCCAGGTATAAAATCGCCGGGATACGGGTATAGAGGTAACGACGATCCGGGCGAGCGACGGTGCGTGATCGCGCTCCATCTGGTGCCGCTGCTCGGTCCGGTGCGGATCGCGCGGCTCGTGAGCACATTCGGATCCGCGCGCGGCGCCTGGCACGCGGGCGAAACGGCGCTGGCGGCGGTTCCGGGGATCGGGCCCCGCCTCGCGTCCCACATCGTCCGGTCGCGCCCGGCGGTGGACGTCGACGTCGCCCTGCGGCGCGCGGGTGAGGCGGGGGCTCGGGTCGCGACCTGGTGGGACTCGGGGTACCCGGAGCGGTTGCGCGAACTCGACGACGCTCCCCCGGTCGTCTACCTGCGCGGCCGGTGGGAGGGAACGGCGGGACCGGCGGCGGCGATCGTGGGAACACGGCGGCCGTCGCCGTACGGGGTGAACGTCGCACGCACGCTCGGCGAAGCGCTGGGCAGGGCCGGCGCCGTGGTGGTCAGCGGATTGGCCCGGGGGATCGACCGGGCGGCGCACGAGGGGGCCCTTCGGGAGGACGGGATGACGGTGGCGGTGCTGGGATGCGGGATCGACGTAGTGTACCCGCCCGAACACCGCTCTTTAATAGAAGCGATGCTGGCGCGGGGAGGAGTCGTGTCGGAGGTGCCCATCGGGATGCGGCCCCGGCCGCAGCAGTTTCCCCCTCGGAACCGCCTGATCAGCGCGCTGGCGCAGGCGGTGGTGGTGGTCGAGGGAGGCGTGGACAGCGGCTCGCTGATCACGGCCCGGCATGCCGCCGTCCAGGGGCGGCCGGTGTACGCCGTCCCGGGCAGCGTCTTTTCGGCGGCCAGCCGGGGGCCGCACCATCTGCTGGTCCGGGGGGCCCGGCTGCTTCAGGACCCCGGGCCCCTGCTGGAGGCGGTCGGACTGGCGTGGCGGCCGGGAACAAGCGGCCCCGCCGCCGGGTTAACTGATACCGAGACGCGGGTGTTCGCCGTCCTGGACGAACAGCCCGAGCAGATTGACCGGATCATTGCACGGGCCGCGCTGGACGCCGGGTGTGTGGCGGCCGCGCTCGCGACCCTGGAACTCCGGGGGCTGGTCCGGCAGTGCCCCGGGAAGCGGTTTGCCCGGTGGTCCGTTTTTGAAGGAAGCAACCGGCCGCACCGGGCAGGAGGCGTTCCGTGGTCAAATCACTCGTTGTCGTAGAGTCGCCCACCAAGGCGCGGACGGTCAAGAAGCTGCTGGACCGGAAATACGAGGTCATGGCGTCCATGGGGCACGTCAAGGACCTCCCGCGCAGCCAGCTCGGGGTGGACGTCGAGCACGAGTTTACCCCGAAGTACGTCGTCCCCAAGGGGAAGGGGCCCATTATCAAGGAGCTGAAGGCCGCGGCCAAGAAGGCCTCGGCCGTCTACCTGGCCACCGACCCGGACCGCGAAGGCGAAGCGATCTCCTGGCACCTGGCGACCATCCTCACCCCGGTCAACCCCAAGATCAAGCGGATCGAGTTTCACGAGGTGACGAAGGACGCCGTTCGGAAGGCGCTCCAATCTCCCCGCGATATCAATGCCAGCCTGGTGAACGCGCAGCAGGCGCGCCGGATCCTGGACCGCCTGGTGGGGTACAAGATCAGCCCGCTGCTCTGGCGGAAGATCCGCGGCGGGTTGAGCGCAGGCCGGGTGCAGTCGGTGGCCGTGCGGCTCATCTGCGAGCGGGAGCAGGAGATCGAAGCCTTCGTGCCTCAGGAGTACTGGTCGATCGCCGCGCGGCTGGCGCGGGAAGGCGATACGGCGGCCTTCGTCGCCCGGCTCGTCGGCAGGACGAAGGACAGCGTCGCCGCCGACGGCAAGGGCGGAGAGAAGATCGAGATCCCGAACGAGGCGGCCGCCAAGGCGATCGTGCAGGAACTGGAGCAGGTGCCGTTCAGCGTCTCGGAGATCCGCCGCAAAGATCAGCAGCGCCACCCGGCCGCGCCGTTCACGACGAGCACCCTCCAGCAGGAGGCGAACCGGAAGCTGGGCTACTCGGCGGCGCGCACGATGGTGGTGGCGCAGCAGCTCTACGAAGGCATGGACGTCGGGGCGGAAGGCACCGTGGGATTGATCACCTACATGCGCACCGACGCCGTCCGGGTCGCCGACGAAGCCCAGGGGCAGGCCCGTGACTACATCGGGCAGACGTTCGGCGCGCCCTACGTCCCCGCGCAGCCGCGCCAGTATACGTCCCGCCGGAACGCGCAGGGGGCCCACGAGGCCATCCGGCCGACGTCGGTCCTGCGGACCCCGGAGGTCATGAAGCCGTTCCTCAAGGCCGACCAGCACAAGGTCTACCGGTTGATCTGGGAGCGCTTCGTCGCCAGCCAGATGGCCTCGGCGGTGCTCGACACGCTCGCCGTGGACATCACCGCCGGCCCCTACCTCTTCCGGGCCACGGGGTCGCGCGTGAAGTTCCCGGGATTCCTGCGCGTCTACATGGAGGGGCGCGACACCGACGAGGAGGACGCGCCCGAGGGCTGGCTGCCCGATGTGCAGGAGCAGGAGCGCCTGCGCCTGCTCGGTCTCGATCCGGCCCAGCACTTCACCCAGCCGCCGCCCCGCTACACGGAGGCGACGCTGGTGCGCGCGCTGGAAGAGCGCGGGATCGGCCGGCCCAGCACCTACGCGCCCATCATCGAGACGGTCAAGCACCGCGGCTACGTGGAGGTGGAGGACCGGCGGATGTACCCGACGGAGCTCGGTATCCTGGTCAACTCCCTGCTGGTCGAGCACTTCGCCAAGGTGGTCGATGTCGATTTCACCGCCCACATGGAGGAGGATCTCGATCGGGTGGAGGAAGGGCAGGAGGACTGGGTGCGGCTGCTCCGCGGGTTCTACGGGCCCTTTGCCGAGGTGTTGCACAAGGCGGAGCAGAACATCGAAGAGGTCGAGATGGCGCCCGAGGAGATCGGGGAGCCGTGTCCGCGGTGCGGCAAGGCGCTCGTCAAGCGGCGCGGCCGCTTCGGCCTGTTCATCGCCTGCTCCGGGTACCCGGAGTGCTCGTACACGCGGCCGGTCGGCATCGGCGTCCGGTGCCCGACCGACGGCGGCGAGATCGTGGAGCGGCGCACCAGGAAGGGACGGATGTTCTTCGGATGCGCCAATTATCCGGCGTGCACGTTTACCTCGTGGGACCGGCCGACCGGCCGGACCTGCCCCGTTTGCGGCCAGATGCTGGTCGCCAAGCGGGCCAGGCGGGGCGCGCCCACGCCGGTGGTCTGCAGCAACAAGACGTGCGAATACAAAGAAGCCCCGAAGCCTCGGGAGGTCGAGCAGGTCGGGGCTCCGTCCTGACGTCTGCCGCGGGACGCGGCGTCCGCGGGGCAGGGGCGGCGCGGATGCGGTCGACGACCATCCTCGCCGTGCGGCGCGATGGGGTGGTCGCCGTGGCCGGCGACGGCCAGGTGAGCGCCGGGAACACCGTGCTCAAGCAGGGCGCGAAGAAGGTGCGGCGCGTCGCCGATGGGGTGCTCCTTGGGTTCGCCGGCTCGGCCGCCGACGGGCTCACCCTCTTCGAAAAGCTCGAGCAGAAGCTGACCGCCTATCACGGGAACCTCCCCCGGGCGGCGGTCGAACTGGCCAAGGACTGGCGGACCGACCGGATCCTCCGGAGGCTGGAAGCCCTCATGGTCGTTGCGGACCGGGAGCATATTTTTGTGCTGTCGGGGGGCGGCGACATCGTGGAGCCTGACGACGGCGTGGCCGCCGTCGGGTCGGGCGGCCCGTACGCCCTGGCGGCCGCCCGCGCGCTGCTGCGGCACTCGACCCTGTCCGCGGAGGAGATCGCCCGCGAGGCGCTGCGCCTCGCCGGGGAGATCGACGTCTTCACCAACGACCGCCTCACCGTCGAGGTCCTCCGCCCATGACCCCCGATCCCCGCCGCGATCCGCCCCTGTCGATGGACGCGCTGACGCCGCGCCGGATCGTCGCCGAGCTCGATAAGTACATCGTCGGGCAGGCGGCGGCGAAGCGTTCGGTGGCCATCGCCCTGCGCAACCGCTACCGGCGGAGCCGCATCACGCCGGACCTGCGGGACGAGATCATCCCCAAGAACATCCTGATGATCGGGCCGACGGGGGTCGGCAAGACCGAGATCGCCCGGCGGCTGGCCCGGCTCGCCGCCGCGCCGTTCGTCAAGGTGGAGGCGACCAAGTTCACCGAGGTCGGATACGTCGGGCGGGACGTCGACTCGATGGTACGCGACCTCGCGGAGGCCGCGGTCCAGATGGTGCGGGCCGAGCGCATGCGCGCCGTCGAGGCGAGAGCCGCCGCCCAGGCCCGCGAGCGCCTCATCGAGCTCCTGGCGCCGTCCCCCCGGCGGGACGCCACGTTCGCCAATCCGCTGGAGGCGTTGTTCGGCGGCCGGTCCGCCGCCCCGGCGCCGCCGCCGGTCGAGGGGACCCCGGCGGACGTTCTGGAGCGGCGGGCGACCCTGCGGGAGCGGCTGGAGCGGGGTGAGCTCGACCAGGAGATGGTGGAGATCGAAGTGGAGGAGGCCGGGTCCCCGATGATCGAGGTGTTCTCGGGCCACGGGGCGGAGGAGATGGGGATCAACCTCCAGGATCTGTTCGGCACCGTCCTGCCCCGGCGGCGCAAGCGCCGGCGCATGACGGTGCCGGACGCGCTCCGGGTGCTGACGGGCGAAGAGGCGCAGAAGCTGATCGATCCGGACGAAGCGGTCCGCGAGGGCGTCCGCCGGGCGGAAGAGTCCGGCATCATCTTCATTGACGAGCTGGACAAGATCGCCGGGCCGGCCGGGGGGGCCGGGCCGGACGTCTCGCGCGAAGGCGTCCAGCGCGACATCCTCCCGATCCTGGAAGGATCGACGGTGACGACGAAGCACGGGCCGGTGCGGACCGACCACGTCCTCTTCATCGCGGCGGGGGCGTTCCACGTCGCGAAGCCGTCGGACCTGATCCCGGAGCTCCAGGGGCGCCTGCCCATCCGCGTCGAGCTCGAGCCGCTGACCGAAGACGATTTCGTCCGGATTCTCGTCGATCCCGAGAACGCACTCACCAAGCAGTACACCGCGCTGCTCTCGACGGAAGGGGTCCGGGCGGAGTTTACCCCCGACGGCATCCGCGAACTGGCGAGCATCGCCCGTCGGGTCAACGCCGAGACCGAGGATATTGGCGCCCGGCGCCTCCACACCATTCTGGAGCGGGTGACCGAGGAGATCTCGTTCGCCGCTCCCGAATCCGCCGCCCGCGTGGTGATCGACGCGGCCTACGTGCGCGATCGCCTGAGCGGCATCCTCGCCGACCGCGACCTCAGCCGCTACATCCTCTAGGTCCGCCCTGCGCCTCGCGCGTGACCCGCGCGGCGTGCATTTGAGGGGGGGCCTATGTTATACTACGGCAGGACTTTCAGCACGCCCCATGACGGCGTCGGCGGTGCCCGGGACCTGTGCCTCTGGCGAGAGCCGGGACGTCCCCCGGGTTCCGGCGCGGGATGAGGGGGGCGGAGGCGAACCGGAAAGGAGATGGAACGCGAGTGCCGGTTGTGACGATGAAGCAACTGCTCGAGGCGGGGGTCCACTTCGGCCATCAGACCCGGCGGTGGAACCCCAAGATGGCGGCGTTTATCTTTACGCAGCGCAACGGGATTCATATTATCGATCTGCAGAAATCGGTCCCCCTCATCGAGGGGGCCTATAAATTTGTGCGGGAAACGGTCGCGGCGGGCGGGTCGGTCCTGTTCGTCGGGACCAAGAAGCAGGCGCAGGACGCGATCCGCGAAGAGGCGACCCGCGCGCACCAGTTCTTCGTGAACCAGCGCTGGCTCGGCGGCATGCTCACGAACTTCAACACGATCAAGAGCCGGATCGACCGCCTGAAGGAACTCATCGAAATCCGGGACAACGGGACGCTGGAGATCCTGCCCAAGCGCGAGCAGGCGCACCTCATGGACGAACTGGCCCGGTTGGAGAAATACCTCAGCGGGATCGCCGCGATGAAGTCCCTGCCGGCGGCGATGTACGTGGTGGATACCCGCAAGGAGCACATCGCGATCGCCGAAGCGCGGAAGCTCCGGATCCCGATCGTGGCGATCATCGACACCAACTGCGATCCGGACGAGGCGGACTACCCCATCCCGGGCAACGACGATGCGATCCGGGCGGTCCGGCTGATCACGAACCGCATCGCCAACGCCGCCCAGGAGGGCTACGAGGAGCGGCGCAAGGCCGAAGTGGTCGAGGAGGAAGCGGCGGTCGCCGCAGACGGCGAGGAGGTCGAGCCGGCGCCCATGGCTCCGCCGCCTGAGGAGGCCGTCGAGGAGCCGGTGGAGGCGGTGGAGGTCGTGGAAGAGGAAGAGGTTCAAGCCTAGATGCGGAGGACAGCAGGGTTGGAGATCAGCGCGAATCAAGTCAAGGAACTGCGCGCGCGCACGGGCGCGGGGGTGATGGACTGCCGGAACGCCCTCGAGGAGGCGGGGGGCGATCTCGAGCGGGCCCAGATGCTCCTGCGCGCCAAAGGGCTGGCCGCCGCGGCCCGCCGGAGCGGCCGCGTGGCCAAGGAGGGGCTGGTCACCGCGTACATCCACGGCGAAGGCCGGCTGGGCGCCCTGGTGGAGATCAACTGCGAGACGGACTTTGTGGCCAGGACCCCGGACTTCAAGTCGCTGGCGCACGACATTGCCCTGCAGGTGACGGCCAGCGACCCCCGGTATGTCGCGCGCGAGGACGTACCGGCCGACGTGATCGGGGCCGAGCGGGCCGCCTACGCGGCGAAGGCGCGCACCGAGGGAAAGACGCAGGCGGAGGCCGAGGCCACCGCCGACGCGCAACTGGAGACGTTCTACCAGACCGTCTGCCTGTTGAGCCAGCCGTTCATCCGCGACCCGAACCAGACGGTCGGCGACCTGATCAAGGGAGTGATCGCCAGGACCGGCGAGAACATCCAGGTCCGGCGCTTTGCCCGCTTCCGATTAGGGGAATGACGGCCAGAGTGGCGCGGCCCGCCTACCGGCGCGTCCTGCTCAAACTGAGCGGGGAGGCGCTGGCGGGCCCCGGCGGGACGGGCGTCGACCCGCAGGTGCTGCACCTGGTGGCGCGCGAGGTCAAGTCCGTCCGAGACGACGGGGTGGACGTGGCCATCGTCGTGGGCGGGGGCAATATCGTCCGGGGCGTGCAGTTCGCCGAGCGCACCGGCCTCAACCGCGCGACCGCGGACTACATGGGACTGCTCGCCACGGTCATCAACGCCCTGGCGCTCCAGGACGCGATGGAGCGCGAGGGCCTCGAGACGCGGGTGCAAACCGCGGTGGAGATGCGCCAGGTCGCCGAGCCCTACATCCGGCGGCGGGCGGTGCGGCATCTCGAGAAGGGCCGGGTGGTCATCTTCGCCGGCGGCACCGGCAGCCCGTACTTCACGACCGACACGGCCGCGGCGCTGCGGGCGATCGAGATCGAGGCCAGCGCGATCCTGATGGCCAAGAAGGGGGTCGACGGGGTCTACGACAAGGACCCGCGCGGGAGCACGGACGCCGTGCGGTTCGACACGCTCGACTACATGGAGATGCTGAACCGCGGCCTCAAGGTCATGGACGCCACGGCGACCTCGCTCTGCATGGACAACGACATGCCGATTGTGGTCTTCGACATTACGCATCCGGGCAACCTGCGGCGGGCGGTACGGGGAGAGGACATCGGCACCCTGGTGGGAGGGAGTGCGGGTGGTCCAGGACGCGATCAACGACGCTAAGGTCCACATGCAAAAGGCCGTGGATGTCACGAAGCGGGAGTTTGCCGGCGTGCGCACCGGCCGCGCCAGCCCCGCGCTGCTGGAACGGATCACCGTCGACTACTACGGCGTGGCCACCCCGGTGAATCAGGTCGCCAGCGTCACCGTGCCCGATCCCCGGATGCTGGTCGTGCAGCCGTGGGACAAGCATCTGATCAAAGAGGTCGAGAAGGCGATCCTGAAGAGCGAGCTCGGGCTCACCCCGTCGACGGACGGGACGGTGATCCGGCTTGCCATTCCGGCCCTGACGGAAGAGCGCCGCCGGGACCTGGTGAAGGTCGTCCGCAAGCACGCCGAAGAAGGCAAGGTCGCGATCCGCAACATCCGCCGCGATCATAAGGACAAGGTGGAGCAGCTGGAGAAGAGCGGGAAGGTCTCCGAGGACGACCGCCGCCGGGCGGTGGATGAGCTGCAGAAGCTGACCGACCGCTTCACGAAAGAGATCGACTCGCTGGTCACGGCGAAGGAAGCGGAGATCATGGAGGTCTGATGCCGGGCCCGCGGCATGCGCCGGAGCGGCCTGCCGGTCGTCCTCCCGACGTTGTGGGGTATACATTGGAAGATGCGCAGCGCGCGGCCGACGGCGCGGGATGGACGGTGGGCGCGGTCGTGGAGACCCGCCCGCCCCGCCGGGGCCTCCGGGATCCCCGGCGGGTCGTCCGGCAGCGTGTGGACGCGGACGGACGGCTGATCCTTGTCGTGTGCGGCGAGCGCTCGGACGACGCGCGGGTGTGATCGGCCCCCCGGATTCCGGCTTGGCTGGCATGGGGAGCACGGCCGGCCCCCTCGGTTGAGGGGGCCTCGATGCATCAGACGCCGCCCATAGGGAGCGACTGAGTGGGCAGGATCCAGGACCGCACGGTAGCCGACCTGGCGGGGCGCGAGGAGACGCTCCGCGCCGCCCTCGATCCGTCGCGGATGCCGCGGCACATTGCCGTGATCATGGACGGCAACGGCCGGTGGGCGGAGCTGCGGGGCCTCCCCCGGCTGGAAGGACACCGCGTGGGGCGCGAAGCGCTGCGGCGCGCCCTCGAGGGGGCCCGGGAGTGCGGGGTGGAGGTGCTGACCCTCTACGCCTTCAGCACCGAGAACTGGCGGAGGCCCCGCGATGAAGTCGAGGCGCTGATGACCCTGATGGTCGAGGCGGCGAAGGAGGAGGCGCTGGACCTGCAGCAGAACGGCGTGCGATTTCGGGCGTCCGGCCTGCTCGACGCGATGCCCCCGGGCGTGCAGGCGGCCATCGCGCAGGTCGTCGCGCTCACCCAGCGCAACACGCAGATCACCTTGAACCTGGCGCTCAACTACGGCGGCCGCAGCGAGATCACCGAAGCGGCCCGGCGGCTGGCGCGGGACGTCGTGGAGGGCCGGCTCACGGTCGCGGACATCGACGAGCGCGCGTTTGAGCGCCGCCTGTTCGCGCCCGACCTGCCCGATCCGGATCTGCTGATCCGCACCGGGGGAGAGCACCGGCTCAGCAATTTCCTCCTGTGGCAGGCCGCCTACGCCGAGCTCTATTTCACCGACATCCACTGGCCGGACTTTCGGAAGCTGGATCTCTTCGAAGCGATCCGGCGCTTCCAGACCCGCACCCGGCGGTTTGGCGGGGTGGATCTTGGATAGCCTGTTCCAGGCGACGGGCCTCTCCGAGCACACCGGCGCCTCGCGCGACCATCCGGCCGCCGGGGCGGGATCCCACAGGCTGGCGACCCGGCTGGCCACCGCGGCGATCGGGATGCCCCTGACCCTCCTGGCGGTTGTCCTGGGGACCCCGTGGCTGGTCCTGGGCACCGCCGGGCTGATCGTGATCGGCCTCAACGAATTTTACCGGATGGCCGAGCGCGCCGGGTACCGGCCGGTCCGCGCGGCCGGGATGATCGCCGGAGTGCTCTTTGCCGTCGCGGCGGCATGGCCCCAGACGTGGGAATCGCTGATCCTGCCCGCGCTGCTCGTCTCGACGGTCGCGGCGCAGCTCCCGCGGGGCCGGCCCGACCGCGTGCTGGCGAACACCGGGCTCACGGTGCTCGGCGCGCTCTACGTCGGCTATCTGTTCAGCTATATCCTCAGGCTTCGGGCGCTCCCGATCGGCCCGGGCCACACCGGCGGCCCCGCCCCGGCGCTGCTCGTCATCCTGGTGGTCTGGGCCGCCGACAGCGCCGCGTATTTCGTCGGCCTGGCCGCGGGCCGGCACAAGCTGCTCCCCCTGGTCAGCCCGAACAAGTCCCTGGAGGGCGCGGCCGGCGGCGTGCTGGCCGGGGTGGCCGGGGGGATGCTGTGCGGCGCGTTGTTCCGGATGCCGCTCCCCATGGCGGCCACCGTGGGCGGATTGTGCGCGGGCGCGAGCATCTTGGGCGATCTCTGGGAGTCGGCGATCAAGCGGGAGGTCGGGGTGAAAGATGCCGGGCGGATTCTCCCGGGACACGGCGGGATCCTGGACCGCTTCGACGGCCTTCTGTTTGCGATGGTCGTGGGGTACGTGACGATGCTGTGGTGGCCGAACGCATGACGCGCCGTCTCGCCATCCTGGGCTCGACCGGCTCCGTCGGCCGCACCGCGCTCGACGTGGTCCGGCACCTCCAAGGGCGTCCCGGCGAGGTGCAGGTGGTGGCGCTGGCGGGGCGCGCCAACATTCCGCGCCTGATCGAGCAGGTGCGCGAGCACAGACCGGCGGCGGTCGCGGTCGGGACCGCGGACGGGGCCGCCCGGCTGCGCACCGGCACGCCCGGCTGGCGCGGGGAGATCCTCGTGGGTTCCCAGGGGCTCGCCACCCTGGCGGCCGAAGCGGGCGCCGATCTGGTCCTGGTGGCGGTGGCGGGAGCGGCGGGGCTCGCGCCCACCGTGGCCGCGCTCAGCGGGGGAACGGATGTGGCCCTGGCGACCAAGGAAGCGCTGGTCGCCGGGGGAGCGCTCGTGACGGCCGCGGCGCAGCGGACCCGCGCCCGTCTGCTGCCGGTCGACAGCGAGCATTCGGCGATCTTCCAGTGCCTCGACGGCCGCGCCCGCCACGATGTCGCGCGCCTGTGGCTGACGGCATCCGGGGGCCCGTTCCTGCGCCTGCCGGCCGACGCCCTCGACACCGTCGGCCCCGCGGAGGCCCTCCGCCATCCCACGTGGGCGATGGGCCCAAAGGTGACGATCGACTCGGCGACGCTCATGAACAAGGGACTGGAGGTCATCGAGGCCCATTGGCTGTTCGGCGTCGCCCCGGAGGCGATCGAGGTCGTGGTCCATCCGCAGAGCATCGTGCACTCGCTGGTCGAGTTCGTGGACGGGTCGTTCCTGGGCCAACTCGGCCCCACGGACATGCGGGTGCCGGTGCAGTACGCGCTGACCTACCCCGAGCGCCGCCCGAGCCCGGTGACGCGGCTCGACATCCGGACGCTGACGGCGCTGAGCTTCGAGGCGCCGGACCCCGTCCGGTTTCCCTGCCTCACCCTGGCGCGCGAGGCGCTGCTGCGCGGAGGGACCGCGCCGGCGGTGCTCAACGCCGCGAACGAGGTGGCGGTGCGCCTGTTCCTCGAGCAGCGAATCCGCTTCCCCGACATCGCGCGGCTGGTGCGCAGGGTGCTCGACAGCCACCGGCTGGTCCCGGCGTCTTCGTTGGACGCGGTGCTGGGGGCGGATCGGGACGCGCGCGAAGCGGCCGAGGCGGCGGCGCAGGTCGCGTGACCGGCCGTGGGGACCAAACGGAGCGAAAAGAGGGAACAATAGGGACAATGGCCGGTGCCCACTCCGTGAGTTTGGGAGGAGCCTGAGTGTCCACAGTCGTTCTCGCCATCCTGGCGCTGGAATTGATGATTCTCGTCCACGAGCTGGGCCACCTGATCGTCGCGAAACGCGTGGGGATTATCGTGCATACCTTTGCCATCGGGTTCGGGCCGCGCCTCTGGGCGGTCACCCGAGGGGAGACGACCTACGCGCTCAACCTCCTGCCGGTCGGCGGCTACGTGAACATGGCCGGGGAGGATCTCGACGTCCGACAGCCCGAGGTGGCTCCCGATCGCTCGTTCCGCACGAAATCCGTGGGGGCGCGCCTGGCGGTCGTCTGCGCGGGGCCCGTCATGAACTTCCTGCTCGCGGTGCTGCTCCTGGGGATCGTGGCGGTGTCGTTTGGGGTGCCGATCGGGGTCAGCACCCGGGTCGGGACGCTGCTTCCCGGTTACCCCGCCGAGCGGGCCGGCCTGCGGCCGGGCGACGTCATCATCGCGATCGACGGCCGGCCGATGCGGGACGGGGAAGAGATCGTCCGCACGATTCATTCGAGCAACCCCACGCCTCCGGCGCAGCCTCCTTCGGGTCAGGCCGCGCTGGGCCGGACGCTCACCGTCCTCGTCCGGCGGGATGGCTCCCGGTTGGAGATCCACGTCCCCACCCAGTACGATGCGCGGCAGCGCGTGTGGTTGACGGGGTTCTCGCCGTCCGTCATCCGGGAGCATCTCGACCCCGTGCGCGCGCTCGGATGGGGGGCCGTGACCACGGGCCGCGATATCGCCTCGTACCTGGCGGCGATCGGCGGGCTGGCGATGTCCGGCCGGTTGATCGGCGAGCTGAGCGGCCCGTACACCGCGGTCAAGGTGCTCGGCCAGGCGGCCCAATCCGGAGCCGAGACCTTTTTGTATATCACCGCGTTTTTCAGCATCATCATCGGGCTCTTCAACCTGTTCCCCCTGCCGGCGCTCGACGGGGGGCGGGCGGCCTTTCTGATCGTGGAAGGGCTGAGGAGGCGTCCGGTCGATCCTCGCCGCGAGGGGTACATCCACCTGGTCGGCCTGGCGCTGCTGTTGTGCCTGATCATCGCCCTGACCGTCCGGGACATCATCCATCCGGTTCACATTCCCCTGCCCTGACGCGGGCCGGCGGCGTGAGGCCCGTCCGCGTGCGCGGCGGGACGTCGCGGGTCATGACTGGGCGGGCGGCGTGATGTTACAATGAGGAAGCCGAACACGACTCGGGGTGGGGGATGGATCGCACACACACGCGGCGCGTGAAGGTCGGACAGGTCGCGATCGGCGGCGGGGCGCCGGTCTCCGTCCAGTCGATGACCACCACCGACACCCGCGATGTCGAGGCCACCGTCGCGCAGATCGAGGCCCTCGAGGCGGCCGGGTGCGAGATCGTCCGCGTCGCCGTGCCGGACAAGGCGGCCGCCGCATCCCTCGGCCGGATCAAGTCCCGGATCCGGCTGCCCCTGGTCGCGGACATCCACTTCGACTACCGTCTGGCGCTGGGCGCCCTGGAAGCCGGGGTCGACAAGCTGCGCCTCAACCCCGGCAACATCGGGGCCGCGGATCGAGTGCGCACCGTCGCCCGCGAAGCGAAGAGCCGGGGCGTGCCGATCCGGGTTGGCGCGAACATCGGATCCCTGTCGAAGGAGATGCTCCGCAAGTACGGGGAGCCGTGCGCCGACGCGCTGGTCGAGAGCGCCCTGGACGAGATCAAGATCCTCGAGGACCTCGACTTCCACGACATCGTCATCTCCGTGAAGGCCAGCGATGTGGAGATGGCGGTCGCCGCCTACGTGAAGATCGCCGCGGCGGCCCCGTATCCGCTCCACGTGGGCATCACCGAGGCCGGGACGGTGTGGGCCGGGACGGTGAAATCCGCCGTCGGGTTGGGCGCCATCCTCTCCCGGGGCCTCGGCGATACGATTCGGGTGTCGCTGGCCGCCGACCCGGTCGAGGAAGTGAAGGCCGGCTTCGAGGTGCTGAAGTCGCTCGGCCTGCGCCTCCGGGGGCCGATCCTCGTGGCCTGTCCCTCGTGCGGGCGGGCCGATGTCGACATCATCGCGCTGGCCGAGGAGGTGGAGCGCCGCCTCCGGGAGTACCCGGTCCCCGTGAAGGTGGCGGTGATGGGGTGCGCCGTCAACGGACCCGGGGAGGCGCGGATGGCCGACCTGGGGGTCGCCGCCGGCAAGGGGATGGGGCTCATCTTCAGGAAGGGCAAGATCGTCGCCAGCCTCCCGGAGGACCGGCTCCTCGAGGGGTTGATGAAGGAAGTCGAAGCCGTGGTGCGCGAGAAGCAGGCGGCCCAGGCCGCGCGGTGAGCCCGTCCCCGTCGGGATCCTCCCCTGATCCGCGTCGGTGATCTTCCCCCTCCGCGACGACATCCCATCCCGCACCTTTCCTGTCGCGATGTCCCTGGTGATGGGCGCGTGCGCGGCGGCGTTTTATTATACGCTGGCGCTCCCGTCGCCGGTCGAGGTGAAGCGGTTGTTTACGACGTTCGGGGTGATTCCGGCGCAGGTCACCGGGGTCGCGGTCCCCACGCCCGCGGCGTTCCCGGTCCGGCTGGGGGCGAGCCTGTTCCTGCACGGAGGCTGGACGCACCTCCTCGGCAACATGCTGTTCCTGTGGATCTTCGCGGACAACGTCGAGGATGCGATGGGGCACGGCCCGTTCCTCGTTTTCTACCTCATCTGCGGCGCGATCGCGAACCTCGTCCATGTGCTCGCCAATCCGCTGTCGACCGAGCCGACGATCGGCGCCAGCGGCGCGATCGCCGGGGTCCTCGGCGCCTACCTGCTGCTGTACCCGAGAGCGCGGGTGCAGCTGCTCGTCTGGCTGTTGTTCGTGTTCGTGCGGTTCGTGTGGGTGCCCGCGGTGCTGTTTCTGCCGGTGTGGGTGTTCCTGCAGCTGGCCTCGGGGCTGGCCACGCTCGGGGTTCCCACGGCGGGCGGCGTCGCCTGGTGGGCGCACGTTGGCGGGTTCGCGAGCGGCATGGCGCTGGCCGGGGTCTTCGCCGGCGGGCAGCGGCGGTGACAGGCGTCCCCTCCGCGGCCCGGGCAGGAAATTTTCACCTCGTCCCGAACGCCACACCTCCGGGGACGGCAGGCAGAGGTTGCCCCCTCCGGGGACTCCAAACCGACGTAGAGATGACGGCAAGCAGAGGTTGCCCCCTGCGGGGACTCCAAACCGACGTAGAGATGACGGCAAGCAGAGGTTGCCCACCGGAATCAGGCAGCGGCGGACACACGTTATCGTGTACAGAGAGAACACGGGGGAGAACCATATGTGCAGCATCCGGGTAGAAACCCTGCAGGGGATGCCGGTGAGTGAATTGCAGGTCGAGATGGTGGAGCGCAAGGGGATCGGCCACCCCGACTCGATCTGCGATGCCATTATGGACCGCGTGTCGATCGAGCTCAGCAAAGAATACGTGAGCCAGTTTGGCCGGATCCTCCACCACAACATCGACAAGGCCTTTCTCGTGGCGGGGGACGCCGAGGTCCGGTTCGGCGGCGGTATCGTCCGCGAGCCGATGAAGCTCATCTTTGGCGATCGGGCCACCGATGGGCTCAACGGCCGGGAGGTGCCGATTCGGGAGATCGCGATCCGGACGGCGAAGAACTGGCTGCGCGAGAATCTCCGGTTCGTGGATCCGGGCGGACCCGACACGATGGACGGTCCACATATGACGTACCAGTTGGAGATCAAGCCGGGGTCGGCCGAGCTCGTGGACATCTTCAGCCGGTCGACCATTGGCGCCAACGACACGTCCGCGGCGGTCGGGTATTGGCCGATGACCGAGACGGAGCGCCTGGTTCGCGAGACGGAGCAGTTCATCAATTCCCGGACCTTCAAAGAGGAGTTCCCGGAGGCCGGCGAGGACGTCAAAGTGATGGGCGTCCGGCTGGGACGCGAACTCCGTCTCACCTCGGCTGTGGCGTTCGTGGACCGCTTCATCGAGAGCGAGGCCCAGTATTTCCGCCGCAAGCAGCAGATCTACGAAGCCGTGATGGCGTTCCTCTCGAAGCGGACGACGATGGACAAGATCATCTTCGACCTGAACACCCTCGACGAGCCGGGACGGGGCGTCGGCGGCATCTACCTCTCGGTGCTGGGGACCTCCGCGGAATCCGGGGACAGCGGTCAGATCGGCCGGGGCAACAAGGTCAACGGCGTCATCTCGATCAACCGCCCGATGGGGACCGAGGCGGCCGCCGGCAAGAACCCGGTGTCGCACGTGGGCAAGATCTACTCGGTGTTCACCCACCAGGTCGCGCAGAAGGTGGCCGAGGAGGTCCCGGGCGTCCGCGAAGTGTACATCTGGATGGTCAGCCAGATCGGCAAGCCGATCAATGAACCCGTGACGGCCGCCCAGGTCATTGTCGCGAAGGGGGCCCGGAAGAGCGCGGTGGAGCGGCACGTCCACGAGGTCGTGGAGCGCGAGCTGGCCGGGATCCAGGTGTTCTGCCGGGACCTCGCCGCGGGCAAGTACAGCATCTGCTGACACGGCCGGGGTCATTCCCGGCGATTCGCGAAGCGCCCGCGGCGCTCCGGGGTGCCTGTTCCCTATTTCCCGTGCGGACGTCCTGATCGCGCCGGCCCTCTCCTGGCGTTCAGTGGCGCATGACCCGCGCCGCAGGTGACTTGACAGGCGCGCGGGGTGGAGACAACAATAAGGTAGCGGCACAAGTGAGCAGTGACGCAGAGGTCAGGTGAGGTGGTTTGCCAACATACGAATATCGCTGTACACGATGCAAGCATCAGTTTGAGGTGGTGCACGCGGTGGGCGACACGGTCGATCGCTGCGAACGGTGCGGGGGTCCGGCGCGCCGGGTGTTTTCCGCGCCCGCCTTGATCTTCAAGGGGCCCGGATTCCACATCAACGATTACCGCAAGACTCCCCGGCCGTCCGACGGAGACGGCAAGGCGTCGGCCAAGACGTCCACGGACACGGACAAGAGCGCATCCTCGGCGACGTCCACCGGCAAAGGCGCGTCGAAAAGCTCCTCGAAAGGCTCCTCCAAGGATTCCTCCCCAGCCTCCGGGTCGGGAGGCGACACCAAGGCCTCATAACTTGATGCGGCGGGCGAGGGCGTGGCGGTCCGGCCATGCCCTCCTCGTGCTTTGCGGGCTCGCGTTGCTCTACCGGCCCGCGGTGTTCTTCCCTCCTCCGCCGCTTGCCCACGCCCGGGCGGCGTCCTCCTCCGGAGCGGACCGACGGCTCGATGTCCGGCTGGGTTTTGGCGGAATCGTGAAGATCGGTGTGCCGCTTCCCCTCGAGGTCGTGCTGCCTCCGCTGCCTGCCTCGGGCCCCGCGGAGATGGTCGTCGACGCGCCGGCCCTCGGCCCCCAGGCGGGACAGGTCGTGACCACGACCGCCGTCCCGTTCGAGTCGGTGGCGGACACGGTCCGGGTGGTTGAGGCGCCGGTCGTGATCAGTGACCCCCGGCGCCCATTGAAGGTCCGGGTGACGGTGCGCGGGCAGCAGGTGCTCGGGACCTCCGCGGCCGTCTCGCCCGAGCACGTCGGCGGCCGCCTGGTGGTGGCGGTCTCCGACGACCCCACGGGACTTGCGGCGCTGCACCGGCTTCCCGGGCGCGTGGCGGTCGCCTACGTCACCGCGGAGGCGCTGCCGCGGCGCTGGCAGGAGTACGCCGCGGTGGATCTCCTCGTGATCCGGGACCTCGATCCGGCGGCCCTCGATGCCGCCCAACAACAGGCGCTCCTCCGATGGGTGCGCCTGGGCGGGCGCCTCCTGGTGGTTGCGCGATCCGCGGCGGCCGCGCAGAGCGCGGAGACGGCAGGATCGCCGGGCGGGCGCGGGCCGGCCTTGCCCGCGGCCCTCGATCCTCTCCTCCCGGCGGATGTCGGGCCCGTTCGGGCGCTGCCATCGGCCGCCGGGCTTGCCGGGCACTACGGGGGCACCATGCCCTCCGGCCCGCTGACGGTCGCGACGCTGCGGCCCCGAGCGGGGGCGGGGCACGTCGATCTGAGCGGCGTCCCGGTGATCGCGTCCGCAGGCCCGGGACCGGGGGTGGGGCAGGTGATCATCTGGGGCTTCGATCCGTGGCGGCCGCCGCTCGCGGAGTGGAGCGGCCGCCTGCGGCTGTGGGAGGAGGCGCTGGGGAGCGAGCCCGCGCCGCGCGTCGATGCGGAGGGGCTGGCCGCGCGTCTGGCGGCAGGCACGCCGCTCGATCCCGCGGTGCACGCGCAGGTCCTCGGCGCGATCCTCCTCTACGTCGCGCTGCTGCTGGGCCTGCGCCGTTGGAAACCGACGGTCGCAGGGGCGGCGGCTGCGCTGCTCATCGTGCTCGCCGCGCTGGGGGCGTTTCCGGTCCTCGCCGGGATGGTCCGCGACCGTTCGGCAACGCTGGCGCAGGTGACCATCATCGAGCCCGGGGGTGGGGCAGGGAGCGCGCGCGCCACGACCGTCGCCGCGGTCGCGGTGCCGTACGGCGGCCGTTACCGTGTCACGGCCGCCCCCGCGGAGATGCTCGCCGAACCGCTGACTCCGGCGAGCGACCTGCGGGTCGTTCTCGGCCGCGCCGGCTCTGAGCTCACGGGGGTGCTGCGCTCCGGCGATCCGCCGCGCCCGTTTCTGGCGGTCGGCGCGATCCCTCTGTCCGCCTCCGCGGTGCTCTCCCGTGACGGGCGCAGCCTCGCGGTGGATCTGGGACCCCTCCGCGCCAGCCGTGTGGAGCTCCGATGGCGCGACCGGCTCTACCCGCTGGCCGATCTTCCCGCCGGCCGCACCCTGCGCGACCTCCGGCCCGACGGATGGATCGCCGCTGCCTCAGACGGGCGGCCGTCGTCGGATTGGTCGGCGCGCGTGCGGGACGTGATCTTTGAGGGGGCTGGGGCCGATGCTATACTGAAAGGCGCAACACCGGTGCTGGCCGGTGAGCTCGACGGCATCGCGCCGGTGTTCACGCTCGGAGGCGCGGGAGCGCCGGGCCAGCGGCTGACCGTCCTGCTGGTACCCCTGGAGCGGAGGTAGGCAGGAGGGCGCCGTGGGGAATCCGGTGTTGCGTGGGGATCTCCGGGCCCGAAGCCGAAGCCCCAAAGTCTGGGTCCTCGAGGCCGTCTACCTCGGCGTCCTCGGGGCCCTGGTGTTCCTGGGTCTCCCGCCGGAACTCGGACGGCTCGCGGGATCGCGCGACCCCAGCCTGTCCGTGGCGGTGCTCTGGGTCCAGATCGTGCTCCTCACCTATTACGCGTCCGCGTGTCTCGCCCAGGAGATCCTGGTGGAAGGCGAGAAGGCGGCGGTCGATCTCGTCTTCGCGCCGTTCCCGGCCGCAGTGATCGTCGGCGGCAAGAGTCTGTCGTCCCTCGTCACGATCCTCTACTGGCTGCTGCTCGGGGCTCCGCTGCTCGTCCTGACCGCGGCGATCCGGCAGATCCCGATCGGCTCGCTGCTCTCCGCGGCGGGGCTGATCGCCGTGGTCGCCTGGGGCATCGGGCAGATGGGCCTCCTGTACAGCGTGCTCTTCGAGGCGGAGTTTTCGCGGACGGTGGCCCACTGGATGACGCTGCTGGCGATCTTTGCCGGCACCACCCTTCTTCCATCTTCGCTGCGGTCGCTGAATCCGGTCGAGGCCACCACGGCGGCGGCGGGCGGGTTCCCGCCGGCCATCGCGGTCGCGGCGTATGCGGGGCTGGGGGCGTTCTGCGGGCTCTGGACCTGGGGGCGACTGCGGAGGCTGGCGGCGGCATGACGCGCGAAGCCGAACTCCTCGGGCGCCTGCTCGGCCGCGTGCAGCGGCGGTTGGCCGTCGACCGCGCGCTCCGCTGGGTCGCGCGGACCGCCGCCGTGACGGCGTGGTCGACCCTGGGGTGGGCGCTGGCCACGATGGCCGTGCCGATACGGTTTCCCATTCGCGCGGTGGTGGCGGTGGAAGCGGCGGGCCTCGTCGCCGGCCTGGCGCTGCTGGTCCGGCTGCGCCGTCCCGGGATGCTTGCGGCGGCTCGATGGACGGACCGGCGGCTCGGGCTGGCAGACCGCCTGAGCACGGCCGTGGAGCTCCTTGCCGCCGCTCCGGCGGCCGCGGGGCCCGGCGGGATGGCGCGCCTCCAGATCGCTGATGCCGCGGAGGTCGCGCAGGGGATCGTCCCGCGCGCGGCCGCGCCGGTTGCGGTCCCGAAGGAGAGCTGGATGATCGTGGCGTGCGCGGTCGGTCTCGTCCTGTGGGCGCAGTTCCTCCAGGGCTGGACGATTCCCGGCTGGCCGGCCGCCCGCACTGCCGCGGTGATCCACAGCGAAGGCCGCGCGCTCGTGACGATCGCCCGGCAGCTCGACGCGGCGGCGCAAACACGCGGGCTTCCGGAGGCCCGCCGGACCGCACCGCAGCTCCGGGACCTCGGACGGAGGTTCCTGGGCGCGCGCATCTCCCGCGAGGAGGCGTTGGGTCTCCTCGGGGAGGCGACCCGCCGGCTCGAGACGGCGCAGAACCGGATCGAGCGCCGCATCGCGGCCGCAGGGTCCCGGGGAACATCCGGCGCGCGCGATGCGCGCGCGCCGGCGATTCCCGCCGGGCCCGAGCGTTTCCAGCAGGCGATACGCGAATTGGAAACGCTGGCGGACGCGCTCCAAAGCCGGAGCGCGCCGGAAGCCCGCGAAGACCTCTCGCGGCGCTTGAGCCGGTTGTCCGAGTCGCTGGACGACATGAACGCGCCCGCCTCTTCCCGGCGCAGTCTCGAGGCGGCGCGCCGCGACGTGGAGCTCGGCCGGCTGCCGGCGGGGGCCACGGCGCTCGGCGACGCCGCTGCGGATCTTCGGAGTCTCGAGCGGATGCTGGGGGATGCGCAGGCGCTCGGCGAGGCGCAGCGGCAGGTGCAGACCTCCGCGGACCGGATCGCCCGAGGAGGGCCGCTCGGCGGCAGCGCCGCGACGACAGAACCATCTCCGGCGGAGCCCGTGACGGCGCCGGCCGCGGCGGGCCCCAACCCCGTGACGCCGGGTGCGGAGGCCGGCGCGCCTCCGCCGCCCGGGCCCAACCAGGGGAGCCTGCCGGGCGAGGGGCGCGGACCGGCTCCGGGCGCGCCGACCCGGCGGCCCGGGGTGACCCCAATCGAGAAGCACCTGACCGGCAGGCAAGGCGAGGGACCGGCGGCGGCGCGAGACCTGCTGGCGCCCGGGCGGATGGGATCCCCGCGCATCCCGGCGGCTCCGGTGCCGGCGGATGTGGCGCACGAGAACGATCGCGCGCTCGGCCAGGAGCCCATTCCGCCCGCCTACCTGACCATGATTCGCCGGTACTTCGAAACCTTGGGGACCGCCGCCCCATGAACGATCCCGTCTCCCGCGAGGTCGAGGATCTTCGTTCCGCGTGCGAGGCGCTTCGCGGGGAACTCGCCCGGGTCATCGTCGGCCAGCGGGAAGCGCTCGACCTCGTCATCACGGCGCTGCTGGCCGGGGGGCATGTGCTCCTGGAGGGGGTCCCGGGGCTCGGGAAGACCCTTCTCGTCCGGACCCTCGCCCAGACGCTGGACCTGCGGTTCTCCCGCATCCAGTTCACGCCCGACCTCATGCCCGCCGACATCCTCGGCACCAACCTGGTCGTGCAGGACGACGCCGGCCGCCGGCGGTTCGAGTTTCAGCCCGGGCCCATCTTCGCCCAGATCGTGCTGGCAGACGAGGTCAATCGCGCGACCCCGAAGACGCAGTCGGCGCTCCTCGAGGCGATGCAGGAACACGCCGTCACGGTCGCCGGCGAGTCGCGCCGGCTCGAGGAGCCCTTCTTCGTTCTGGCGACCCAGAACCCGATCGAGATGGAGGGCACCTATCCACTGCCGGAAGCCCAGCTCGATCGATTCCTGCTGAAGCTTCGCGTGCCGTTCCCCGGCCTGGAGGATCTGCAGGCGATCATCGATCGGACGACGGGGCCCGACGAGCCCGCGGTGCGGCGGGTCGCCGACGGCGCGGCCGTGCGGCGGCTGCAGTTGCTGGTCCGCCAGGTCCCCGTCGCCGGCCACGTGCGCGAGTACGCGGCGCGGCTGGTGCTGGCGACGCATCCTGAGTCGGACGGCGCCTGCGCGCTGGCCCGCCGTTTCGTCCGCCACGGAGCGAGCCCGCGCGGGATGCAGGCGTTGATCCTCGCCGGGAAAGTTCGCGCCCTCGCCCTCGGGCGGTTCAACGTCGCGATCGAAGATGTCCGCGCCCTCGCGCTGCCGGCGCTGCGCCACCGCATCATTCTGAACTTCGAGGGTGAGGCGGAGGGGGTGGATGCCGACGATGTGCTCCGGGCGGCCATGCAGGAGGTCGAGGCCCCGGATCTCCCGGCCGGGCCGCGCGAGGCGCGATGACGGTATCGTTGCCCCCTGCGGGGACGCCAAACCAGAGTGGAGCCAGCAGCAAGCAGAGGTTGCCCCCTGCGGGGACGCCAAACCAGAGTGGAGCCAGCAGCAAGCAGAGGTTGCCCCCTGCGGGGACGCCAAACCAGAGTGGAGCCAGCAGCAAGCAGAGGTTGCCCCCTGCGGGGACGCCAAACCAGAGTGGAGCCAGCAGCAAGCAGAGGCTGCTTGATCCGGGCTTTCTCCAGAAGCTCGAGGCGCTGAGCCTGCTGAGCCGGAAGCGGGTCTGCGGCGTGCAGCGCGGGGAGCGACGCAGCACCGCCCGCGGACGCGGCGTGGAGTTCGACGATTACCGGGCGTACCAGCCCGGCGACGACTACCGGTATATTGACTGGAACGTCGTCTCGCGCCTCGACCGCCTCTTCATCAAGCTCTTCTCCGAAGAAGAGGATCTCGACGTCCTCCTCATGGTCGATACCAGCGCGTCGATGGCGGCGGGTCATCCGAGCAAGCTGCTGCTCGCCAAGCACCTGGCCGCCGCCGTGGGCTACATCGGCCTCGCCAACCTCGACCGGGTGGGCGTCAGCGCCTTCGCCTCGACGGCCGGGGCCCGCCTGGAGCGTCTGCGGGGCCGCGCGCGGGCCGGGGACCTGCTCGGGTTCCTCGAGAAGCTCGAACCCTCCGGGGAGACCGACCTCCTGGCGGCGATGCGCCGGCAGTTGGCCGCGTCCCGCCGCCGCGGGCTGCTGGTCCTCCTGACGGATCTGTTCGATCCCCGGGGCTACGAGCGCGCGCTGCTGCTGGCCCGCGCCCGCCGGTTTCAGACGTTCCTGATCCACCTGCTGGCCGACGAAGAACTGGCTCCGCGTCTCGCCGGTGACCTCCGGCTGGTGGATGCCGAGACGGGGCGCGCGGTCGAGGTGACGGTGGATGCCGAGGCGCTGCGGGCGTACGCGGCGGCGCGCGACGCGTTCTTCCACGGCATCGAGCGGTTCTGCTTCCACCACGGCATCGACTATCTGCGCACCACGACATCGGTCTCCGTGGAATCACTGGTCCTGCGGTGGCTGCGTCAGGGAGGGCTCGTCCGGTGACCCTGGGCGCGCCGGCCGCGCTGTGGGGCCTGCTGGCCGTCCCGTTTCTCATCCTCCTCTACCTGCTGCGCGTCCGGCGCAGGGACCATCCCGTCAGCAGCGTGCTCCTGTGGCAGCGATCCGCGGCGACCCTGGCCGCCTACCGCCCGTCGCGGCGAATCGAACGCAGCCTGCTGCTCCTGCTCCAGATCCTCGCGACGGCGGCCCTGGTGACCGGCCTTGCCCGGCCCGCGGTGATCTCCCCGTACGCGCCCGGCGATCTCCTCCTGGTGCTCGACCTCTCCCTGTCCATGCGGGCGCGCGATGTCTCGCCGACCCGCTTCGATCGCGCCCGCAGAGAGGCGCTCGAGGCCGCCTCGCGCCTGCGGGCGGGCCAGCGCGCGGGCGTGGTGATCGCCGGCGCCCGCCCCGAACTGCTCGTCCCGCTGACCTTCGATCGCGCCAGGATCGCGGCCGCGCTGCGGGGGCTCGAGCCCCAGGACGCGTCGGGCGACGTCTCAGGCGCGGTGGCGCTGGCCGCCGAACACCCCCTCGGGCCTGGGGGACGGATCCTGGTCTGGACCGACGCCGCGCGCGGCCCGCTCCCCGCGCTGCCGCAGGAGGTCTACCGGATCCTTGGCACCTCCGACGACAACGCGGGGATCACGATGTTCCGCGCCGCGCACGGTCCGGACGGCGCCGAGGCGCTGCTCCGCGTCGACAACTTCAGCGGGCGCCCCCGGCGGATCCCGGTCGACGTCACCCACGAACGGACCGAGGTGTACCGCGGCACGCTGGACCTGCCGGGCGGCGGCTCCCGGACTGTCGTCTTCCCGGTCCCCGCCTCCGGCGTGTTTCAGGCCCGGCTCGTCGCGCACGACCTGCTGCCGGACGACGATGTCGCCTCGGCGGTGCTCGACCCTGCGCCGCTGCCCGCGGTGCTCCTGGTGAGCCAGGGGAATCCCTACCTCGAACGGCTCCTCCAGGTCCTCCCCGTCGCCCGCGCCGTCGAGACGCGCACCGCGGATCCACGGACCTGGGGCGCCTTCGGAGTCGTGATCCTGGATCGCACGGATCCGGGACCCGTTCCGCCCGGCGACTACCTCATGATCGACGCCGTCGCCCCCAACATCCCGGCGGCCGCGGCGGGCGAGGTCGGCGGTCCCCGCTTCGCGACGTGGGACCGGACCGATCCCATCTTGCACTACGTCGACCTGAGCGGCGTGCGGGTTGCGCGCGCGCTCGCGCTCGCCCCGCAGGGCGGCCGCGTGCTGGCCGGTGGGGACGTCCCCCTCCTGTGGGCGTACGAAGGCGGGGGGATCCGCGCGCTCGTGCTCGGGTTTGCGCTTCAGGATTCCGATCTTCCACAGCGCGTGGCCTTTCCGATTCTCATGGCCAACAGCCTGGCCTGGCTCGGCGGAGGGGGGCTGGAAGTCCGGGCGGGAGAGGCCCTCCAGGTTCCCGCCGGCGGCGCCGCCGCGGCAGACCTCATCCATCCCGACGGGCGCCGCCAGGTCGTGCGGGCGGCAGAGGGGATGTTGCTCCTCCCACCGTTGACCCGCGCCGGCGTCTACCGCCTGCGGGGGCCGGGGGGGGACCGCGAGATCACCGTGCTCAGCGCCGACCGGCGCGCCGGACTCATCCGGCCCGGGACGGCCCCGGCCACGGCCCGCCCCGCCGGGCCGGGCGGGGGACTGCTCTCGAGTCAGGTGCCCCTGTGGCCCTGGTTCCTCCTGGGCGCCGTGGGCGTCGCCGTGGGGGAGTGGGTCCTCGCCACCCGGCGCCCGGGAGGCGAAGCATGACCGCCCCGGTCGCGTTCACGCACCCGGCGGCCCTCCTGCTGCTCCCTCTGGTGCTGCTGGCGGTGCGGCTGGGCCGGCGCCGTTCCGGATGGCGCTGGCGTGCGGCGACCGCCCTGCGCGCCGCGACCCTGGGGCTGCTCATCGTCGCGCTCGGCGGTCCGCTGCTGCGCGCTCCGCTGGCCGGGGTCGCCGTGGTCTTCGCCGTAGACCGCTCGCTCAGCATCACCCCCGAGGGGCAGCGCGCCGAGGCCGCCTTCGTCCGCGAGGCGCTCTCGCGGATGCGGCGCGACGACCGGGCGGGGGTGATCGCGTTCGCCGGGAGTCCGCTGCTGCAGGTACCGGTGGAGGCGCACCCGGCGGTCGAGGACCTGGGCCGTCCGATCGATCCGGACGCGACCGACATCGGCGCGGCGCTCGGCCTTGGGCAGCGGATGCTGGGCGAGGCCGGCGCGCGGCGCATCGTCCTCCTCAGCGACGGCGCCGAAAACCGCGGGGATGCCGCCGCGGCCGCGCGCGTGGCCCGCGCCGCCGGGGTGGCCGTGGACGTGGTGCCGATTGCCGCCGGCCGGCCCGACGAGGTGCTGGTTGAGGCGTTGACGGCGCCGCAGGACGTCCGCGCGGGGGAAGCCTACGAGATCCGGGCCGTGGTCCGCTCCACGGTCCCTGGGGAGGCCGCCGTGACGCTCTCGCGCAACGGCGACCCCGTAGAGGTGCGGCGCGTTCGGCTCGCGCCCGGGCAGACGGCGGTCCCGTTTTCCGACATCGCCCGGCGGGAGGGAGCGGTCCGGTATCGTGTCGACGTCGCCGCGTCCCCCGACACGATTTCGGAAAACAATCACGGAGACGCCATCGTGGTGGTGCGGGGCCGGCCCCGCGTGCTCTTCGTCACGGCGAGCCCCACGCGCCTGCCCGCGTGGCTCAGCGGCCAGGGACTGCGCGTCGACGTGCGGCTTCCCGAGGAGGTGCCGGCGCAGGCGACCGGCTTCGTCCCCTATGGAAGCCTTGTGCTGAACGATGTGCCGGCGCTCGACCTCACCCAGGCGCAGCAGGAGGCCATCCGCGCGTTCGTCGGCACGGCCGGCGGCGGCCTCGTCGCCATCGGCGGGGGCCACAGCTACGGCGTCGGGGGGTACGCCGGCACCCCGCTCGAGGAGATCCTTCCCGTCACGATGGACGTCCGGCAGACGGTGGCGGTGCCCACCGTGGCCATCGTCCTGATGATCGATACGTCGGGGAGCATGGACGCCTTCGGCACCGAGGTCGCCAAAGAGGAGCTGGCGAAAGAGATCGCGTCTTCGGTGATCGACCTGCTGGGAGCGCACGACCTGATCGGGGTCATCACCTTCGACCAGGAGTACCGCTGGCTTGTGCCGCCGACCGAGGCCCGGAACCGGTCGCGGGTGTTGGAGCAGATCGCCCGGCTCAAGGCGGGCGGCGGCACGGTGATGGCCCCGCCTCTGCGGGCCGCCCGGGAGTACCTTCGCGCCACCCCCGCCAGGATCCGGCACGTCATCGTGTTGAGCGACGGCCTCACCGACCCCGGGGACTTTCCCGGGATCGTCGCCGCGATGACCCGCGACAAGATCACGCTGAGCTCGGTCGCGATCGGCCGGGATGCCGACACCGAGTTCATGCGCAACCTCGCCCGGTGGGGCGGGGGACGCGCCTACGTCGCCAAGGATCTGTACAGCGTGCCCAAGATCTTTACCGCCGAGGCGTTGATGGCGGTGCGGGCGTTCATCGTCGAGGAGCCGGTCGTGCCCGCGCCGGTCGGCGCGGGACCGACCCTGGCGGGGCTCACCCCCCCGCCGGCGCTCCGCGGATATGTGGCCACGGTCGCGAAGCCCCTGGCGGATGTCGCCCTCGTGACCCCTCGGCGAGATCCTCTCCTTGCCACCTGGCGATACGGGCTGGGGCGCACCGTGGCGTTCACCTCAGACGACGGGCTGCGGTGGACCGCCCCCTGGGGGTCCTGGCCCGACGTCGCGCGGTTCTGGTCGCAGGCGATCCGCTGGACCCTGCCGGTTGATGCGGCGGGCCTGCACCTCGCGGCGGCGGTCGGCGCGGGCGGGAGCGAAGCGCGCGCCGTCCTCGATGCCCGCCGGCCCGGCGGCGCGCCCTGGGATGGGCTCGATGTCAACGGGGACGTCACGGGCCCGGGCGGCGAGCGCCGATCGATCGTCCTGGAGCAGACCGGCCCCGGCCGCTATGAGAGCACGTGGCCGGCGCCCCGGCCCGGCACGTACACCCTCACGCTGGCCGCCCACGACGCCCGGCGCCTCGCGGCCACCCGCACCGTCGGGCTCGTCGTGCCCTATTCCGCCGAGTACCGCCTCCCGGACGGGAACCCGGCGCTGCTCTCCCGGTTGGTCGAGACGACCGGGGGCGCGTTCCTCGCCCGGCCGGAGGACGCCTTCCGGCCTGGGCGGGGAACCGGCGAGCGCGAGGCGTGGCCCGCGCTCACCGGCGCGGCGCTGGGGTTGTGGCTCGCGGAAATCACCCTCCGGCGCCTGCCGGCGCTGGGCCAGCGCCTGGTCGCCTTCGCCGGCGCCGCCGCGCACTGGGCCGGCCGGAGGGAGGCGGCGTCGCGTACGGCCCGGGCCGAGGCGGATGCGTCCTACGATACCGCGGATCGCTGGGCGGTCGAGGAGGCGCGGTTTGCGGAGGAAGAAACGCTGCGCGCCGCGTCGATGGAGCAGGCGGCCCGCCTCTTCATCGCGCGCCTGCGGGGAACAAAGCGGCGCTAGTCGCCAGGAACGCGGCGGTGGGGCGCACGCCGCCCCGCCCTCACGCCGCTCCAGCCGCGCAGCTGCTCGGCCGGCGGGTTGACCCGTTGTTCACCCAGATGATACCATCGGGGCTGTTCGACGCGGAATCTTGTTCGTGCCCTCTGGAGCACCGCATTGGCGATCGGTGTCGAGCGCGTTCCCGTCGGGATTCGCCTGCCCTCCGCCATGCCCCGCATGGTCCGGGTGCACCAGCGATTCCCCCGGCCCCGCCTCGACGACATCCCGGCCGCCGTCCGGACCGAATTGCGCCGGCTCGATCTCCGAACGCGGCTTCGCCCGCGGGCGCGTATCGCGGTAACCGCGGGGAGCCGGGGGATCCGCGACATCGTGCCGATCTTGCGCACCGTGGTGGACGAGCTGCGGACCGCGGGGGCCGACCCCCTGCTCATCGCCGCGATGGGCAGCCACGGCGGCGGCACCGACGAGGGGCAGCGGCGTCTCCTCGAGCACCTGGGGATCACGCCGGCGGCCGTGGGGGCGCCCCTCAGCACGTCCATGGACACGGTCGAATTGGGGAGGACACCGAGCGGATTCGTGGCCTACTGCGACCGGGTGGCGGCGGGCTGCGACGGGATCCTGGCCGTGAACCGGATCAAACCCCATACCGGGTTCAGCCATCCGTTCGGCAGCGGGGTGATGAAGATGCTCGGCGTCGGGTTGGGCAAGGCCCCGGGCGCCGCGCAGATTCATCAGCAGGGCCCGGGGCAGATGGCGGGCGCGATCCGGGAGATCGCCGAGTGCGTGATCGGGAGCGGCCGCGTCCTGGGCGGCCTCGCCATCCTCGAGAACGCGTACGATGAGACCGCCCGGGTGGTGGGGATCGCCCCCGATCGCATCCCGGCCGAGGAGGTGGCGTTGTTCCCTGAGGCGCGCGCGGCGATGCCCCGACTGCCGGTGGATCGCATGGACCTCCTGATTGTCGACGAAGTCGGCAAGAACTTCAGCGGCACCGGCATGGACGTCAACGTCATCGGGCGCTGGCGAATCGCCGGGCTCGCGGAGCCGGAGACGCCCCACGCGGAGCGGATCGTGGCGCTGCGGCTGTCCGACGCCTCCGAGGGCAACGCTCAGGGGATCGGCCTGGCCGACTTCACCACCCGGGCGGTGGTCGACCGCATCGACTTTACCGCGACCTACCTGAACTGTATCGTCAGCACGTACGTTCAAAGAGCGATGCTCCCGATCGTCATGGCCACCGAGCGGGACACCATCCTGGCCGCGTTTGGGAGCCTCGGGCTGCCCGATCCGCTTCGGGCGCGGATCGTGCGGGCGCCGAATACGCTCCACCTGGAGGACGTGTGGGTGTCGGAGCCCCTGGTGCGTGAACTGGAGGGACGGCCGCACATCGCTTCGGTGGAATCGCCCGAGCCGATGCGGTTCGACGACGGCGGGCGCCTGTGCTGACCCGGCGCGCGCCGCGGGCGCGCTCCGCTGGGGAGCGGCCGGTCGAATCGCCCGCCGCGGTCCGGCGCATCGCGGCGCTGCTCCGCCGCGGGACGTTCAACGTCGTGCTGACCGGCGCGGGGGTCAGCACCGAGTCGGGGCTTCCGGACTTCCGGTCCAACGCCGGGCTGTGGCGCGGCATCGACCCTGCGCGGGTCGCCTCCCTGAGCGCGTTCCACCGGGACCCGCAGGCGTTCTACGCGTTCTACCAGACCCGCCTCGCGGCGCTGGCCGGCGCCGCCCCGAACGCCGCGCACCGGGCGATCGCCGGGCTCGAAGCGCTCGGCGCCGTCCACCTCGTGGTGACGCAAAACGTCGACGGCCTGCATCAGCGGGCCGGATCGCGCGACGTGGTGGAGGTGCACGGCAACCTGCGCGAGGCCCGCTGCGCCGGGTGCGGGTCCCTCCGGCCGATCGCGGAGATGGCCGGGCCGCTGCGGTCGGGGACGCTTCCTCGATGCGCGGCGTGCGGCGGCCTGCTGCGCCCCAACGTCGTGCTGTTCGAAGAGCTCCTGCCCGCGGCGGCCTACGACCGGGCGGCCTCGGCGTGTGGAACGTGTCGGGTTCTGCTGGTGGTCGGGTCGTCGCTAGCGGTCTATCCGGTGGCCGGGCTCCCCGCGCTCGCCGCCCGGCGGGGGGCGAGCCTGGTGATTGTCAACCGTGAGCCCACGCCGCTCGACGGACAGGCCGAGGTCGTGGTGCGGGACGATGCCGGAGCGGCGCTGTCTCGGATCGCCGACGAGGTCGCATCCGAACCGAACTAACGCAGGAGGGAAGCCCAGCCGTGCAACGGGCCGAGGTGGGGGTCTTTGGGGGGTCGGGATTCTACTCGCTGCTCGAGGGCGCCCGCGAGGTGAAGGTGGATACGCCGTACGGAGAGCCCAGCGATGCCGTGATGCTCGGCGAGATCGCCGGCCGCAAGGTGGGGTTTCTCCCCCGACACGGCCGGACCCACCGCCTTCCGCCCCACCGGATCAACTACCGGGCCAACGCCTGGGCGCTGCATTCCCTCGGCGTGGAATGGGTGTTCGGGCCGTGCGCGGCCGGCAGCCTGCAGCCCAACGTCCGCCCGGGCGAGTTTGTGATCTGCGACCAGTTCGTCGACCGGACCTGGGGGCGGATGGACACCTTCGCCGACGGGCCGATCGTCACCCATGTCTCGGCCGCCGATCCGTACTGTCCCACGCTGCGGCCGCTGGCCGTGGAGACGGCCCGCCGTCTCGACATTCCCGTGCACGACCGCGGAACCGTGGTGGTGATCCAGGGCCCCCGGTTCAGCACCCGCGCGGAGAGCCGGTGGTTCCGCGGCCAGGGCTGGGAAGTCATCAACATGACCAACTACCCCGAATCCATCCTGGCCCGAGAACTGCAGATGTGTTACGTGAACATCTCCCTGATCACCGACTACGACGTCGGGGTGGAAGGGGATCCCGGCGTCGAGCCGGTCACCCACACGGCGGTGCTTCGGGTGATGCAGCAGAACAACGAGCGGCTCCGCCGCCTGCTCCTCGCCATGATCGAGCGGCTGCCACGCAAGCGGGAGTGCTCGTGTGCGACCGCGCTGGCCCACGCTCGCGTGGAGTGAGCCGGGAAGACGGTCAGGTGGGGGTGCGCGATGCGGATGGGAACGGACCGGGGAGGGGGCGTGCTCGCGGGAGCCCTGGGGATCGCCGTCTTCCTCATTGGAGCCCTTCTGCTCCTGGCCGTCTTCTACTTCGCCTACACCGAGTTGATCGCCTCCGGCGCGCTGTCGTCCTCGTCGGGCGCCTCATCGCCGTCGGGCGGCCTGGCGCTGCTGGTGGCGACGAAGGGGCTGTTCCTGTTCATCATGGGGTTCGCGGCCTCGGCCATCGCGAACAAGGGCATCGGCCTCTACCAGGTGGCGCTGCATGCCGAGCGGGAACCGTGACGCGCCGCCGCGTTCCGGGCTGCCTTGGCTCCGACTTCTGCTTGCTGTTTGCTCCATTTCGGTTTGGAGTCCCCGCAGGGGGACTTCTCGCATCGATCGGCGTTCGCGCCGCAGGCAGGGACGCCTTCGAGGCGGAACTATAGACAGGCAGGTGTTCCAGTCCACCCCAATGTGAGGGAAGGTGCGCTGTGGAGCTGAAGATTGGTGTCCGCAACGTGGGGGAAACGACGATCCTGGATGTCGCCGGAGAACTGGACCTCTATACCGTCCCGCGCCTGGATGAGGGGTTGCGCACGGCCGCGAGCGCGGCCCGGCCGCTGCTGGTGGTGAACCTGGCCGGCGTCGCCTATATCGACAGCACGGCCCTCAAGATCCTGACCGACCACCAGAAGCGGGTTCGGGCGCTCCACGGAGAGCTCGCCGTCGTCGCCGGCCAGCCGGCGATCGCCAAGATCTTCAAGATCACCGGGCTCGACAAGGTCATGTACGTCGTCGCCACCGAGCGCGAGGCCCTCGAGAAAGTCAACGTCGATCGCCCGGCAAAGTCGTGAGGCGGACGGCCGTGCGGGCCCGCGCCGCCCGCAGGGGTTGAACGTGCGCCTTCACCTGGGCATCCGCGGCAAGATCGCCGCAGTCATCCTGATCTGCATGATTCCGGTCCTCATCCTGGGGGGCCTGCTGTTCCAGTCGCGGAACCAGGGACGGCTGGAGATCGTGCAGCGCGGCCACCGGGACCTGGCGCGGGCCATGGCCGCCGATGTCCAGATGTTCCTCGCCGGCGCGGTCGAGGCCGAGCGCACCGCCGGCGCGGCCGTGACGAGCCAGCCCTACCCGGTCTCGGGGATCATCCAGCTGTTCACCGCCATCCGGGCGAAGAATCCCTCCTTCCTCTCGCTGATGCTGATCGATGCCGCCGGCACCGAAGTCGCCGCCAGCCCTCCGCAGCCGTTTACCCTGAACCTTGCGGACAATCCCGCGGTGGGCCCGGTGCGGAACGGGAAGGAGTGGGCGGCCGGGCCCCCGGACTGGGTCGGCGGCCACCCCACCCTCGAGGTGGCGACCGCGATCCGCGATAAGGAGAAGCTCGCCGCGGTGGTGCTCGGCCGGCTCGACCTCGGGGGGCTTCGAACGGTGCTGCCGCGCGGGCTCGGGCGCGCCGCCGACGGCATCATCGTCGACACCACCGGCCGGCTGATCATCGATATCCGCCAGCCCGCGCGGGCCCCGGAGGCGCTGAAGGGGCTGAGCGCGGTCCGGACGGCGCTGGCCGGCCTCGAAGCCACGATCGAGGGATACAGCGACGGCCGCACCGGGTATCTGGGGGCCGCCGCCCCCGTCGCCGGATTGGGATGGGCGGCCATCGTGGTGGAGCCGGAATCGTCGGCGCTCGAATCCGCCCGCCGGGCGGCCGCCCAGGAGATGATCACGGTGCTGACCGCCGTCGGGGTGGGCCTGTTTTTGGCCTGGGTCCTCGGCGCCGAGCTGAGCGCCCCGATCCTCGCCCTGGTCCGCGGGGCGCGGGCGCTCGGGAGGGGCAACCTGGGCACGCGGGTGGCCCTGCGCCGCAGCGACGAACTGGGGGAGTTGGGGAACGCGTTCAACGAGATGAGCGAGCGCCTGTCGCGCTACGTCACCGAGATGAACGCGCTGCAGGCGGTCAGCGACGCCGCCCTTTCCACCGTTCGCCTGGGTGAGCTGCTCCCGCCGCTCGTCCAGCGGGTGGGCGCGGCCCTCCACGCCGATGCGGGGTTGATTTGGTTCGTCGAGGAAGGCACCGGCGATCTGGTGGTGCCGGCCGGGTTCAACGGCGCGCTGGCGGCCAAAGGCCGGCGCCTCCGGCGGGGACAGGGCGTGGCGGGCCGTGTGGCGCACGATACCCGGCCGCTCGTCGTGTCGGATCCGGCCCGGCTCGGAACGCTGGATCCCGCCCTCCGGCGGGAAGGCGCCTATTCGACCATGGCCGTCCCCCTGCGTGTCGGCGGGCGGGTGATCGGGGTCGTCCAGGTCCTCTCCCAGCGCCCGCGCGAGTTCACGCCGCACGAGGTTCGTCTCCTGGAGACCTTCGCCGACCGCGTCGCGCTGGCGGTCGACAACGCCAGGGCGTACGAGCGAGAGCGCGAGATCGCCGGGATCATTCAACAGACGCTCCTGCCGCCTCGGCGCGTCGAACTGCCGGGCCTCGCGGTCGCGGGACGGTACCTGCCGAGCCGGGAGGTGGGGGGAGATTTCTACGCCGTCCTGCCGCTCGAGCACGGCCAGGTCGGCCTGGCGATCGCGGATGTGTCCGGGAAGGGCATCCCGGCGGCGACCTTGTCCGCCCGAGCGCGCTACCTCCTGGAGGCGTTCTCCCAGGACGGGCGGCGGCCCGAGGTCGTGCTCAGCCGGCTCAATCACGCGCTGGCGGCGGACGCCGAGTCCAAGTTTGTCAGCCTGTTCTACGGAATCCTGAGCCCGCGGGACGGGACGCTCCTGTTCGCCAGCGCCGGCCATCTCCCGCCGCTGATCGTGCGGGCGCCGGAGGGCGCGCCGCGCCTCCTCGAGGCGTCCGGTCTGCTGCTGGGCGTGGAACCCGGGACGACCTACACGATGGCGGAGACCCGCATCGGCCCCGGGGATCTGCTGGTGCTCTTCACGGACGGGATCACCGAAGCGCGGAACGCCGCGGGAGAGCAGTTCGGGGAGCAGCGGATCTCCGCGCTGCTGGCCACCTTGCGGGACGCGCCGCTCGACGAGGTGGCCGACCGGGTGATGGACGCGGTCGCGTCGTGGAGCGGAAACGGCCCCGCCGACGACCAGACGGTGGTCGCGGCCCGCATCACGTCACTGCTGTAGCGCGGTCCCGCCGGCCTTGCTGTAGAGCACCACGACGATCCCATAGAATGGTTTCTGCTTCGCGGCAGGATAGCGCTTGAGCAGCTGCGCGTGGACGGCCTGGCCGGCCCGGGATCCCTCCGGGGTCGACAGCTGGTCCCGGCCGAGGATCAGCCAGACCCGCGGGTAACGGGCCGGGAGGCGATCGAGCAGGGCCTCGCCGGGATCGGCGGCGATGGGGATCCCCCGGGCGATCGCGGACACGTACGGCTGCTCCGGGAAGACCACCGCCGGAGCGGCCCCTCCCAGGCGATCGCGGTAGTAATCGAACGGCTGGCGGTCATACGGGGGATAGAAGAGCAACGCGTCGCCCGGACGTCCCTGCGAGATGACGAACCGGGTCGCGCCCCTCCAGTCCTCTTTCGGGAAATAGACAAAGTACCCGACCATTCCGTGGATGGCGAGCGCGCCGACCACCGCCACGGCTCCAAACGAGGCCCACCGAGGCCGGAGCGACGCCAGCCCGGTGGCCGCGAGCAGGCTGAGCGGCGGGAGGCAGACCACCAGATACCGCGCGCTCAGGATCGGCGTGATGAAGGAGACGCCGAGCGCCAGGACGATGGGCGTCACGAGCCAGGCGACGATGAGCCCGAACCGCCATGCCTCGACGGAGGCCTTGGCGGACGTCCGCGTTCTCCCGATCGCGGGCGCTGCGGCGAGGCACGCGAGCGCGTAGGCGACCAGCAGCCAGACCCCGCCGGCTCCCGTGATCGCCATGAGCGTGTAGTAGACGCCGGGCAGGCTCGGCGCAGGCAGCGCGGGGACGCTCCGCACGGCGTCCCACGCGGCAATGACCAGGGGCAGCACCAGGGCCGCAATGCCGGCGAGGCCGGCGGCGAGGGCGCGCGCCGGGATGTCCCGGGCGCGCAGGCCCGCGAGGGAGACCAGGTGCGCCGCGATCACGAAGCCGGCAAAGAAATGGGTGTAGAATGCCAGCGCCGCGGTCGCCGCGTACCCTGCCCAGAGGCCCCGCGAGGGCCGCTCGATCCCCTTGATGAACAGGAAGGTGGCGAGGGTCGTGAGGAAGATCAGGAGGCTGTAGCCGCGCGCCTCCTGAGCGTACCGGATGTCCAGGGCGTTGAGCGCGAGGAGGAGGGCGGCGAGCAGCCCGACCGCCGCCCCGGCCGTGCGCTTCCCGATGAGGTGCACGAGGGGTAGCGTCGCCACGGCCGGGAGGACCGACAGAGCCCTGAGGGCCGCCTCGCTCTCCCCCAGCCGCCGCCAGACGTGCAGGATCGCGTAATAGAGGCTCATGCCGGGTTCCCGGTGGGTGACGATCGCGAGGAAGGACCTCCAATCCAGCCTCGCGATCGCGAGGCTCGTGGCTTCGTCGAGCCAGAAGCTCTTCTCGCCGAGCGACAATACCCTGAGGAACGCCGCCAGGTAGACGATGCCGGCGATGAGCAGCAGCTCACGGTGCATGGGGGTGACGGCGCTCGCCCGCCGCGGCACCGCCGGATGGGTTACCGCCATCGCTCCCACCGCCAAGACGCCATAGGACCCGGGTCACCCTCCTTGTGGCAAGCCGCCGAGTGCAGGTGACGGTTCGTTAATGCCCCGCCGGGTCCCCCCGGAGACGGCGGGTCCACGATCGGCGCCCCATGCCCCCGCAGGCCCCCGCGTGCGCCTTCGATTGACGCTCCAAAACGCCTATGCTATACTCAGTGCCGCTCAAGTAGAAGCCATCTGCTTCTCACCCGGCGGCGCCGGCGCTCGTACCGTCCGCGCGGCTGCCAGCCGGGTTACGGCTCGGAAACGATCCGGAGGGGATGGCGTCTGCGCCATCCCTTCGTTGCATCAAAAAGGAGGCCAGGAAGTCTATCGACCGCGGACCACGCATCAACGACCGGATCCGGGCCCGTGAGGTCCGGCTGATCGGAGGCAAGGGGGAGCAGCTCGGCGTGATGCCGGTTGCGGAGGCCCTCGCCAAAGCGGAGGAGGCCAACCTGGACCTTGTCGAGGTGGCCCCGACCGCGAATCCGCCGGTGTGCCGCATCGTCGACTTCGGAAAGTACAAGTACGAGCAGGCCAAGAAGGAGCGCGAGGCGCACAAGAAATCCAAGACGTCCGACCTCAAGGGCATGCGGCTCAGCCCGAAGATCGGCATCCACGATTTGCAGGTCAAGATCCGCGCCGTCAGCGGATTTCTGAAGAGCGGGGACAAGGTGCGGGTGTCGATGTGGTTCCGGGGCCGGGAGATGGCGCACCCGCAGGTGGGCGAGCAGATTCTGCGCCGCATGGCCCAGGATCTCGCCGACGTGGCGGTCGTCGAGCGGGTCCCGTTGATGGAAGGCCGGAACATGATCATGATCCTCGCTCCGAAGAAGAACTGAGGGCGGATCAGGCGGAGAAAAGGTAGGGCGAGGGCATGGGGAAGCTGAAAACGCACCAGGGGTCGGCAAAGCGCATTCGGGTCACAGGGCGCAAGCGGCTGCTGCGCGGACGCCAGCTAGGAGGGCATCTGATGGTCCACAAGAGCGCCAAGCGGAAGCGCTCGCTGCGGCAGAATCCGGCCGTCGAGGCCGTGGATATCGCCCGGATCGGGCGCCTCCTTCCGTACCGATAATGCGCGCCGGGCTCCGCGGCGTTTGGGAGTGATCGTCCATGACACGCGTCAAACGGGGAGTGGTCGTTCGGCGGCGGCACCACAAGGTGCTGAAGCTGGCGAAGGGATACTGGGGCAAGAAGAGCCGCTGGTTCAAGCTGGCCAACCAGACGGTGAAGCGGGCGCTGGCGGACGCCTACGCCCACCGCCGGGCGCGCAAGCGGGATTTCCGGCGGTTGTGGATCGCGCGGATCAACGCGGCCGCGCGACCGCACGGCCTCTCCTACAGCCGCCTGATCCACGGACTGCGCCGGGCCGGGATCGAGGTGAACCGTAAAGTCCTGGCCGATCTCGCGGTCCGGGATGCCCAGGCCTTCTCCGCGCTCGTGAAGCAGATTCAGCGGACCGAGTAGACGCCGAGCTGAGCATGGTGCGCCGCCGCGAGCCCTCCCCGATCGGGGAGGGCTCGCGCCGTTCGGCGGGCGAGTCCGTCCCCGACCTCGTCATTACCAGCCGCCAGAACCCGCTGATCCAGGATCTTCGGGCGCTGCTCCGATCCTCGTCGCGCCGGACGGCCCGGTGCGTCGTGGAGGGGTGGCGGGTGCTCGAGGCCGCGGGCGCCGCCGGCGCGGAGGTCGACCTCGTCGTCTGCACGCCGGCCGCGGCCGCCGATCCGCTCGGCGCAGAGGTCGCCCGGCGGCTCCGGGCCGGGGGCGCGCGGTTGGTGACGGTCTCTGCCTATGTGTTTGAACCGCTCAGCCAGGTGGAATCCCCCCAGGGGGTGCTCGGGGTGGCCCGGAGACCTCCCGACGCCTCGTCCGCCGTCCTTACCGGTCCACACGCGCTGATCGCGGTGCTCGACGGCGTGCAGGATCCCGGAAACGTCGGGGCGATCCTGCGCACCGCCGCGGCCGCGGGGGCGACGGGAGCCATCATCGCGGGAGCGACCGCGGATCCGTTCGGGTCCAAGGCGATTCGGGCGTCGGCGGGCGCGGTCTTCCGCCTGCCGCTGCGCGCGTTCCGCCGCGCCGGCGAGGCCGTCGAGTTCCTCCGCGCGAACGGCGTGCGTGTGCTGATCGCCGACCCGCGCGGCGATCACCTCGATGCCCAGGTGTCGTATGCCAGGCCGCTGGCGCTGGTGCTCGGCAGCGAGGGGCACGGCGTGTCCCCGGCCTGGGCGCAGGGCGGACTGCGCGTGCGCATCCCCATGGCCGGCGCCGCCGAGTCGTTGAACGTGGCCGCAACCGCCGCCATCCTCCTCTACCGGGCCGGCGGGGGCGACGATCCGCCCGGTCCATGAAACCCGCGTGGTTTGTCACCTCAGAGGTCGTGTGTTATACTTGCGGACGTGATGCGCAACAATGCAAGCTCCTGACCTCCAGCCGGCTCGGCGGAGTTGCAGTGGCGGGGAGGAGGGGTGGCGCGGTGGACAGCACGTGGACACCAGAGGCGTTCTGGCGGGTGTTTGAGGTCACCGGGTCCATTTGGGCGTATCTCATCTACCGGCAGCTCACCGGACGGAAGCGCGGGTGGGTTGTGCCGATTTTGAACTAGCGCCCGGACGGCCCGGGTGTGGTGTGGGCAATCATCCAGCACGCAGCGTGATGACGGAGAGGGTCGGGGGTTCGCGGCGATCAGAGAGGGCCGGCCGTCGACTGCAAGCCGGCCTGCGCAGCGCCCCACAGACGTTCACTCCCGAGCGGTTCGCTGAGCCCCGCGGGGGGTAGGCGATCAGGGGCAGCCGGCCCGTATCCCGGTCAACGAAGCGCCGCCCCGCGCCGATCGCGCCGCGGGCGGAAGAAGGGTGGGACCGCGGAAGACGCACTTCCGTCCCTTGGACGGAAGTGCGTTTTGTGTTGTGTGCCTGCGGTCGCGGGGGAGGGGACGTGGACCTCACAGTAGATCTCAACAGGCTGCGCGAGATCCTGAACGAGGCGGAGCAGGCGTGCGCCCGCGCCGCGACGGAGGCCGAGCTGGACCAGGTGCGCATCCGGTACCTGGGCCGGCAGGGAGCGATCCCCCTGGCCTTCCGCGATCTCGCGCAGGTCCCGCCTGCGGACCGGCCCGCCATGGGGGCGGCGCTCAACGACCTCAAAGCGGCCGTGGAAGCGCTGCTGCAGGCCCGCGCCGAGGCCCTGCGCCGCGACTCCCAACCGGCCCGCCTGCGCACCGAGGCCATCGACGTCACGCTTCCCGGCCGCCGGCCGCCCCTGGGGCGGACGCATATTCTCACCCGGACGATGGAGGAGATCGGGCAGATCTTCAGGGGATTGGGGTTCGCGATCGTCGAGGGGCCGGAGATCGTAGGCGACGAGGAGAACTTCGAGCGCCTGAACATGCCCGCCTACCACCCCGCCCGCGATGCCCAGGACTCGTTCTATCTGGGGGACGGATGGCTGCTGCGGACGCACACGACCGTGGTCGACGTGCACGTCCTCGACACCAGGCGCCCGCCGATGCGGGCCGTGGCGTACGGCCATTGTTACCGCCGGGATCCGGTGGACGCCAGTCACTCGCCGATGTTCCACCAGGTGGACGGGTTCATGGTCGATGAGGGCGTCCGGTTCTCCGATCTGAAGGGGGTGCTGATGGCGTTCGCCCGCGAGTTCTTCGGGCCGGAGGCCCGGGTGCGGTTTACGCCGTCCTACTTTCCGTTCACGGAGCCGAGCGCGGAGATGGCCGTCTCCTGCACCAACTGCGGCGGGCGTGGGTGCGCGGTCTGCAAGCGGTCCGGGTGGCTGGAGATCCTCGGATGCGGGATGTTCCATCCCCGCGTCCTGGAGATGGCGCGGATCGATCCCGAGGTCTACACGGCGTTTGCGTTCGGGATCGGCGTCGAGCGCCCCGCGATGCTCCGGCACCGGATCGACGACATCCGGCTGTTCTTCGACGGCGACCTGCGCGTGCTCCGGCAGGTCTAGCGGCGGCCGTGCGCGTCTCGCTGGAGTGGCTGCGCGAGTACGTCGAGGTGGACGTGTCCCTCGAGACCCTCGTCGAGCGGCTGCACAGCATCGGGCTTCCCGTTGAGCAGGTCGAGCGGGTGGGCGACGACACGGTTCTCGATATCGAGCTGACCGCCAACCGTCCCGACTGCATGAGCGTCCTCGGCGTCGCGCGTGAGGTCGCGCTGCTGCTGGATCGGCGGCTCCGGCCCCCCGTCCCGAAGGCCGCCGCGCGTCCCTCCGCCGCCGCGCCGCGCGCGGCGGTCGAGATCGCGGATCCGGAAGGCTGTCCCCGCTTCACGGCCAGGGTGATCGAGGGCGTGCGCGTCGGGCCGTCCCCCGCCCACGTCCAGCGGAGGCTGGAAGCCTCGGGCATCCGGGCGATCAACAACGTCGTCGACGTCACGAACTATGTCATGCTCGAACTCGGGCAGCCGATGCACGCCTTTGATGACGACCGCATCGCCGGCCACCGGCTCGTCGTGCGCCGCGCGTCGCCGGGGGAGACGCTGGTGACCCTCGACGGCGTCTCCCGCACGCTGGACGGCGAGATGCTGGTGGTCGCCGACGCCGAGCATGCGGTCGGCATGGCCGGCATCATCGGCGGCGCAGACGCGGAGATCGGTCCGGCCACGACCACCGTGCTCCTCGAGGCCGCCTACTGGAACCCCCGCTCGATCGGCCGGACGGCCCGGCACTTGGGGATCCGGACGGAGGCGTCGGCGCGATTCGAACGCGGCACGGATCCGGCGGGTCCCCCCCTGGCCCAGGATCGGGCGGCCGCCCTCCTCCAGCAATGGGGCGCCGCGCGCGTGCTGCGCCGGATGGTCGACGTCTACCCCGGGCGCCTCAGGCGGCCGGCGATCCGCCTGCGCCCCACCCGGACGGCCGCGGTCCTGGGCATCGACATCCCCAAGGACACGATGGTGCGGATCCTGCGGGCGTTGGGATGCACCGTCGCCGACGGCGCCCCACTGCGGGTCCGGGCGCCCTCGTTCCGGCCCGACCTCGTGCGCGAGGAGGATCTCATCGAGGAAATCGCCCGGATCCATGGATACGACCGGATCCCGCTGACCATGCCGCGCGGCGACACGACCCCGGGGACGCTCGTTCCGGTGCTGCTGAAGGACGCGCGCATCCGGGAGACGCTGGCCCGGTCTGGGCTGACCGAGGTGCTGACGCTGACGCTCGAACCCGCGGAGGCGGCGGCGCAGGGGGGCATCCCGCCGGTCGTGCTCCAAAACCCCCTGGTCGCCGATCAGGCGGCGCTGCGAACCTCGCTGCTGCCCGGGCTCCTCGACGTGCTGTCGGGAAACGCGAGCCGGCGCGTCGAGGACGTCCAGGTGTTCGAACTCGGCCGGGTGTTTCGCGCCGCGCAGAACGCCAGGCCCGCCGAACAGCGCTCGCTCGGGATCGCCGTCATGGGGCGGTGGCGGACCGGCTGGAACATTCCCACTGACCAGGCCGCCGCTGATTTCTTTCATCTGAAAGGGATTCTCGAAGCCTTGCTGCGGGATCTGGGGGTGCGCGAGTGGCAGGTGGCGCCGCTTGGGCCCCAGGATCCCTGGACCGGTGCGGAGCGACCGTGGTGGCATCCGGCCCGCGCGGCCGTTCTCATCGTCGCCGGCCGGGTGGTGGGCCGGTTCGGGGAACTGCACGCGGATCTCAGCGCGGCGCGCCGGCTGCCGCACCGGGCGTACGTCGCCGAGGTCGATCTCGAATCGCTCCTCCCGATGGTGGTGCTGGTGGGCGCGGCGCCCGAGCTTCCCCGGTATCCCGCGGTGGAGCGGGACATCGCCGTCGTCTCCCCGGATCACCTGCCCGCCGCCGCGATCGAGGAATCGATCCGCGCCGGCGCGGGCCCGCTGTTGGAGGCGCTGGACCTGTTCGACGTGTACACCGGCCCGCCGGTCCCGTCCGGCCACCGGAACCTGGCCTACCGGCTGCGGTTGCGGGACCGGGACCGCACCCTCACCGCGGAGGAAGCGGAGGAAATCATCCAGCGGGTTCGAATAGGCCTCCAGGAAAACGTCGGCGTGCAGCTTCGCGAGTAAGCCGATCCGCTCACACGGCAGGCAGGTGACGCAGGAGGGGTGGCCGCCACCATCACCGTGAACTGGATCGATTGGCTCACACTGGCGATCGTCCTCGTCTCCGTCCTCCGCGGCACGCGCTACGGCGTCCTCGCCGGCGTGCTCGATCTGCTGGCCCTGATCGGGGCGTTCCTCGCCGCGTCCGCGCTGTACGCGCATGTCGTGCCGTCCCTCCACAAGGCGCTGTTCCTGCCGGCCGACTGGGCGGGCTTCCTGGCGTTCGTCTTCATCTGGCTCGCGTTGTACATCTCGGTGGGGGCCCTCATCCGGCTGATGCACGCGGTCAAAACGGCCCCGGCGTCCGAGATGCTGGGGGGCGTGATGGGCGCGCTTCGAGGGATCGCGTTGATGGCGGCGTTCCTGATCGTCGCCCTGGCCAGCCCCTTCCACGACGGCTTCGAATCCGACGCCAAGCAGTCGCCCGTCGCGGGCTTTCTCCTGCGCGGATACGAGTCTCTGATCGTCAACGTTGCCCCGTCGCTGTCCGTGCACATCCCGCGGATGGGCCCCGGCGGCGTGCTGTTCTAGGTGAGCGGCAAGCACCTCGAGATCGCCCGCATCTTCTCGCAGATCGCCGACCTCCTCGAGATCAAGCAGGAATCGGCGTTTCGGATCAATGCGTACCGCAAGGCCGCCCGCGCGATGGAGGCCCTGGGCGAAGACGTCGAAGCGGTCGCCGCCAGGGGCGAGCTCCGGAAGATCGGCGGGATCGGCGAGAGCCTGGCCCAGAAGATCGACGAGTACCTTCGGACCGGAACGATCGCGTACTACGAGGAGCTGCAGAAGACGCTGCCCCCCGGGCTGCCCGACCTGATGACGATCCCCGAAGTCGGCCCGAAAACCGCCCTCCTCTTGTACCAGCAGCTGGGCATCGCCGACGTGGAGGCGCTCGAGCAGGCCGCCCGGGCGGGAAAGGTGCGCGGGCTGCCGCGGCTGGGGGCCAAGATCGAACAGAACATCCTTCAGGGGATCGAGCGCCGGCGCCAGCAGGCCGCGCGTCAGCCGATCGGGGTCGTGCTGCCGCAGGCGCAGGCGGTCGTGGACGCGCTCGGCCGCGTGAGCGGGGTCGAGGCGGCGGGCGTGGCCGGCAGCCTCCGCCGGATGCGGGACACGATCGCGGACATCGATATCGTCGTGGCGACGCGCGCTCCGGGGGCGGTGATGGATGTGTTGGCGGGCCTGCCGGAGATCGGCCGGGTGCTGGGCCGGGGCCCCACGCTCACCAGCGCCCTCCTCGGGGCCGCGGGGGTGCAGTGCGATGTCCGGGCGGTCGAGCCGGAGTCGTACGGGGCGGCGCTGCAGTACTTCACCGGCAGCAAAGATCACAACGTGCAGCTGCGCGAGCTGGCGGTGCGCCGCGGCCTCAAGGTCAACGAGTACGGCGTCTTTCGGGTTGAGGACGAGCGGAAGATCGCCGGCGCCACCGAAGCGGAGGTCTACGGGGCGCTCGAGCTCCAGTGGATTCCCCCCGAGATCCGGGAAGCGCAGGGAGAGATCGACCTGGCGCAGCGGGGGGCGCTCCCGACGCTCATCGACCTCGGCGACATCCGCGGGGATCTCCACATGCACACGACCTGGAGCGATGGGGACGATACCGCGGAGGCGATGGCGCGGGCCGCGAAGGCGCGCGGCTACGAGTACATCGCCATCACCGACCACTCGCGCTCCCTGAAGTTTGCCGGCGGGGTGAGCGTCGAGGACCTTCGCGCTCACGCGGACGCCGTCCGGGCGCTCGCCGATCGGGTGGGCATCCGGGTCCTCATCGGCTCGGAGGTCGACATCCTGCCCGACGGATCGCTCGATTACCCCGACGAGGTGCTGCAGACGCTCGACCTGGTGATCGGGTCGGTCCACAGCCGGCTTCGGATGTCCCAGGACGAGATGACCCGGCGGGTGATCACCGCGATGCAGAACCCGCACCTGGACGTGCTGGGCCACCCCACCGGCCGGCTGGTGGGGCAGCGCCCTCCCTTCGAGCTCGATCTCGAGGCGGTGGTCGACGCGGCGCGGACCACCGAAACCGTCCTGGAGATCAACGCCTACCCCGAGCGGCTGGACCTCCGGGACTCGCAGGTCCGGCTGGCGCGCGACCGCGGCGCGCTCTTCGAGATCGGGACGGATTCGCATCGCGTGGACCACCTCCGGACGATGCCGTATGGGATCGGCACGGCGCGGCGCGGATGGGTGGAGGCGCCCGGCGTGATCAACACGTGGCCCCTCGCACGGCTCCTCGACTTCCTCGGCGGCTGAAGCGCCTCCCCAGGGCGTTCTACGCGCGCGCGACCCTCGCGGTGGCCCGCGGCCTGCTGGGCTGCTATCTGGTCCACGAGACCCCCCGGGGACGGGTCGTCGGGCGGCTCGTCGAGGTCGAAGCGTACTGCGGGCCCCGCGATCCCGCGAGCCACGCCTACCATCGGACCCCGCGCAGCGAGGTGATGTGGGGGCCCCCGGGCGCCGCCTATGTCTATCTCAGTTACGGCACCCACGCCTGCATGAATGTGGTGACCGAGCCGCGGGGACGCCCCGGCGCGGTGCTGCTCCGCGCCATCGAGCCCGTGGCGGGGTTGGATCTGATGCGCCGCCGGCGCCGGACCGCCGCCGCGCGACACCTGGGGAGCGGCCCCGGCCGGCTGACGCAGGCGATGGGGATCACGCTCGCCCACAACCGCGCGGACCTCGTCTCGGGGCCGCTGTACCTGGCCCGCGGCCCGCGGCGCGGCGAGACCATCGCGGCCACTCCCCGAATCGGAATCTCTCAGGCGACCGGCCGGCGGTGGCGGTTCGTCCTGCGCGGATCCCGGTTCCTGTCGCGGCCCGTCCGGTAGGCCCGCCTGCCGCGTGCGCCGGGACGCGCCCGCGGCGTGCGCCGGGACGCGCCCGCGGCGTGCGCCGTCCATCGGAGCGGCGGTGGCCCCCTGCGGGGGCTCCGAACCAAAGTGGGGCAAACAGCGGGCAGTGGTTGTGGTATCATGCGGGCGGTGCGGATTCTCATGGTGTTTGTCGACGGCGTGGGGCTGGGCGATCCCGACCCGGCCGTCAACCCGCTGGTCCGGGCCGAGACGCCGACGTTCCGCCGGCTCCTCGGGGGGCCGCTGGCCGGGCAGGCGGCGGTCCACACCGCGGACGCGGTGCTGGTGCCCCTCGATGCCCGGTTGGGAGTGCCGGGTCTGCCCCAAAGCGCGACCGGCCAGGTGACGCTCCTCACCGGGGAGAACGCCTCCCGGCTCGTGGGGCGGCACGTGACCGCTTACCCGACGCTGCGGCTGCGCGCCCTGCTGGAAGAGCGCGGCCTCTTCACCGAGCTCCGCCGGCGCGACATCCGCGCCACGCTGGCCAACGCGTACACGCCGGAGTATTTCACCGCCGTCGCCGGGCGCCGGCTCCGGCACGCCGCGATCACCCTGAACGCGCTGCAGGCGGGGATGCGCCTGCGGGCCGTCGACGACGTGCGCGCGGGCCAAGCCGTCTCCCAGGACCTCACCAACGCGCGCCTGCGGGAGTGGGGGCACGCCGTGCCGCTGATCAGCCCGGAGGCCGCCGGCCGTCACCTCGCCCGGATCGCCGCCGCCCATGCGTTTACGCTGTTCGAGTACTTCCTGACCGACCTGGCCGGTCACGGCCGGATCGCCGACCGGGTGGGCGTGGTGGAGCGGCTCGACCGGTTCGTGGGAGCGGTCCTCGGCGCCGCGGGCCTGAACGAGACCCTCGTGCTCGTCACGAGCGACCACGGGAACCTGGAAGACGAGCGGACGGACGGGCACACGCTCAACCCGGTGCCCGCGCTGCTGGCGGGCGCCGGCCGGGAGCGGATGGGAGAGCGGCTGCGCGATCTCACCGATGTGGCCCCGGCCTGCCTCGATCTCCTCCCATGACGCCCAGGACCCTGCGGGTGCTGGAGTTCTCGGCGGTCTGCGAGCGGCTGGCCGGGCTGTGCGCCTCCGCGCTCGGCCGGGAAGCGGCCCTGGCGCTGCGGCCGTCCCCGGCGCTGGAGGAGGCGGCGCGGGCGCAGCGGGAAACATCGGAGGCCAGGGCCCTCGCCGAGCTGGGGAACGGCCTCCCGGTGAGCGGGATCCGCGACATCCGGGATCCGGTCCACCGGGCGTCGATCGGCGGCGTCCTCTCCATCCAGGAGCTCCTCGACGTCCGCGACACCGCGGCGGCGGCGCGGACCCTCAAGGGGTTTGTGGGCGCCCGCCGCGCGGAGGTCCCGCAGCTGGCGTCGATCGGCGACGTCCTCGCCGTGTTTCCGGATCTCGAGGAGGCGATCGGGGAGACGATTGGTCCGGACGGCGAGATCCTCGACGGGGCGAGCCCCGCCCTGGCCCGGATCCGGCGGGAGCGGCGGACCGCCGACGCGCGACTGCGCGATCGAATGGAAGAGACGCTGCGCAGTCCCGCCATCGCGCGGATGCTGCGCGACCCCCTGATCACGATCCGCGGCGAGCGGTATACGCTCCCGGTGCGCGCGGAGTTCCGGCAGCAGTTTCCCGGAGTGGCGCACGATCAATCGTCGAGCGGGGTCACCGTGTTCATGGAGCCGCTCGCGGCCGTTCCGCTCGGCAACCGCCTGCGCGAGCTGGCCGCGGAAGAGCGCGAGGAGGTGACCCGCATCCTCGCGTCGCTGAGCAGTGCCGTCGGGGGGGCGGCCAAGGCATTTGCGCTCACCCTGGCCGGGCTGGCCGGGCTGGACCTCGCGGCGGCCAAGGGGCGCCTCAGCCTCGAGATGGGCGCGTCGGCGCCGCGGCTCAACGCGGACGGCCGACTGGACCTTCGACGCGCCCGGCATCCCCTGCTCTCCGGCGAGGTGGTGCCGGTCGATGCGCAGCTGGGCGGCCGCTTTCGGACGCTCATCATCACCGGCCCGAACACCGGGGGCAAGACGGTGACGCTGAAGACCCTGGGGCTCCTCAGCCTCATGGCCCAGGCCGGCCTCCACATCCCCGCGGCCGGCGACAGCGAGGCGGCGGTGTTCCCCCAGATCTATGCGGACATCGGCGACGAGCAGAGCATCGCCCAGAACCTCTCGACGTTCTCCTCGCATCTCGGGGCGATCGTGGAGATCCTCCGCGCGCTCGTCCAGGACCCGCCCGGACGGGCGCGCGCCCTCGTGCTCCTCGACGAGGTGGGCGCGGGGACCGACCCCGCGGAAGGGGTCGCCCTCGCCCGCGCGCTGATCGAGGCGCTGCACGTGCTGGGCGTGTGCACCGCGGTCACCACCCACTACAACGAGCTGAAGGCGCTGCCGTACACGCACCCGGGGATGGAGAACGCGTCGATGGAGTTCGACGAGGCGACGCTGCGGCCCACCTTCCGGCTGCTCGTCGGCACCCCGGGCCGCAGCAACGCGTTTGCCATTGCCGAGCGGCTCGGGCTGGATCCGCGGATCGTCGAGCAGGCGCGCCGAGCGCGCTCACGCCAGGACACCGACCTGACGCAGGTCCTCCAATCGGTCGAGGCCGAGCGGGAGGCGATCGCGCGCGAGCGCGAGGCGATGGCCCGCGAGCGCGCGGACCTCGCGGCCGAGCGCGTCCGGGCCGCGGAGGAGGCGCGGCGCCTCGAGGCAGAGCGCCGCCGGTTCTTTGAACGCGCCGGCGCGGAGGTGCACGCGCTGGTGCGCCGCGGCCGGGAGGAACTGGACGCGCTCCTCGCCGCGCTCAAGGCGCGTCCCGGGCCCGAGACCACGGACCGGGCGCGATCGCGCCTGCGCGAGTTGAGCGCCGCCTCCGACTCCTACGCCGCGCAGGGGAGGACCCCGGCCGGGGGATCCCCCCCGCGCGACCTGCAGGTCGGTGAGCACGTCCTCGTGCTCTCGCTCGATCAGCCGGGGGTCGTCCAGGCCGGACCCGACCACCGCGGGGAGGTCGAGGTGCGCGCCGGGACGCTCCGGCTCAGGGTCCCCTTGGCCGGCCTCAGGCGCCTTCCCGCGGGCGAGGCCGCGGCGCCGGCCCGCAGCCCCGAGTCCGGCCCGGACCTGGCGAAGGCGCTCGCGGTGCCCGCCATCCTGGAGCTCCACGGGCTCGGAGCGGAGGACGCCGTCCTGGAATTGGACAAATATCTGGATGACGCGACGCTGGCCGGACTCCGGCGGGTGACGGTGATTCACGGCAAGGGCACGGGCGCGCTGCGACAGGCGGTGCACGCGCATCTCAAGGGACATCCCCAGGTGGCGGCGTTCCGGCTCGGCGGAGAGGGCGAAGGGGGAAACGGAGCGACGATCGTGGACCTCGCGGCTGGATGAGCGCGCATCCTCGCCACGCGCACGAGCATCCGGCGCCGGCGGCGGCGCCCCGCCCGTTCGTCCTGGCCCTCGCCATTACGCTGTGCTTGATGGCCGTCGAGGCGGTGGGCGGGTGGCTGACCGGCAGCCTCGCCCTGCTGGCCGATGCGGGGCATCTCCTGGCCGATGTCGGGACGCTGGCGGTCGGATTTGTCGGCGGCTGGCTGGCGACCCGGCCGGCGACGGCGCAGATGTCCTACGGGTACCGGCGGGCGGAGATCCTCGCCGCGATCACCAACGCGCTGGCGCTGTGGGTGGTCGCGGCTGCGATCCTCTACGAAGTCGTCCGGCGCTTTCGGGTCCCGCATCCGGTTTCGGCGCCCGGCATGCTCCTCGTCGCGCTCGTGGGGCTGGCGGGCAATCTCGTCAACGGCGCCGTGCTGGCGCCCGGCCGCGGCGAGAGCCTCAACCTCCGGGCCGCATTTGCGCACGTCCTTGCGGATGCGGCGGCCGCGGTGGGGACCATCGCCGCGAGCTTCGTGATCCTGGTCACCGGATGGAGGCAGGCCGATGCCGCCGCGAGCGTGGCGATCGCCGGGCTGATCCTCGCCGCGTCGTGGCCGCTGCTTCAGGAGGCGGTGCAGGTGCTGATGGAGGGCACCCCCAGGCACCTCTCCCTGGAAGAGGTGGAGGCCGCGATGCGGGCCGTGGCGGGCGTGATGAGCGTGCACGACCTGCACATCTGGTCGCTCACGTCCGGCATGGAGGCGGTGAGCGGGCACGTGCTGATCGCGGATCCCCGGGAGAGCCAGCGGGTGCTGGGGGACCTCGGCCGGATGCTGTGCGACCGGTTCGGGCTCGGGCACGTGACCCTGCAGGTGGAAACCGAGGAGTTCAGCGAGTCCTGGCACCGCGACTGCACGCCGCGGCTCCGGACGGGGGCCACGCGCTGATGCGATCGCCGGCCGCATGACGGCGCTGAGTCCCGCCGCGCAGCTGGAGCGCCTCCGGCGGGGGACCGTGGAGATCGTCACCGAGGAGGCCCTCCTGGCGAAGCTCGCCGAGGGGCGGCCGCTGCGCGTCAAGCTGGGGCTCGACCCCACGGCCCCCGATCTCCACATCGGCAACGCCATCGTGCTGCAGAAGCTGCGGCAGTTCCAGGACCTGGGCCACGAAGCCGTGCTGATCATCGGCGATTTTACCGGCCTGATCGGTGACCCCTCCGGCAAGTCCGAGACGCGGCCGTCGCTCACGCCTCAGGAGATCGAGCGCAACGCGGAGACGTACCGCGAGCAGTACAGCCGGATTCTGGATCCCCACCGGACGCGCGTCGCCTTCAACAGCCAGTGGCTCGGGGCGATGAAGTTCTACGATGTCATCAAGCTGGCCGGCCGCACCACCGTGCACCGCATCCTCGAGCGCGACGACTTCGCCAAGCGCTACGCCGAGCGCCTCCCGATCCACCTGCACGAGCTCCTGTACCCCCTCTGTCAGGCCTACGACTCGGTCGCGGTCCAGGCCGACGTCGAGCTCGGGGGCACCGACCAGAAGTTCAACAACCTGATGGGCCGGGAGCTGCAGCGGGAGGTCGGGCAGGCGCCTCAGGTCGTCGTGCTGACCCCGCTGCTGCCCGGGCTGGATGGGGTCCAAAAGATGAGCAAGAGCCTGGGCAATGCGATCGGCATCACCGATCCTCCCAACGAGATGTACGGCAAGGTGATGTCGCTGCCGGACCCGCTGATGATCCCGTATTTCGAGTACTGCACGCAGGTACCGCTCGAGGAGATCCGCGCGCTGGAGGCGGCGCTCGGCTCGGGCCGGGCGCATCCCCGCGACGCCAAGCGGCGGTTGGCCCGCGAGATCACCCGGCGGTACCACGGCGAGGCGGCGGCCCTCGCCGCCGAAGCGGAGTTCGACCGCGTCTTCGGATCCCGGGAGCTTCCCGAAGAGATCCCCGACGTCACGCTCGGCCGCGATCGTCTGCGCGGGGGACGGATCCGCCTCGCGCGCCTGCTCGTCGAGACCGGCCTGGCCGACTCCAACACCGACGCGCGCCGCCTGATCAGCCAGGGCGGGGTCAGCCTCGACCGCGCCCGCGTCCACGAGGACCTGGAGGTGGAAGTCCGGGACGGGTTGCTGGTGCAGGTCGGCCGCCGCCGGTTTGCCCGCGTCAGGCTCGGCGAGTAACCCCGCTCGTGCCGATGCCTGGTCCGCGCGGCACGCCGCCCGCTCCATGGGAGGGGCAGGACCTTCCCGCGGGGCTCTACCGGTCGGGGCTGGCGCTGATCACAGCCCTGGGGGCGCTGCTGCGGCTCGCGCATATCGCCCGTCCCTTCAACGGCATCGTCGCCACGGCGTGGAACGAAGGCCATTACGCCTTGATCGCGCTGAACTTCAACCGGTACGGCCTGCTCGCACAGCACAACGAACTGGGGCTGGATCACACCTTCTCCCCGGGGGTCCCCTGGCTGATGTGGGCGGCCTTCAGGCTCTTCGGCCCGAGCGAGTGGGCCGCGCGCCTGCCCGTCGTCGTGTTCGGGATCGCCGCGATTCCGCTCGCGGCCACGGTGGTGAGGCGGCTCTTCCGCAGCGAACAGATCGCGTTGATCGCCGCGGGCTTTGTCGCGGCCGTCCCGGGGACCGTCTACTACGCTCAGAATGCCCAGCTCGACACCCCCAGCATCTGCTGTGCCCTGGCCGGCGCGGTGGCGCTGTTGCGCTACGTCGATGGCAGGCGGTGGGGCGAGCTGATCCGCGCGGGGGCCTGGGTCGCGCTCGCGGTCTGGTTCAAGTTCACGACCGCGCTGCTCTACCCCGCGTTTCTTGGTCTGTGGTGGCCGGCGCGCCCGCGGCCCCTGAACGCCGTGGCGATGGCCATCGTCTTTGTCGTCCTCACCGCCCTGCCCAGCGCGGCCTGGGTTTTCTATGGTCTCCGCACGGGCCGGACCATCGAGTCCTTCTACCACCGCGACTGGAATATGCGCGAGGCGGCCGAAGCGTTCCTCGAGTTGCCGCTGATGGTCGGAACGCATCTCTTCCCCCTCATCTTCATCATGTGTGTGTACGGCGCCGTCGTGGCGGTCCGCTGGCGCACCCGGCTGCGGGAGATCGGCCTCTGGTCCTACCCGTGGCTCCTGCTGTTCGTGGTGGCGCCGCAGTCCGCGCTGCTGAACCGCTACTACGATCTGGCGGCGGTGTACCTCCTGACGGCGATCGCCGCGGTGGGGTTGTGGATGCCGCTGGCCCGGCGGTACTCGGGGGCCGGGCTCGTCCGCGCCGCCGTCCTGAGCCTGGGCATCCTCATGGGCGCGCTGGTGGCGTACGACTTGTGGGACCCGACGACCGACCGCCTGGCCAGGGCGATGGCGCCGCACGCTCCTCCGCTCGACCCGGTCCCGTTTTACTCAGCCAGAGTCGTGGCCCGTCTGCCCCGGGGCCGCACCGTCGTGGATGCCCCCCAGACGATGTTCTACGCGGGCGGCGATCCGGCGTGGGTGAGCATCGTCGGCGGCGATGCGGATGTCCGCGGGGCGATCGATGGGGAGGCGTTCGACTACATCGTGCTCAACGACTACTGGCATGCGCAGGGCCCCTACTATGCGGTCGACGCGGCGCTGCGCAAGCGGCTGGCGCGGCACCACTATCATCAGATCGCCCCTGCGGCCTGGGCGCGCGATTGACGCATGTAATCGGTTCCGATACTATGGGAAGCGTAGCGCAGATTATCGTCCGAGCCGTGTCGCAGTGGGCCCTTAGCTCAGGTGGTTAGAGCGCACCCCTGATAAGGGTGAGGTCCGTGGTTCGAGTCCACGAGGGCCCACCATATTTTTCAACGTGTTGAGAGACCTGAGCCCCCGGCAAAGACGACACCCGATCGCCCGCTGCTGCCATCCGGAGGAGTTTGCCACGTCCAAACGAAAGGGCCACACCATTGGGAGTCCGCCGCGTCAAGTCGGGGCCGCCCGTCCGCGGCCGCTACACCGCCGATAAGCAGATGAGACTGTCATACACGGGAGGTTGTTCATGAGGAAACTCGTGATCGGCGCAGCAGCGCTGGCGTTCGTGTTTGTGTTGAGCGCAGGGTCCCCCGTGGGAGCGTGGCATCGGGGTGCGGTCGACGTCCTGGCCGTCCTGCCGGAGGTGTCACCCGGGGTGGCGAGCAGCGTCGAGGGCCTGACCGTTGGTCCCGACGGCAACATCTATGTCCCCTCGTTCGGCTTCAACAGCAAGGGTGCCATTACCGGCAACGCCGTGCTGTTCGTCTTGCAGCCCGATGGACAACTGGTGAGGCAGGTCCCCATCGCGAATTCGAGCCCGCACATGCTCGGGCTGGCCTTCAATCCGGTCACCGAGGACCTGTTGGTCTGTGACTTTGGGGCGGGGGTGCTGCTTAAGGTGGACCCTGACACCGGCCACTCGTCGGTGTTCATGACGCCCACGCTGCCAAACCCGGGCCTCAACGCGCTGACCTTCGACGCCCACGGAAACGTCTACGTGTCGGATTCATTCAATGGCGTGATCTGGAAAACCGGACCGGCTGGGGGCACGCCATCCCAATGGAGCCATGACCCGTTGCTCGGCCCCGGTCAAGGGCTCACGCCGCCCTTCGGGGCGAACGGAGTCGAGTTTGACAACAAAGGCACGATCATGTTCGTCGCGAACACCGCCTCCCACCAGATCATCCAGATCCCCGTGACCCCCGATGGCAGCGCGGGCCAGGCGTCGATCTTCATCACCGGCATCAACGCCCCCGATGGCATCGCCGTCGACACCCACGATAACCTCTGGGTCTGCGCCAATCAGGAGGACGAGATCGTCGTTGTCGACCCGAAGGGGAAGGTGATCGCGAAGCTCGGGGACTTCAACGGAATCACCGAAGACGGCGAAGTGCGCGGCCTGCTGTTCCCGGCCAGCCCCGCGTTCAGCCTGGACGGCAAGACCCTGTACGTCTCGAATTTGACCCTGTTCCTGCCGTACGCCGGCGCCAAGGCGGCCATCGACTCGGCATGGACGCTCAAGGTCAAGCGCTACACGGTCGTCAAGATCCACGTCGAGATCCCGCCGCTCGCGGACGGCGATCGCTGAGAGGCGGCGGTTGAAAAACACCGTCTCGAGACAGATCGTGATGGGGCTGCTGGCCGGGAGCCTCATTGTGCAGCCTGGTGGCGCCGGGCAGGCTCAGGCCGGTCCGCCAATCGGTGTCACTGGCGACCGGTACCCCAGATGGTCCCCCACAGGCGAGCGCATCGCGTTCGTCTCGGACCGCGATGCAAAGCCCGAGATTTACATCATAGACGCTGATGGGAAAGGCGTGCGCCGGTTGACGACATCACCACCCGGCGTGAGCAGTTCCAGCCCGGCGTGGTCTCCCGACGGTCGGCTCATCGCTTTTGTTTTCGGTTTGGCCTCAGACACACACATCTTTGTCATGAACGTAGACGGCACCGACCAGCGTCTTCTGGTATCGGGTCGATCCTCGGGGCCGGCGTGGTCGCCGGATGGGCGAAAGATCGCGTTTCTCTCGGACGAAACCTCCGGGGTATCCGTGATCGCTCCTGAGGGTGGTCAACAGGTAAACATCTCTTCCGGAGCGTTGACGGGGCGCGATGCATTGGTGGATGCTGCCAGTTGGTCGCCAGACGGCAAACGCCTCGCGTTTGCGACATGGGAGACTAAGGTTTCCACGACCCCGGCCGATGAAGGCAGCGCCACCTATAGCCTCACTTACAAAGGCGTGAACCTTTACTTCTTAAATTCGAGGCGGTTCCACATCGTTGACGCTGATGGCAGACACCCAAGGACACTGGCCAACACGGTCGTAACCCATGGCTCCTCAGCCCTCTCTTACGGTCCCGCGTGGTCCCCTGACGGGATTCGCGTCGCGTTCGTTTCCGCGCTGCGTGGGTCCCCCCAGATTCACACCATAAAGCCAAATGGAAGTGATCGCGTGCAGCTGACCTCCCAAGGTTCCAACTATGATCCCGTGTGGTCACCAGACGGTCGCCGCATCGCGTTTGTCTCCGATCGTGAGGGAGAGCGTCATCTCTTCGTGATGAACGCAGACGGCAGCGGGGAACTTTCGGTGACAGGATCTGGAGAATGGGACGGGCCAACCTGGTCACCGGACGGACGGCGGATCGCGTACGCATCGAAGCGCGGCGAACTGTGGCGCCTCTATTCGGTGAACGCGGATGGCACCGGTGAAACGCAACTCACCGAAGGTTGGTGAGCGGGAGCGCTGGGAGATGATTCGGAAGAATAAGGCCGAGGCATAACGGGGAGCCGTTTGTCGGGGAAGGGGGGGGAATCCGCCAAGGGCCCCCCGCAATGCCTCTGCGATTCTTATCCCCACTTCCAAACCGGGTTAAACCTAAAATCTTTGAGACCAGGCCGGCCCGGCCCCGAACGGCCAATCCCGAGATCCCGCGTGTCTGGCGCGGAGGCCCCGCATCCAGCCTCTGAGGTCCCCTGCGCAGGACGCATAAGCCCCCGCGTTCTTCTTGATGCCCCCCACCAGGAGGAGTATACTGTGGCGGGTATTCCCGATACATGCGCGGGCAATTGCGCTCGCGCAAGAGGGGGCCCTGACCCCCGGCCAGAGTTGCAGCTGCCATCGCCGAAAAGGTGCCCGTCGTGAGCAGAACCCCTGAACGCCCGAACTCGTCGAAAGCCGGTGGCCGAGGTCGCCCTCTCGGATGGCCGCCCCGCATGGGAGACACCCGCCGGCTCAAGCAGAATTTCGTCGTCCTGGCCCCGTACCTCGCCGCGGGGTTCCTGGTCGGATTGGTCATTCTGCTCGCCGGCTTCGGCGTTCTTGTGGGAACGGCGCTGGCGATCAGCGGCCACCTCCCCTCCGTAGAGGCGCTGTACACGCCCCCGAGCGAAGCCACGCGGATCTACGCCGCCAACGGGGATCTCCTCGCCAGCCTCTACCAGGAGAACCGGGCGAACATCCCCCTGTCCCAGATCCCTCAGATGTTTCAGCGGGCCGTGATCGATACCGAGGACGCGGGCTTCTACCGTCACCACGGGATCTCGCTCCGCGGCGTGCTCCGGGCCTCGTTCCGGAATGTCCGCGAGCGAGGGCTGGCGGAAGGCGGCAGCACGATCACGCAGCAGCTCGCCCGGAACCTCTTCCTCACCAATGAGAAAGCGCTCAGCCGCAAGATCGCCGAGATGCTGCTGGCGGTCCAGATCGAACGGCGGCTGACCAAGAATGAGATCCTCGAGCGCTACCTCAACCAGGTGTATTTCGGACAGGGCGCCTATGGTGTGGAGGCGGCCTCGGAAGTGTACTTCGGGAAGCCGGCCCAGGACCTCACGCTGCCGGAGAGCGCGCTGCTGGCCGGGCTGATCCGCGCCCCCTCGTACGATTCACCCTACGACCGTCCGGATCGGGCGACCGCGCGCCGGGGGGAGGTCCTCCAACGGATGATCGAACTCGGGGACATCACGCCGGCGCAAATGCGGGCGGCCCAGCTGGCGCCGATCCAGCTCGTGGACAAGGGCAACGCGGGGTTCATTGGCATCCGGGCGCCGTGGTTCGTCAGTTACATCCTTCCCACGCTGCTCCAGCGGTACGGCGAAGACGTGTTGTACAAGGGCGGCCTCCGCATTTACACGACGCTCGATCTCGCCTGGCAGGCGCAGGCCGAGGCGGTCGTGAAAGCGGGGATCGACCGGGCGGATCACGACAAACTGAACGCGCACCAGGGCGCCATGATCGTGCTCGACCCCCAGACCGGAGCCATCCGCGCCATGATCGGCGGGTATGACTTCAGGGCGAGTCAGTTCAACAGGGCCTGGCAGGCCCGCCGCCAGCCGGGATCGGCGTTCAAGCCGTTCACCTACGCCACCGCCCTGCTGCGCGGGATTCCGTTCACCACCATGCTCCAGGATGACCCGATTTCCTACACGCTGTCCGACGGCACGACCTGGGAGCCCAAGAATTTTGACAACAAGTGGTACGGCTGGGTGACGATGCGGTTCGCGCTCGAGAACTCTCTCAACGCGGCCACCATCCGGTTGGAGGAGCGGGTGGGCCCGGAGAACATCGTAGCCCTGGCCCATCGCTTGGGCATCGAGAGCAACCTGCAGCCCACCCCCTCGCTGACGCTCGGCTCCTCGGACGTCACGTTGCTGGAAATGGCGTCCGCGTACGGGGTATTTGCCAGCGGGGGAGTGCGGGCGGCCCCGATGGCCATCCTCAAAGTGACCGACTCGAAGGGGAATGTCCTCGAAGACAATGTGCCGCAGCGCACCGTCGTCCTCAGCCCCGAGGTCGCCTACATGATGACCGACCTCCTCAAGGGTAACGTCCGGCGGGGCACGGGCGCCGCGGCCAATCTCGGGATCCCCCAGGGCGGCAAGACCGGGACGACCGACGACTACCGGAACGCCTGGTTCATCGGGTTCACGCCGGCGATCGTGACGGGGGTGTGGGTGGGGAACGACGACAACTCTCCGATGAAGAAGGTGACGGGCGGCGCCCTTCCGGCCCAAATCTGGGCGGCGTTCATGAAGCCGGTGACGGACACGATGCCGAAGACCGACTGGCCGCGTCCGGCCGGGGTC
>VBAK01000153.1 GCA_005882275.1 Candidatus Segetimicrobium genomatis
GTGAAGGCGGGGTCGAACTGGCCCAGCACGGGAGCGGCGAGGGCGCGCAGGACCCGGGGATCCGGGTTGGTGGGCCCGGTGCCGCAGAGCAGCCGGGTCGGAGGATTGAGATCGCCGACGAGCCTGGTCATCGCAGCCGCCTCTCGTGCGGAATTTTTCGCCGTGGCGCCGGAGCTCCCTCCGGTCGCGATCCGCGCCATGCCTGGGATGTCCGCGCCCGTCACGGTCGTTTCCTCCAGTATGCGGTCGATCCCCAAACGGCAGGTTCGCAATCTCCCGGCGCTGAAGCAAGCCCGGGTCGAGAAGCCATGAGAGCGCTGGCGCTGGTCGTCGCCGCCGCCGTGATCGTCGGCATCCTGTGGGACGCGTTCGAGACGATCGTGCTGCCGCGGCGGGTCTCGCGCCGCCTCAGGCTCGCCCGCCTGACCCTGGTGCCTACGTGGGGGCTCATCTCGTCCGTCTTCCGGCGGTGGCCTCCGGGCGGCCGCCGGGAAAATCTCCTCGGCTACTACGGCCCCCTCGCGGTCATCCTGCTCCTCGCGTCCTGGGCGGCGGGACTGATCCTGGGATTCGCCCTCCTGCTGTGGGGGCTCGGATCGCCGCTGGCCGGCCCCGACGGCCGGCCGGTGCTCGGCACCGACATTTACCTGAGCGGGACGACGTTCTTCACGCTCGGGCTGGGCGACGTGACGCCGCGGTCGTGGGGAGCCCGGGCCATCACGGTCGCGGAAGCGGGGATCGGGTTCTCGTTCCTCGCGCTCGTCATCTCGTACCTGCCGGTCCTGTACCAGTCGTTCTCCCGGCGCGAGGTGCGGATCGCCCTGCTCGACGCCTGGGCCGGCTCGCCCCCAACCGCCGTCGAGCTCGTCAGGCGCCTGGCCGCGTACGATCACACGGAAGCGTTCGGCCCGTTCCTCGACCAGTGGGAGTCCTGGGCCGCCGAACTGCTCGAGACCCATATCTCGTATCCGATCCTCTGCTTCTTCCGGTCGCAGCACGACAACCAGTCCTGGCTCGCGGCGCTCACGACGGTCCTGGACGCGTGCGCGCTCGCGATGGTCGGCCTCCACGGGGTGCCGTCGCGCGGGGCGGCGCTAGCCTTCGCGATGGCCCGCCACGCCGTCGTGGACCTGAGCCAAGTCCTGAATCGCGCGCCGCGACCCCCGCAGGGCGACCGGCTGCCGGCCTCGGACCTGGCGCGGGTGCGGGCCGTGCTGGCCGAGGCGGGCATCGGACTGCGTCATGGGCGCGAGGCCGACGCGCAACTGGCGGAGCTGCGCCGGATGTACGAGCCCTACGTGAACTCGCTGTCTGGCCTCCTGCTGATGCCGCTTCCGGCCTGGCTCCCGGCGCCGGGGGTCAAGGACAACTGGCAGAAGTCCGCCTGGAAGTGAGGTGCGGGGGTGACGCGGAGCGATGCCTGAGACGGCGCCCGCGACGGTGCTGGCCGGTGATATCGGCGGGACGAAGACGGACCTCGCCGTCTTCTCGCCGGAGCGAGGCCTGCGCGCTCCTCTCGCGGAAGGGACCTTTCACAGCGCCGACTACCCCAGCCTGGAGGCGGTGGTCCACGAGTTCCTAGACACGATCCAGGTCGCGCTCGGCGGAGCGACCTTCGGGGTGGCGGGACCGGTGGTGGCCGGACGGGCGCAGGTCACCAATCTTCCCTGGATGATCGACGAGGCGCACCTCAGCGCGGCGCTGCGCCTGCCGCGGGTTCGCGTGGTGAACGACCTGGATGCGATCGCCCTCGGCATCCTCCTGCTGGAGCCGGCGGACCTCGAGACCCTGAGCCCGGGCGCCCCCGCCTCCGGGGGCGCCATCGCCGTCATCGCGCCGGGCACCGGTCTGGGAGAGGCGTTCCTCATCTGGGATGGCCAGAGATATCAGGCGCATCCCTCGGAAGGGGGGCACGTCGATTTCGCCCCCACGAACGTGCGCGAGATCGAGATGCTCCGCGCGCTCCAGCGCCGGTTCGGCCACGTGAGCTACGAACGGGTCTGCTCCGGCCTGGGGCTGCCAAACATTTATGCGTACCTCAAGGAGGCGGGCGTCGCCGAGGAACCGGCATGGCTCGCGCGGCAGCTGGAGACGGCGCCGGACCCGACCCCGATGATCATCAAGGCGGCGCTCGACGATCCACCGTGCGCGCTCTGCGCCGAAACGCTCGGCATGTTCGTCTCCATCCTGGGGGCCGAGGCGGGCAACCTTGCGCTGAAAACGCTGGCCACCGGCGGAGTGTACGTGGCCGGCGGCATCCCGCGGCGGATTCTGCCCGCGCTCAAGAGGGGGTTCCTCGAGGCGTTCCGGCGCAAGGGCCGATTTGCGACGCTGCTCGACCGCGTGCCCGTGCACGTCGTGCTGAACTCGAAGGTCGGGCTGATGGGCGCGGCCTCCCTGGGGCTGGCCGCGCGCGGCGACGGCTGAGCGACCTGGCGCAGCGCAAGCTCTACCCGGCGCTCCAGCGGCTGATGGCGCGGGACGCGATCGATGCCTCGGTGAATATCTCGGCACGCACTGCGGAGGTGTTGCGGTGACGGGGACCCAGCGGTACGACGCGATCGTCATCGGGTCCGGCCAGGCCGGCACGCCGCTGGCGAAGGCCATGGCCGGGGCCGGCCGGAAAACCGCCTTGATCGAGCGGGAACATGTCGGGGGGACGTGCATCAACGAGGGCTGCACTCCCACGAAGACGATGGTCGCCAGCGCCCGCGCCGCCTATCTGGCCCGGCGGGGCGGCGATTACGGGGTGCGCACCGGCGCCGTCGGCGTCGACCAGGCGCGGGTCCGCGAGCGAAAGCGGGCCATCGTCGGGCGGTGGCGGAGCGGCGGGGAGCGGGGCCTGCGCACCGCGGGCGCCGATCTGCTCATGGGAGAGGCGGCCTTCACCGGGCCCAAGACGCTGGAGGTCCGGTTGAGCGAGGGCGGCATCCGGGCGCTTACCGCCGACCTCATCTTCATTAATACGGGGGCCAGGCCGGCCAAGCCCCCGGTGCCCGGACTCGACGGCGTCCCCGCCCTGAACTCGACGACGATCATGGAGCTGGGCGAGGTTCCCGAGCACCTCCTGATCATGGGAGGCGGCTACATTGGCCTCGAGTTCGGGCAGATGTTCCGCCGGTTCGGCAGCCGGGTGACGATCGTGCAGCGGGGGACACAGCTGCTGGCCCGCGAGGATCCCGATATCGCCGAGGAAGTGGCGAAGATCCTGCGCGAGGATGGGGTGGAGGTGCTCCTGGACGCCGAGGTCCGGCGCGCCGGGCAGGGCGCCGGCGGCCGGGTGGAATTGACCATCCATTCCGCCGAGAGCGCGCCGCGCACCCTCGCGGGGTCGCACCTCCTCGTCGCGGCGGGGCGGGCTCCCAACACCGATCGATTGAACCTGGATGCGGCCGGCGTCCGGACCGACCGGCAGGGGAACGTGCAGGTGAACGACCGGCTGGAGACCACGGCGCCGGGGGTCTATGCGCTGGGGGACGTCAAGGGCGGGCCGGCGTTCACCCACATTTCTTATGACGACTTCCGCATCATCGAGACGAATGTCCTGAGGGGCGGCCGCGCGAGCACCAAGGACCGGCTGGTCCCGTATACCGTGTTCATCGATCCCGAGCTCGGCCGGGTGGGATTGTCCGAGCAGGAGGCGCGGACCCTGGGCCGTTCGATCCGGATTGCCAGGATGCCCATGGCGGCCGTGGCCCGGGCCGCGGAGGCGGACGAGACCCGCGGGGTGATGAAGGCGGTCGTGGACGCCGGCACCGGCCGGATCCTGGGCTGCGCGATCCTGGGCATCGCGGGGGGCGAGCTCATGAGCATGATGGAGATCGCGATAATGGGGCAGCTGCCGTACACGGCCCTGCGCGACGCCATCTTCGCCCACCCCACGCTCGCGGAGTCGCTGAACAACCTGTTCGACGATTACCTCACGTGAGGGCTGGGTCGCCGCAGCGGGCCGCAGGCCCGGCCGCCGCCTCGACGACCCAGGAGAGGCGCCGCGGCTGAGAGAAGGGGCTCCGGGATGGCCCGCCATCTCGTGTGTTTGACCTTTGATTTCGACGCGCTCTCGCTGTGGATCGCGCGCGGCCTCACGACGCCGACGCCGATCTCCCGCGGCGAGTTTGGGGTGGTGGGGGCCGAGCGGATCCTCGACCTCCTCGGGCGCCACCGCATCGCCGCGACCTGGTTCATACCCGGCCACACGATCGAGACGTATCCCGAGATCTGCCAGAGGATGCATGCCTCCGGCCACGAGATCGGCCACCACGGCTACCTCCACGAACCGCCGGCGACGCTGACCCGGGACCAGGAGGAGGCGGTGCTCGTCCGGGGCAGCGCCGCGATCCGGCGGATCGCCGGGACCAACCCGCGCGGGTACCGGTCGCCGTCCTGGGATCTGAGCCCCCACACGGTAGAGCTGCTCCTCCGGCATGGGTTTCTGTACGACAGCAGCATGATGGCGCACGACTGCGCCCCGTACCGGGCGCGGCGCGGTGATGTCTTCGCGGCGGACCAGCCGGCGCGCTTCGGTCCGTCGACCGACCTGCTCGAGATGCCGGTGAGCTGGTCTCTCGACGACTACCCGCACTTCGAGTATTTCCGGGGGCCGGCATCCCTGCAGGAGGGACTCAGGCGCGCGGGAGACGTGCTGGACAACTGGATCGACGACTTTCGGTACATGGCGCAGACGACGGACTGGGGAGTGCTGACCTACACCTTCCATCCGCAGGTGATCGGCCGGGGGCACCGCATGCTGGCCCTGGAGCGTCTCATCACCACGGTCGGTGAGATGGGCGCCGTCTTTGCCCGCATGGACGCGGTGGCCATGGAGTGTGTGCAGCGCGGCCGTTCCGCGGTTGATCCGGCGGCGGGGCCTGGGTCATGAAGGCCGTGGCCGTGCGCGTTCGGTGTGCGTGGGCGGAGGGCAGCCCGCTCATGACGGCATACCACGATACGGAGTGGGGCGTGCCCGCGCGCGACGATCGGGTCCTCTTCGAGTTCCTGACGCTCGAGGGCGCCCAGGCCGGCCTGAACTGGCTGACGATTCTCCAGAAGCGCCATGAGTACCGGGCGGCGTTCGCCGGCTTCGACCCGGTGAGGGTGGCCCGGTTCGATGGCCGGATGCGGCGCAGCCTGCTGCGGAACCCCGGGATCGTCCGGAACCGGCTCAAGATCGACTCGGTGATCACGAACGCCAGAGCGATCCTCGGGGTTCAGGACGAGTTCGGCAGCCTAAGCGCATACCTCTGGCGATTCGTCGGCGGCGCGCCGATCGTGAATGCCTGGACGTCGCTCCGGGAGATCCCCAGCCAGACCAGCGAGTCCCGGCAGATGAGCAAGGAGATGAAGCAGCGCGGGTTCGCGTTTGTCGGGCCGACGACCTGCTACGCGTTCATGCAGGCGGTGGGCATGGTCAACGACCACGTGGTGCGCTGCTTCCGGTACCGGCAGGTCTAGCGGCCTACCAGATCGTCACCCCGCCGTCGACGTAGACGCTCGCCCCGGTCATCAGCCGCGCGTCGTGCGACGCCAGGAACAGCACGGCCCCGACGATCTCCTCGGGGTCGCCGATGCGCTTCATCGGGATGCGGCTCAGCCGGAACTGCCGGTTGGCCTCGTTCTGGAGGTAGCCCCGGGTTAGGTCCGTCTCGATCAGCCCGGGGTTGACCTCGTTGACGTTGATCCCGTGCCCGGCCAGTTCGAGCGCCATCATCTTCGTCAGCATGGAGACGCCCGCTTTCGAGACGCAGTAATGGGTGAGATTCAGCCCGGCATCCTTGGAGCTGGTCGACGCCACGTTGATGATCCGGCCTCGGATCCCCCGCTGGACCATCCGGCGCGCGACCGCCTGCCCCACCAGGAAGGGTCCGTCCAGGTTGGTGTGAAGGACCGCGTCCCACTCTTCCTTCGCGATGTCGAGGAACGGACTCCGCCTGACGATGCCGGCGTTATTGACCAGCAGGTCGATCGGCCCGATGGCCGATTCGGCCGCGTCCAAGAGGCGATCGACCGATTTCGGATCGGTCACATCCGCCTGCACCGCCACCGCGGTCCGGTCGTGGTCCTTGATCGCGGCCACCACTTCCGCGGCGGCCTCCGCCGCGCCCCTGTAGTTGACCGCCACGTTGGCGCCGCACCGCGCCAGCCCGAGGGCGATGCTCCGGCCGATCCCCCGGCTTCCTCCGGTCACCAGAGCCCGCTGTCCGCTCAGTGCGTACGTGGTCGTCTGCACGGCCATCCTCTCCCCCCTGGAGCGCTGTCCGCCCCGAGCGCGGGCGGTTCCCCACAGCGTGTTCTCGTTAATAGAGCCGTGTCCTGTCGAAGACGTTGAGCAGCGGGTCTCCGCGGATGTACCGGCGCAGGTTTTCGCAGAACAGGTCGGTCAGCCTGGCGTTCTCGGTCACGACGGTGCTGGCGGAGTGCGGGCTCACCAGGACGTTGGGGAGGTCCCACAGCGGGCTCGTGGCCGGGAGCGGCTCGTCGGCCGCAACGTCGAGGGCCGCGGCCCCGAGGCGGCCCGCCCGCAGGGCGTCGATCAGGGCGGGTTCGTCGACCACGGCCCCGCGGGCGATGTTGATCAGGACCGCGCCGGGCTTCAGCATCGCGAGCTCCTCCGCGCCGATCAGGCCCTCGGTCTCTGGAGTGTGGGGACAGGAGAGGACGAGGACATCGGCCTCCCGGAGCAGGGTGGGCAGCCCGGATGGCGGCAGGACGACATCCGCCGCGCCGCCCTCGCCGGCGTCCGGTCCCGTCCGCCGCGTCGCGATGACCCGCAGGCCGAGGGCGCGGCACGACCGCCCGACCTCGCCCCCGACGCCTCCCAGACCGACGATCCCCACGGTCGCCCCGCGCAGCTCCCGGGCGCAGGTCCGCTCCCACCGGTGGGCGGCCTGATCGCGGACGATCCGGGGCCCTCCTTTGGCAAACCAGAGCATGGCCATGAGGGCGAACTCGGCGAGCGGGACCCCGTGGATGCCCCGGGCCGTGGTAAACGTGATCGGCGCGTCGATTAAGCCGGTGCGCACCAGCAGCTGGCCGATCCCGGCGCTCGTCGCCTGGATCCAGCGCACCTTGGGGATCAGCTCCCTGAGGCGATCGATGTTGGTGTAATCGAAGTCGAACATCACCTCCGCCCGCGCGAGGCAGTCCCGCCACCGGCGCTCATGCTGGGCGTCCCGGCGCAGGGGCGCCCCGTGGTGGTCACAGGTGTACCGGGGCTCGGGCAGCAGGCCGGGCTCGTAGATGACGTGGACGCCCTCGACGCGGGCCACCCGCTCCACGTATTCGGGTTCCAGGTACGAGGCGATCAGCACGGGATGTGGGCTGGTGGTGGGCACAGATCCTCCCTCGGTCGAGGCTCCGGCGCTCACGGACGCAGGCGGGGATCGAGCGCGTCGCGCAGGCCGTCGCCCAGGAGATTGATGGACAGGACCGCGAGCATGATGGCGAGTCCGGGAAAGAACGCGACCCACCAGGCGTGCCGGAGGAACTCCCGCCCCTCGGCCAGCATGTTCCCCCACTCCGGCGTGGGGGGCCGGATCCCAAGGCCGAGAAAGCTCAGCGCCGATCCGGTGATGATCGCCGCGGCGATCCCGAGCGTCGCCAGCACGGTGAGCGGTGCCGTGATGTTCGGCAGGATGTGCCGGAAGATGATCGTTTGATCGCTGCACCCCACCACCCGCGCCGCGAGCACAAACTCCCGCTCCTTGAGGCTCAGCACCGTCCCGCGCGCGACGCGCACGTACTCGGGGATGGCGGAGATCCCCACCGCGATCATCAGGTTGGGGAGCGTGGCGCCGAGCGTCGCGACGATCGCGAGCGCGAGCAGGATGCCGGGAAACGCGAGGAGGAGGTCCACCAGCCGCATGATCACGACGTCGGTGCGCCGCCCGTAGTAGCCCGAGACCAGGCCAAGGACGACCCCGGAGCACGCGGCGATGCCGACCGCGACCACCCCTACCGACATCGACAGGCGGCCACCCCAGAGGATGCGGGAGAGGATGTCGCGGCCAAACCGGTCGGTGCCCATCAGGTGGGCGGCGCTCGGCGGATCGAGGGGCGAGCGTTGATTGGCCTTGATCGGGTTGTAGGGCGAGAGCGCCGGCGCCAAGATCACCGCGAGCGCGATCGCCAGCAGCAGGGCGCCGCCGACCAGCGCGCTGCGGCTGCGTCCCAGACGCCGCAGGATCTCGCGGGCCGGGGACCGGCCGCCCCGGGCCGGCCAGCGCCGTCCCCGGAGGCGGACCGCGGCGGGCTCACGCATTTCTATTGATAGCGCACACGCGGGTCGATGGCCGCGTACGAGATGTCGACCAGGAGGTTCACGAGGACGTAGGCGACCGCCGTGAACAGCACCGTGCCCTGCACCAGGGGGAAGTCCCGGCTGAGGATCGCGTCCACGGCCAGCCGGCCCACGCCCGGGCGCGAGAAAATCGTCTCGGTGACGACGGCGCCGCCGAGCAGCGCCCCCAGCTGCAGGCCCAGCATCGTGATAGTCGGGATGAGCGCGTTCTTGAGGGCGTGGCGCAGCACGACGACCCGCGGCGCCAGACCTTTCGCGCGGGCCGTGACGACGTACTCCTGGCGGAGGACCGCCAGCATGCCTGACCGGACCAGCCGCGCCAGGACCGCGGCCGAGATCATCCCGAGCGCGGTGGCGGGCATGACCAGCCGCGCCACCCCGCCCTGTCCGGTCGCCGGCAGCCACCCCAGCGTGAAGGAGAAGAGGAGGATCATCAGCAGGCTGGAGTAAAAGACCGGCATCGACACGCCGAGGATCGCGAAGGTCATCGCCGCGGTATCCAGCCAGGTCCCGCGCGCCAGCGCGGCCAGGATGCCGAGCGTCATCCCCAGGATGGTGGCGAGCGCGAGCGCGGCCAGCGTCAGCTGCGTGGTGCCCGGGGCCACCTCGAGGATGCTGTCGAGCACGGGCCGCTGGCTGCGCAGCCCGCGTCCGAGATCCCCGCGGACCGCATGCGCCGCGTAGTCACCGTACTGGACCCACAGCGGGCGGTCCAGCCCGAGCTGGTGGCGAATCTCCGCCGCTCGTTCCTCGGTCATCGGCTTGTCGCCCGCGAAGATCAGCACCGGGTCGCCGGGGATGAGGTGGAGCATGAGAAACGTCAGCACCGAGATGCCGATGAGGATCGGGATCAGCTGCAGCAGGCGTTGGATGATGTAGCGTAGCATCGCGGTCCCGGTCCCCCACCCCGCGCGGGGCGGCGCCCCCCGCCGGCCGCCCAAGGCGCGTGGAGCGGCGAGCGCTCGGCGCCCCGCCCCGTCCGCCGCTACTTCTTGACCTGCACGTCGTACAGCCACACGTACGAAGCCAGCGCATCGATCATGTCGCCCTGGACCTCCGCGCGTTTGGCGTTGTAGGTGATCGTGTCGACCAGCGGCACGACGACCGCGTCCCGAAGCACCCGCTGCTGGATCCGCGAGTAGAGCGCCGCGCGCCGGTTGAGGTTGGTCGTCGCGGCGGCCTCCTCCAGCATCTTGTCGACGTCGGGGACCTGGTACCGGCCCCGGTTGAACGCCTCCACGTTCGCCGAGTGGAAGATCGTCCGCAGTACGTCCGGATCCCCGTAGGAGAACCACATGAAGTTGACGTCGTACCGGTTCTGCCTGACGAGCGCGCGGAACGCCCCCCGCTCGAGCGGGGTCACCTTGAGGTCGATCCCCACGTCGCGGAGGCTCGCCTGCACCGACTCCGCCATGGCCTTGTCGCGCGGGCGGCCGATGATGGGGAAGTCGACCACGAGTTTCTGGCCGCCCTTCTCCCGGATGCCGTCGCCCCCCGCCTTCCAGCCCGCTTCCTCGAGGATCTGTCTGGCCTTGGCCGGGTCGAAGCTGTAGATCCGCTCGGTGGACGGATCGTACCCGAACGTCGGCCGCATCAGGGGACTCCAGGCCACCTTGTTGAGGCCGTGGAAGACGGACTTGTTCAGCCCCTCCCGGTCGACCGCGAAGGCGATCGCCCTGCGGACGGCCAGCGCGCCGATCGGGCCTTTGCTCGTCACGTTGAGGAGCAGCACGAACCCCGATCCCGGCTGCCCCCGCCCGATCACGACGAACCGCGGGTCGTTCCGGAGGCCGGCGTACTCGAGCGGATCCAGGTCGTCGATGTATTGTGTTTCGCCGGTCTTGAGCGTCCCGGCCCGCACGGACCCCTCCGGGATGATCTTGAACATCACCTGGTCGAGATAGGGCGGTCCCTGGTGCTTGAAGAGCGATGATCCCCAAGCGTACTCGGGGTTCCGGACGAGCGTGATGTGATCTTTGGGCACCCACTCCTTGACCATGAACGGGCCCGTCCCCACCGGGTGCCGCGCGAAGTCGGCGAGCCCCATCTTCTTGACCGCGGCCGGCGAGACGATCCCCAGGTACCCGTTCAGGTTGGTCAGCAGAGGTGCGTAGCCATCCTTCATGACGATCTTGACCGTGGAGTCGTCGACGATCTCGGTGTGGTCGTACGGCCCGAGCTGGTCGTGCGACTGCCCCGCCTTGGTCTCGGGGGCGACCACCCGGTCCATCGTGAACTTGACCGCCTCCGCCCCAAACGGGGTGCCGTCGTGGAACCGGACGCCCTTCCTCAACCGGAAGGTGTAGACTTTGGCGTCGGGAGACACGTCCCACGACTCGGCGAGCGCCGGCACGAAATGCCCCGGGGTGGGCTCCCAGACAAGCGGCTCGCACACGTTCAGGGTGACGCGGATCGTGGAGTCGAAATCGGTGACCTGCGGATCCATCGTGTCGTCCAGGTCGAACCCGAGCCCATAGACCAGCGTGCCGCCGCCCGGCGCCGCCGCGGCGGGACGCAGCACCCCGCCCGCGGCGAGGCCCGCCGCCCCGATCCAGGCGCCGGCCGCCGCGATTACCTCCCGGCGGGTCACGCGGCCCATCGGGTCCGCCCGCCTCACCCTCGGATGGCGGGGTGATCGCTCCGCATCATCTCCGCCGCCGTCGTGACGCCCGCTGCTGCCCATGTTCGTCCCCCCTTTGGCCGTGCCGGCTCGAGCCGGTCCTCCCGATCTTGAACGTGCGGTCTTAGACGCGCGCGTCGGCCTTGCGCATGGCGGCTCCGACGAGCGCCACCGGGACCGACCCGTGGGCCAGAAAGCGGTCGTGAAAGCCGCGCAGGTCGAACCTCCCGGGGTGACCGGCCGCGAGATCGCGCCGCAGCCGGTGGATGGAGTCCCTGCCCGTCGAATACATCATGGCGGTCCCGGGGAACATACTGTTCTTCACCGCCTCTGCCCGGGCCGCCTCCGGGGCGAGGCCGGCCCGCTCCTGGTAGACGGCCGCGGCCGCGTCGACCGTGAGCGCGCCGTGGTGCAATTCGACGTCCACCAGCGCGCGTACCGCCATCCGCAGGCGCGCGTGGATCTGCGCGTACCGTTCCAGCGGGGTGAGCACGCCGATCTCCTCCATCAGATCGGTCGCGTAGCAGGCCCATCCCTCGGCCATCGTGCCGCCGCAGAACAGCGCGATCCGCCCCGCGCAGTCGACCGCCGCGACCTGGCCGATCCGCGAGGCGGCCCTCTGCGCATGCCAGTTCTGGACGTGGTGGCCGATCCCTCCGTGGTGGATGACGTGGTTGAGCTTGATGACGCTGTCGTTGGTCGCGCGCAGGCGGCGCGCCTGCTCGTCGGGGGGCATCTCCGGGTCGACCGGCGGCACCAGATAGTCCACGGTGCGGAGACGGTCGAAGGGCGCGGGGGAGCGGTAGGCGAGGAAGTAGAGGTACGGCGCGGCGGCGCGGGCCCAGGCGGGCTGCGGGACGAACCGGATGGGATAGTCGGGCCAGGTCAGCAGCCGCTGCGCCACCGCCGCCCGGCGCATCTCCTCCCAGACCTCCGCGTAGCGGGCATAGTAGCGCGCGGCCGTGGGATGCCGGCCGGCCAGCTGCGCCAGCGCCTCGCGCCAGGTGCGCGCTCCGAACTCCGCCGCGCCCGCCGCAAGATCGCCTTCACACCGGGCGATTTCTTCCCGGGCGGCCGCGCGCACGGCGGCGGCGTCCGTCTCGAGGAAGTGCCCGCGGCGCAGGAGCAGGTCAAAGGCCTCCCCGCCGCAGCCGCAGTCCTCATGCGCCACAGGCGCGAGGGTGCCATCCAGGTGCGAGCGGAACCCGGCGAAGGCCGCGGCGGCCGCTCCCGCTGCGTCGCGAAAGCGCGGGTCCCGGATCGCGTGTTCGCGGATCAGGATCTCCACCCCGGTCTCGAAGAACGCGCGCGCCCCGATGCACTCCCGGACGGCGCGCTCGATCCAGGGACGGGGGGCCCGGCGCAGGTTTGCCGTCCCCTCGGCCAGCAGACGGGGCACCGCGCGCATGCGGGCGATGGCCGCCTCGACCCGCTGCGCCGCCGCCTGGGCCGGGAGGTCTCGGAGGAAGAGGGCCATGACCCCAAACACCGCCTCCCCGGTGTAGAGGCACGGGTTGCCGCGGTGGAAGTGCGCGGACGCGTCCTCCCACGCCAGGATGTCGAGGACCCCGTCGAGAAGCGCCCGGTCCAGCGCTTCCGCCTCGGTGAGCGGCTCGGCCGGGAGGGCGCGGACGCGCCGCCGGAGCGCCGCCCACTGCGACCCGGCGTCGTCCATCCCGCGCGCCGAGTAGTCGGGCAGACGGTCGTCATGGTCGTGAATACCGATGAAGGTCGCGGTGACCGGGTTGTGCCGGTAGTACGCGGCGAAGAAATCGTCGAGCACGGCCGCCAACGCCGGGGCGCGCGTCACGGCCGTTTAGCGCTCGAGCGGAAGGTCGACCCAGCGGCGCTCGCGGAAGGACCGCTCGACCGCGTTGATCACTTCCTGCACCCGCGCGCCGTCCTCGAAGTTGCCCTGGTTGCGGTCCCCGCCGTCGAGGATCTCGCCGATGAAGTCCTTGATGAGATTGGCGTAGAACAGGGAGCGCCAGGACTCCCGGGGATGGCCGCCGGCCGGATAGAACCGCTGCGGGATCTCGAGCGAGGTAAACTCCACCTGCGAGGGGGTGGCGACCCTGATCGTCTCGGCGACCCCGCCTTCCTCGACCAGACGGCAGATGATCGCGCCCCTGCTCCCATAGATCCGCGCCTCGATCCCGGGATAGTTGCCGATCGTCACGTAGCTCGTCTGGATGGATCCGATGGCGCCGTTCGCGTACTCGCCGATGAAGACCGTGCCGTCGTCGATGTTCATGCGCATCATCCGCCCCGTGGCCCGCACCATCCGGTCCGGGATGAAGTTGCGCATGGTGCCGACGACGCGGGCGTATGCGGCCCCGACCCACCAGTGCCCGATGTCGATGATCGGCGCGCCGTACCCTTCCAGGGAGGACACCTGGAGCACCGACGGGTCGGCGGCAGGATCCACCTGGCGGAGCGGGGTCTGGGGATCGAGCCACTGCGAATTTTGCTCGTATCCGTTGAAGACGAACGGCGTGCCGACGAACCCTTCGTCGATGAGCGATTTCGCGTACCCGACGCCCGGGCTGTAGCGGAAGGTGAAGCCCAGTTTCGTCAGGAGCCCTTTGCGCCTGGCGAGCGCGGCGGCGCGCCACGTGTCGCGGAAGTCATAGGCCACGGGCTTCTCGCAGAGGACGTGCTTGCCGGCCTCCAGCGCCGCGACGGCCAGCTCGTGGTGGGTGTGGGAGGGGGTGACCACATCGATGACGTCGAGATCGGGCCGCGACACCACGGCCTTCCAATCGTCCGCCGGCTCGGGGATGTCGAAGTGCCGGGCGGCGTCCCGCGCCTTGGCCGGGTCGACGTCGCACACCGCCACGACTTTGCATCGGGGATCGCGCAGCCAGCCCGGGATGTGGGCGCCGCGCGCCCAGGTCCCGGCGCCGAGCACCCCGACCCGGAGCGTGCGGTCCGCCATACGCCACTCTTCTCCCCGCGCGCGTTCGCCGCCTCCTCACAGGGACGGGCCGCCGCCCCGGCGAAAGGCCGCTGCAGCCTGGGCCCGCAGTCTGGAACCACAATGATGCGAGGAGGGAACGCGATGGCGTCCGTGCCGCTGTCCCACGAGCTGAAGGAATACGTGCGCAAGACCTACGAGGAATTCGCCACGGCGGATCCGCTGTCCACCCGGGGGGTGATCCGGGCCGGCACCCGGCTCGTGGAGAACTGCCGGTCCGAAGCGGAGCTCGAGGGACATACGGTGATCTGCGACGAGCCCAAGGACCGCGCCGGCGGCGGCGCGGGCCCCGCGCCCCTGTACTACTTTCTGGCCTCGCTGGGGTTCTGAGAGGAGGTCCAGTACGCCCGTGTGGCGGCGCTCAGGGACCTCCGCATCGATGCGTTGGAGTTTGCGATTCGAGGGTACTTCGACCGCCGCGGGGGGCGCGTTCCGGCGGTGCCCAACCACGGATTCGACGAGATCCGCTACGAGACCCGGATCCAGAGCCCCGAGACGCCCGAGCGCATCCGTGCGCTGGTCGAAGAGGCGGAGCGTCATTGCTACGTGCTCAACACGCTCAAGCGGGCGGCGAAGATCAGCGGCCGGATCGTCCTGAACGGCACTCTCCTCATGGAGATCGAGCACACGCCCGAATAGCCGTCCCGCAGGCGGGGGAGGGCGAGAGGGAACGGACAAAGAGGGAGGCGGGGCATGGTGAAGCCTGCGCGTCTTGCGGTCAAGGCCCAGCTCGTCATCGACGGCACCGGTCGCCGCCCGATCGAGCGCGGGGTTGTGCTGGTGGAGGGCGGTCGCATCGCGGCGGTCGGCCGCCAGGCGGAGATCTCCATCCCCGAGGGGACCGAAGTCCTCGACTGCGGCGCGCAGACGCTCCTGCCCGGCCTGGTCGACGCGCACTCCCACGCGTCCATCATCCCCGGGCTGGGAGACCAGATCGGCCAGCTCCGGCAGGGGCCGGCGCCCCAACTGCTGCGCGCGGTGCAGAACCTCCGGGCGGACCTCCGGTCCGGCGTGACCACGATGCGGGTGGTGGGGGAGGAGCACTTCATCGATATCGAGCTGCGCGCGGCCATCGCAGAGGGGCGGCTCCCCGGCCCGCGCCTCCTCGTGGCGACGCGGCCGATCACCGCACGCAACGGGCACGGGGCCGCCCTGACGTTCTCCGACGGCGAGGATGAGATCCGCCGCCACATCCGGGAGAACGTGGCGATGGGGGCCGACCTGATCAAGCTGTTCATGACCGGCGGCACGTCCAGCAAGGGCACCGCCGCCCGGTGGTACGCCTATTCTCCCCAGGAGGTCCAGGTGGTCGTGGAGGAAGCGCACCGCAACAACAAGCCCGTGGCCGTCCACGCGCACGGCGGGCCGGGCGTCCGGATCTGCATCGACGCCGGGGTGGACACGATCGAGCACGGCAAGCTGTGCGAGTTCGAGGATTTCGCGGCGATGCGGGAGCGGGGCACGTGGCTGGTGACCAACAACGCCGTGAGCGGGCACCCCGACGGCATCGAAAAGGGCGACGGCGGCGTGCCGTCCATCATGGCGAAGCTCAAGGAATCGCGGGAGCGGTCCCGGCAGACCTTTCAGGCCGTGCTCGAGAGCGGGGTCCGGTGGGCGCTCGGGACCGATTCGATGCACGGGCTGATGTGGTGGGAGATCGCCAAGGTCGTGGAGTGGGGCGCGGATCCGCACGACGCGATCCTGGCGGGCACCCGGCGGGCGGCGGAGGCCATCGGGATGGGGAGCGAGGCCGGCAGCCTCGAGCCCGGCAAGCTGGCCGACGTGATCAGCGTGGACGGCAACCCGCTGGCGGACATCGCCTGCCTGCAGCGGGTGGGTGTGATCCTCCAGGGAGGACTGCGGCGTGACACCCTCTCGGACCAGTAGGCGATGAAAATCGCATCGGCCGAAGCCCGCTGTTACCGGGTGCCGCTGCCGGCGCCCTGGGGGAGCGCGACCCACCGGATCACCCACCACGAGCTGATCGTCACGCGCCTCGCGACCGACTCGAAGCTGGAGGGCGTCGGCTGGTCGTACACGATCGGCGCCGGCGGCACGGCGGTCGCGGCGCTCCTCTCAGATTACCTGCTGCCCAGGGTCGTGGGCGGTGATCCCGCGCCCATCGAGCAGATCTGGGATCGGCTGTGGCGCGAGACCCACGACGTCGGGGGCGGGCTCGCGCGCCTGGCGCTGGCCTCGCTGGATATCGCCCTGTGGGACCTCCGCGCCAAAGCCGCCGGGCAGCCGCTGTGCGCGCTGCTGGGCGGGGTCCGCACCCCGGTGCCCGCGTACGGCAGCGGGGTCAACCTTCATCTGCCGCTGCCCGAGCTCCTGGCGCAGGTGGAGCGCTGGCAGCGCCGCGGCTACCAGGCGTTCAAGATCAAGGTCGGCGACGATGATCCCGAGAGGGACGTGGAGCGGGTCCGAGCGGTGCGCGCCAAGATCGGCCCGGGCGCCCGGCTGATGGTGGACGCCAATCAGAAGTGGAGGGCCGCCGAGGCCGTCGGGCGGATCGCGATGCTGGAGCCGTTCGGCCTTTACTGGATCGAGGAGCCGGTGCTGGCGGACGATGTCCCGGGGAATGCCTGGGTCAAGGCCCAGGTGCGAACGCCGGTCGCGCTCGGGGAGAACGTGCACTCCACATACCAGTTCGCCGAATACCTGCGCCGGTCGGCGGTCGATATCGTCCAGCCGGATGTGGCGCGGGTGGGAGGCGTCACCGAGTGGCTGAAGATCGCCCACCTGGCCCAGGCGCATCACCTCCCCGTCTCGGCGCACCTGGTCGTGGAGATTTCCTGCCACCTGCACTGCGCCGTCACCAATGCGACGGTGCTCGAAGACGTCGATGGGGGGAGCCTGACCGAGCTCGGCGTCCTCCGGAATCCAATCCGGGCGGAGCAGGGAAGCATCCTGCCTCCGGCCGCCGCCGGGCACGGCGTGGAGTTTGCCTGGGAGGCGCTGCGCCGCTTCGAGTTCGGGCCCGGGGCTGCCGCCGCGGCCGTTGCCGCGCCGCGCGAGCGCGCGTAGCGGCGGCGAGGTCCCATCGCAGGCCGCCGAGCCGAGCACAGTCTCAAGGACCGGTCGGTGAACACCACCTTCTTCCTCGGCCTGGTCCTGTCGCTTGCGCTGCTCCCCTCAAACGTCGTCGCGGCCACCCTGCTGATCCTGCGCGCCGAGTGGCATGCCAGCGCCTTCGCCATCGCCTGGGTCTTCGCAGCCTACCAGGTCGGGTACCTGATCGCGGTGCTGTTCCTGCTCCCGCTCACCGACCGGGTGCCGGCCGGCAGGGTGATGGCCGGTTGCGCGGTGGCGTCCTCGACGGCGTTCGTGCTCTTTCCGTTTCTGGCGCACGGTGTCTGGAGCGCGGCGGGGTTGAGGCTGCTGGCCGGGTTGGGGCTCGCCGGCATCTATCTGCCCGGGGTCCGCGTGGTGGCGGCGGCCACCGCGCCGCCGCGGCGAGGATCCGCCGTGGGCGCCTACGTCTCGGCGTTCTACCTCGGGACGGCGGCATCGTTCTGGCTGAGCGGGGCGCTCCTTCCGAGTTTGGGCTGGCGGGGCGCCGCGCTGGCGCTCGGGGTGGTCTCGGCCGCCGCCTTACCCCTGGCGATCCTCGCCACCAGGAACACCGCGCCGGTCTCCGGCACTCGAGCCCACCTCGACCTCTCCGTGCTCCGCGACGGGCCTGTGCTCAGGACGATCCTGGCCTACACCGGGCACTCCTGGGAACTGTACGTCTCCCGCGGGTGGCTGGCCGCCTTCGTCACGAGCGTGCTGGCGGCGCGGGGGCTCTCCCCCACTGCCGCGGCATCCGCCGGGAGCCAATGGGCGGCGCTCATGGCCGGCCTCGGCACGCCGGGGGTGTGGCTGGGGGGATGGCTCTCGGACTCCCTCGGCCGCTCGCGCGCGGCGCTGGGGATCGCGCTCGCGAGCGGCTTCTGCTCGCTCTGGTTCGGCCTGCTGGGCACGGCCCCGTGGGCGCTGTTGGTGGCCGCCGGGTGCGTCTACGGCGTGCTCGTCTCCGCCGACTCGGCCATCTACTCGACCGCGGTCACCGAGTTGGCCCCCAGGGACCGCATCGGCTCGGCCCAGGCCGTTCAGGCGTTTCTGGGGTTTGGGGCCACGGCCGCGGCGCCCCTGGCGGCCGGGTGGCTCATCGACCTCGGCGTGGGCTGGGGCGGGGTCTTCGCCCTCGCGGGCGTCGTGGGACTTGGGCTCGCGCTGTCACTCCTTCCGCTGGCGCGTAGGAGCAAATAGGGCGACTCCGACAAGGATCCGGCGTCGCTCAGGAAATACGGGCCGTCAGGATCCCAGGGCTGCCAGCGCGGCCTTCAGGTGGTCCGCCACCACTTTCGCCCACGGCTGCACCTCGTTGACGTCGGTCTTCGCCTGCGCCTGCACGGCGAGATCCAGGGCAAGCGAGGCCTCCTTGAGCGCCTTGGCGGCGCCGGGCCAGTTCATGGCCGCCGCGGCCTTGAGATCGGGGATGATCCCGTTGCCCTGTCCCTGGCACGGGTACCCGGCGTCCATCTTGAAGTTCGAGCCGGTGTCTCCCACAAGGCAGTTGATCGTATGCTGCAGGTGGAGCTTCGAAGCCGCGACCGAGTTGCCCCGCTGCGCCAGCTCGCTGGCATGGAAGATCGCCGTCTGCAGCTCCTTCTTGATATCTCCGGTCATCATCGCCGCGCCGGCCCACGGCACGGAATACACGAGCGCGCACGCAACGACAAGAACGGCGGCCAGAATGCCCCTCATATCTGTCCTCCCCGAGATGACGTTCTCTTGCTCTATCCAATACTGGTCTTCGCCGCAAGGAGTTCCAGGTCTTGCCGGATAAGACGGACGCACGCCACGCCTCGCCGAGGGGGAGTATATGGTTGCGCAGCGGAAGGGGAGGAGCGGTTCCCGCGCCATGACCCGGAGAGAGGCGCTCCGGCTGGGAGCCGCCGCGGCCGCCGGAGCGGTGGCCGGCCCGTTTGGGGCCTCGCCGGCCCGAGCCGAGGCCGCCGACTGGCAGCGCTACAAAGGGACGACGCTGTTCCTGCTCTTCTACAAGCACCCCTGGGTCGACCAGATCATGAAGTATTTCCCCGAGTTCGAGTCGCTCACCGGGATGAAGCTCCAGTCCGAGGTGATCCCCGAGGTCCAGGGCCGCGAGAAGCTCGTCGTGGAGATGACGTCCGGCTCGGGAGGGATCGACGCCTGGCACGCCAGCATGCACGTGGAGAAGCGGCGGTTCTGGAAGTCGGGCTGGTTCCAGCCCCTGAACGCCTACCTGCAAGACAAGACCTTGACCGCGGAGGATTACGCCTGGAACGACGTGACGGCCGGGGCCAAGCAGGCGGTGACGCAGCCGGATCAGACGATCAGCGCCCTCCCCACCTTCGTCGACCCCTTCGTGTTCTTCTACCGGAAGGATCTCTTCGATCAAAAAGGGTGGGGGCCGCCCCGGACCATGGAGGAACTGGAGGATCGGGCCAAGGCGCTCCACAACCCGCCGGCGATGTACGGGTTCGTCATGCGCGGCCTCAAGAACGCGAACGCCACCCCCTGGGCCTATGTGCTCTATGCCATGGGCGGCGAGTACCTCACCCCGGACCGGAAATCCGCGATCAACACGCCCGGGTGGGTCAAGAGCATGGAGTGGTACGCGGGCATGCTCCGGCGGTTCGCCCCTCCCGGCGTGGTCAACTTCAACTGGTACGAGTGCAGCGCCGCGTTCATGCAGGGGCAGGTGGCCATGTACATCGATGGGGTGAACTTTGCCAACCAGTTCGAGGACCCCACCAAGTCGAAGATCGCCGGCAAGGTGGGCTACGCCGCGCTGCCGGCGGGCCCCGTCGGGCACTTCGCGCCGACCTTCACCAACGCCATGGCGGTGAGCGCGCAGAGCCGCCACAAGGAAGCCGCCTACCTGTTCTCCGAGTGGGCCACCAGCAAGCAGAGCTGCAACCGGGAACTCCTCGGCGGCGTCGGGGTCGGCCGCGCCTCGACCTGGGGGCTCCCCGAGATCAAGGCCCGGCCGAGGATGCCGCTCGCCTGGTACCAGGCCTATCAGGACAGCCTCAAGATCGGCCGCCCGGGGCTCCCCGAGATCGTCGACGTCACCCAGTACCGGGACATCATCGGCGTGGCCATTCAGAAGGCCATCGAAGGCGCTCCGCCGGCCGCCGTGATCGCCGAGGCCGACAAGCAGTTCCAGGACCTCCTGGACAAGACCGAACGCTAGCGGCGCCCTCCGGAGAGCCCGGCCCTCCGCCGATGCCGCCGTCCGCCGGGCTCGGGGACCGTCTCTCGCGGCTGGCGCAGCGGCACGCCCCCGTCATCTTCCCCGCCCCCGCGGTCGCCGTGGTGGCGCTGATCATCGTCTATCCGGTGCTGTACACCGGGTGGATGAGCCTGCAGGAATGGTTCGCGTCGAGCCTGACCCCGCCGCATTTCATCGGCCTCGCCAACTACGCGCAGATCCTCACCGCCGACGCGAGGTTCCGGGAGGCGTTCTTCCGGACCCTGTACTTCGCGGCGCTGGTCGTGGCGGCGGAGACGGTCCTGGGCGTGGCCATGGCCCTGCTCTTCAACCGCGAGTTCTGGGGACGGGGCCTCATCCGGACGCTCTCGATCCTGCCGATGGTGGCGACGCCGACGGCCGTCGCCCTGATCTTCGTGATGATGTACCACCCCACGCTGGGGGTGATGAACTACCTGGTCACCCGGGTGGGGTTGGGGCCGTTCACGTGGACCTACAGCAGCCGGACGGCGCTCTACGCGCTGGCCCTCGTGGACGTGTGGGAGTGGACCCCGCTGATCATGCTGATCGCGCTCGCGGGACTGGCGGCGCTGCCGAAAGAGCCCTACGAATCGGCGGTGATCGACGGGGCCACCGGGCTCGGGACCCTCCGGCACATCACCCTGCCCCTCCTGCGCCCGATCATCGTCGTCGCCATCCTCTTCCGCGCCATCGATGCGATCAAGACGTTCGACATCATCTTCGTGATGACCCAGGGGGGGCCCGCAAACGCCACCGAGACCATCAACCTCTACCTGTTCAATCAGGCGTTCGCGTATTTCAACATGGGCTACGCGTCCGCGATTGCTGTCGCGCTGTTCGCCATCGTCATGGGCGCCGCGCTGATCTTGATGAAGGTCCGGAGGACCGCATGGTAGCGCGCGCCGGCCACGTGGGGTTTCGCGCCGCCCCCGGCGCCAGGCGGCGGCGGGCCGCGGCTCGGACGATCCGGACGGCCGGGTACTACGCGCTGGTGGCCGTGGTGATGCTGCCGACGGTCTTCGTCTTCTTCTGGATGGTGACGCTCTCCCTGAAGACGCAGGTGGAGGCGGCCGGGTATCCGCCCCACTTTTTCCGGTTCGCCCTGACCTTCAGGAACTATCCGGAGGTTTTCGCCCGGAACCCGTTTCTGTTGTACATCGGGAACAGCCTGGTGGTCGCGGCGGGCAGCACCCTCCTCGGCCTGGCGGTGGGGCTGCCGGCGGCGTTCAGCATCGCGCGCTGGCGCCAGAGCGCTCTGGCCCTCACCGTCCTCGTGGCCCGCATCGTCCCCGGAATCAGTTACCTGATTCCCTGGTACATCCTCTTCCGGCGCCTGCACATGGTCGACACGTACCAGGCGCTCATCCTCGCCCACCTGGTGGTCGGCCTGCCGCTGATCATCTGGGTGATGATCGGGTTCTTCGAGGACATCCCGGTGGAACTCGAGGACGCGGCCCGCATCGACGGCTGCTCCCACTACGGCGCCTTCCTGCGGGTGGCGCTCCCCCTGGTCCGGCCGGGGATCGTGGCCGCCGCCATCCTCAGCTTCATCTTCTCCTGGAACAACTTCCTGTTCTCGGTGATCCTGGCCGGCAGGAACACCCGGACCCTGCCGATCGCGGTCTTCAACATGATCGGCTTCGAGGAGATCAACTGGGGGCCGCTGGCCGCCGCGGCGACGATGATCACGCTGCCGGTGATCGTGCTCACGCTGCTCGTGCAGCGGCACATCGTGACCGGTCTGACGTTCGGGGCGGTGAAGCGGTGACGCGCCGGCGCGTCACCCGGAGATCGGCCGGGGACAGGAGTTTCCTCGCCACCCGCCGAAGCAGCGGCGGCACAGTACGGGACCGAGGAGATCGATCTCGAGGGAGATTGGAGGGGGGACGTATGGCGGATGAGATTGCGTTTCCCTGGCGCGCGTACTATGAGCGCGGCCTGGTGACACGGCGGCAGTTCGTCAGGCTGACGGCGCTCTTCGGCGGCGCGGTGGCGGCAGGGTCGATCCTTTCCGAGCCCCAGACCGCCGCCGGGGCGCTGGCGCCCGCCGCGAAGCAGGTGCTCCGCTATCCCGACTTCGAGCCGCTCCACTTCGATCCCGCGACCATTGAGTCGCGCCCGGAGATCCTGGTAGGGATGGCGCTGTTTGATCCCTTGATCACCTTCGACGACGCCGGGGGCCCGGTCCCACTGGCCGCCCGGGCATGGGAGGTCTCCGGGGATGGGCTGACTTATACCTTTCATCTCAGGTCGGGGATGCAGTGGTCCGATGGGCACCCCGTGACCGCGGCGGACTACGAATATGCGTGGAAGCGGGTCGTGGATCCGGACACCGCGAGCGACTACGCCTCCGCATTCTATCCGATCAGGGGAGCGCTCGACTTCAACAAGGGGACGACCAAGGATCCCAATACGGTCGCCGTCAAAGCGACGGACACGCTGACGCTGCGGGCGACCCTGACCGAGCCGGCCGCGTACTTCCTCCGGCTCGTGTCGACCTGGAATTATATGCCCGTCCCGCGGTGGCAGGTCGAGAAGCACGGCAAGAAGTGGGTCGAGGCCGGCAACCACGTGGGCAACGGGATGTTCAGGCTCGAGAAGTGGGAGCACGACCGGGAGCTGGTGATCGTGGCCAATCCCCGGTACTGGGGCGCCAAGCCGACGCTGCAGCGGGTCGTCTTCACGCTCACCGACGATCCGTTCCGCACCAGCCTGCCGGCGTTCGAGAACAACGAGCTCGACGCCACGGACCAGATCCAGCCGGGAGACATCGAGCGGGTGCGGAAGGATCCCGCGCTGAGCAAGCAGCTGCAGAAATACCGCTGGTCCGGGACGGCGATGATGTTCTGCGACACCACCAACACCAACTCGCCGCTCAGCAAGGCGAAGGTGCGGCAGGCCCTCTATCTGGCGATCCCTCACCAGCGGGTGGCGAGCGAGGTCCTGCGCGGCATCTACGATCCTGCGCAGACGATTACGCCCCCTGGGACGATCGGCTACCTGGCCTCGCCGCCCCTCACCGGCGGGCCGGACCGGGCGCGGCAGCTGCTGGCCGAGGCCGGCTACCCGGACGGCAAGGGGTTCCCGGAGATCAAGGTGGCATGGGCCAAGCTCGTCACGTACGATCTGGTCGCCCAGGCCCTGCAGCAGATCTGGCGCGACACCCTGAAAATCAACGTCACCCTGCAGCGCATGGAGCGCAAGGAGTACAACGCCGCGTTCAACTCCTGGGCCAAGCAGCCGTACGACGCCTACATCGATCGATGGGGGTCCGATTTCGAGGACCCGGCCAACTGGGCGAACATCCTCTTCGACTCCGACCAGGATTTCTTCCATACACGGTGGCACAACGCGGAGTTCGACTCGCTGATCCGCAAGGGGGCGGGGGAGGCGGATCCGGCCAAGCGCAGGCAGTTGTACGAGTCGGCGGAGAAGATCCTGAACACGGACCTGCCCGCCGTTCCCCTTTACCACCTGGGGGTGATCATCGCGGTGAAGCCGTGGGTGCAGGGGTTCCGCCTGCCGCCGGCTGCCGCCGCCTGGTCCGGGACCTTCGGCCGGGTGAAGATCCTCGATCACTGAGGGCTCTCGGGGCGCTGCGCGATTGCTCGCGCAGCGCCCCTCGTGATCCCGGCGCGCGCGCGTGGGATCCTACCTCGTCCGGCGTCTGCTGCTCGCGTTCCCCACCATGGCCGTCGTCTATACGGTGGCCTTTTTCCTGGTCCATGCGACGCCGGGCGGGCCCTGGGACAATGCGGAAAAGCCCCTGGCGCCGCAGGTAATCGAAAACATCAGGCTCAAGTTCCATTTGAACGAGCCGCTCTGGCACCAGTATCTCCTCTACCTGCGGGACGCCGCGCACGGATCCCTCGGCCCCTCTTACGTGAATACCTCACGCGACGTCGCGGAGATCATCGCGGATTTCTTCCCGGTCTCCATTCAATTGGGCGCCGTGGCGATGCTGTTCGCGATCGTGGTCGGGATCCCGCTGGGAACGCTGGCCGCCGTCTACCGCAACTCGCCGGTGGACTACGTGGCGATGGGGATTGTGGTCCTGGGCATCTCCATCCCGAATTACGTGATGGCGACGATCCTCATCACCGTGGTCGCCGTCCTCCTGCACTGGCTGCCCACCGGGGGGTGGGGGGGCGTGCTGGATCCCCGCGTGATCATCCCGGCGGTCGCCATCGGCTTTCGCCCGGCCACGACGCTCGCCCGCTACCTGCGGACGTCGCTGCTCGAGGTGCTCGGCCAGGACTACATCCGGACGGCTCGGGCGAAGGGGCTCTCGGGCCGCGGGGTCGTGCTCCGGCACGCGCTCCGCAACGCGCTGGTGCCGATCGCCACCGTCTCCGGCATCCTCGTGGCCGACGTCGTCACCGGATCGTTCTTCGTCGAAACGATCACCCGGGTCCCCGGCATCGGCCGGTACTTCGTGACCGCCACGACCGGGCGCGATTACCCGGTGCTGCTGGCGCTGGCGCTCCTGTTTGGCGTGGTGATCATTACGATGAACATCCTCGTCGATCTCACCTACGCGGCCCTGGACCCGCAGGTGCGCTACGGTTGACTCCTCCCCGCTGGGCGCCTCGCGGGCCGCCGCGGCGGCGCCGCGCCGCCGCGCGCCGCGCAGCGCGGGGAGCCGCGCCCGCCGGAGGTTCGCGCAGCACCGGATGGCCGTGGTCGGCGCGGTCTTTCTCGCGGTGGCCGTGCTGGCGGCGATCAGCGCGCCCGTCTCCGCCCCGTACCGGTACGACCGGCAGGACCTGTTTGCCACCTACCAGGCCGCCGGCCGCGCGCACTGGGCGGGCACCGACGCGCTCGGCCGCGACGAGTTCAGCCGGCTCATGTACGGCGCGCGAGTGTCGATCAGCGTGGGGCTCGCGGCCGCCGCCCTCGTCCTGGCCGTCGGAGTGCCGGTCGGGCTGACGGCGGCGTATTCTGGGGGGACGCTCGACCTGCTGCTGATGCGCCTCGTGGACATCGTGTACGCGATCCCCTACCTGCTCCTCGTCGTCCTGCTCCAGACCTTCTTCACCGCGTTCCTGCCGACCATCCGCCACGGCCCGCTGGTCTGGCTGCACGCGCTCAATCACGACACGGCGGGCGTCGCGGCGATCGTCATGGCGCTCGCCCTGGTGGGCTGGCTGGACGTCGCCCGCGTCGTCCGCGGGCAGGTACTGACGCTGCGGCACCGCGAGTTCGTGGTCGCCGCGCAGAGCCTGGGGGCCGCCGACGGCCACGTCATGGGGGCCCACCTGCTGCCCAACATCGCCGCGCCGATCATCGTGATGGCGACCGTGCTGATTCCGACGTTCATCATCGCGGAGGCGGGGCTCAGCTTCCTCGGCCTGGGGGTGCAGCCCCCCGTCCCGAGCTGGGGGACGATGATCGCCGAAGGCATCGATTCCATCGAGTCGTATCCGCGGCTGGTGATCGCGCCCGGCCTGGCGCTGGCGGCGACCCTGCTCAGCCTCAACTTCGTCGGAGACGGCCTGCGGGATGCCCTGGACCCGGTCGTGGAGCGTTGAGGCGGCCGGAGCCGCCTGAGCCGTCGGGCCTTGCGGACCCGAGAGGACAAGGCGCCGGCCCGGCAGACGGCAGGGACGCGTTGGCCGCCAGACGAAGGGGATGGAGAACACATCTGAAACCGTCTGCGTAAGGCGGGTGAAGATTCTACAGGGGGGTGGTGATGTGAGACCGAAAGTGCTGTTCGCCCTGATCGGGACGCTTGTTCTGTCCCTGTCCGTGTTGCCCTTCACGGGAGCGCTCGCCCAGTCCTACCATCAAGTGAGGCTGATCACCGTGCCCAATGTGCCTCCGCAGAAGGGCAGTTTCAGCTACGACATCGGCTGGGTTGATCCGGGAAGCCACCGGTACTATCTGGCCGACCGCACCAACAACGCGATCGATGTCGTCGACACCACGAGCAATACCCTCGTTGGAATGCTTGCCAAGGGCAAGTTCAAGGGGTATACAGGCAAGTCGGATACCTCCGGTCCCGACGGGATTCTGGCGGTGCCCGCCGACCATCAGCTCTGGGTCGGCGATGCTCCCAGCCTGGTGAAGGCCGTGGACATGAGATCAGGCGCGATCGTCGCCAGCATCTCCACGGGCGGCAAGAACCGCGCCGACGAGCTGGCGTACGATCCGCGGGACCATCTCATCCTGGTCGCGAACGACGCGGACGACCCGCCGTTCCTCTCGTTCATCTCCACGACGGGCCGCAAGGTCGTCGGGAAGATTCCGTACCCGACCGCCACGGCCGGCCTGGAGCAGCCGGTGTGGGATCCGGAGAACGGCATGTTCTATCAGAACGTCCCGGCGACGAAGGAGAACCCCGGCGGCCAGGTCGACAAGATCGACCCCAAGACCATGAAGGTCGCCGCGACCTACCCGGTCACCGAGTGCAACCCGGCCGGGCTGGCGCTCGGCCCGCAGCAGCACTTCGTGGTGGGCTGCAGCGGTGATGCGATCAACGAGGGCGCCCACGCGAAGACGCTGATCCTGGATGCGGATGGGAACACCGTCGCGACGATCACCGAGGTCGGCGGCTCGGACGAGGTCTGGTACAATCCCGGGGATAACCGGTACTACCTCGCCGCGAGAAGCATGACCTCCAACGGCATGAAGGACGGCAAGAAGACCCCGGTCCTGGGGGTTATCGACGCCGGCTCCAACAAGTGGATCGCGAACCTCCCCACGGGCACCGGCGCGCACTCCGTCGCCGTGGACCCGGGGAACAATCGCGTGTACGTGCCGACTCCGGAAGGGATCGCCGTCTTCGCGCAATAAGTCTCAAGGCGTCCGAGGCGCATTATTACCGGGCGGAGATCGCCAAAGCGATCTCCGCCCGAATGCTGCCGCGCGTCTACGACCCGCGGCGGTCGCCGGCGGATCGCGCGGCCGGGGCGGTACGCTCCCTGGCGCGCAGCAGAGCCGCCGGGATGATGCCGGCGGCGGCGACCGCGGTCCCGATGCTCCAGACCAGGCGAAAACTCCCCGTCGCGTCGAGCACGATCCCGAACAGCACGCCAGAGATCGTGGACGCCACCTGGCCCACGGCCAGGTTCAAGGACACGGCGACGCCCGCGCGCTCGACGCTGAAGATCTCCGTCGTCATCGTCGTCAGGATCGGCAGCGTCAGCGCCAGGCCCACGCCGGCGATCGCGGCGGCGCCCCCGACGGCCGCCACGCTGTGGACCCCCAGGAGCACCGCGAACGCGAGCGCCAGCGCGACGAAGCCGCCGACGATCACCGGGCCGCGGACACCGAGCCGGTCGGAGAGCGCGCCGGTCACGGGTGATGCCGCGGCCAGCCCGACGTTGATCAGCGACGCGATCGCCCCGGCGGCGGCGCTGGTGAAGCGGAACTCGTTGCGCAGGTACGTCGGCAGCCAGGCCGTGATGCCGTACGCGCTGAACAGGCCGAGGAACGTGCACGAGGCGAGGTAGACAAAGGACCGATCGCGGACGATGGTCCCGACCTGGTGCCCGATGGTGCCTCCGGCGGCGCGGGGCGGCGGTCCGCCGGGCAGGCACGCGGCGCCGTACCCGAAGGTCGCCGCGGACGCCACCGCGACCGCCAGGAATGCCGGCCGGATTCCCACCACCTGGGCGAGCAACGGAAGTCCGAAGAGGCCCGCGATCATGCCCGTCCCCGCGCCCGACTGCAGCACCCCCATCGCCGCCCCGCGGCTCGGCGCGATCCCGAGGAGGAGCTTCACCGTGGAGGAGTACAGCGCCGCCCCGCTCACGCCCATCAGGAACCGCAGCAGCATCGCCGGCCAGTACTGCCGGACCAGCGCGAACACGCCGGAGGTCGCCGCGATCAGCGCGAGGCCCGCGAGCGTCACGCGGCGGGTGGGGAGGTTGTCCGCCGCCAGGCCCATCGGCACCTGGGCCAGGAGGTACCCGAGCAGGTACGCGGAGAGCAGCGCCCCGACGCCGGTGTAGTCCCTGTGGTAATAGGACCGCAGATCGTTGAAGAACGGAACGACGTCGATGCGCTGGGTGTTGGCGATGACGAACACCGCCCACCCGGCCCCCACGACGGCCGGGCCGGGGCGGCGCGCCATCAACGCGCCGCGCGCCGCGGAAGCGCTCCCCGGGCCGCCGCGTCACCCAGCGCCCGGAACACCTCGGCGCTCACGTGGATCCCGTCGTAGAATCTGTCCAGGCTGAGGTTCTCGTTGGGGCTGTGGTTGTTCTCGTCGGCGTTGGCGTAGGGCACGCCGATGTGGTCCACGCCGAGGACGCTCGGCCAGACCGCGTTCGGCAGGCTGCCGCCGCTGGCGAGATCGATGGCGGGGGCGACGCCGCGGCAGCGCCGGATCGCGTCCGCGATGACGCCGACCGCCGGATGCTCGGGCGCGGTCCGGCTCGCCTCCATCGTGCCGAAGCCCCGCGCGAGCACCTGGACCCGCGGGTCCACCTTCGCCACGTGCCGCCGCACCTTCGTCAGAATGTCCGCCGTCGTCTGGTCGACCACGAGGCGGATGTCGAGCCGGCATTCGGCGGTGGACGGGATGATCGTCTTGGAGCCCGGCCCGACATAGCCGCTCAGGAAGCCGTTGATGTTGCAGTACGGCTCCAGCATGATGCGCGTCCAGTACGTCGGGCCGTCCATCGGAAGCGTCTCGAGGCCCATCGTCGCGGCGAACGCCTTGGGGTCGTAGTCCATCGTCGCAAGCAGCCGCTGCTCCGTCGCGCCGATCGGCCGGACGTGGTCGTAGAATCCCTCGATCAGGACCCGGCCGGTGGGATCGACCATGGAAGACAGCAGGTGCACGAGCATCCACACCGGATTCGGGGCGACGCCCCCTTTGTTGCCCGAGTGGTTATCCCGGTCCGCGCCTCTCGCGACGAGCGTCAGGCCCAGGATCCCGCGGTTGCCGAGGGAGATGGTGGGCGCCCCCGACGGGTGCAGGCCGCCGTCGGAGATGTAGACGAGATCGGCCGCCAGCCTGCTCTTCTGCCCCCGGATGAAGCCCGCCAGGCTCGGCGAGCCGGACTCCTCCTCTCCCTCGAACACGAACTTGAGGTTGATCGGCGGGCCGCCGGCCGCCTCCAACCAGGCGTGGGCGGCCAGCACGTGGGCGATGAGCTGTCCCTTGTTGTCACCGGTCCCGCGGCCGTACAGCCGTCCGTCGCGCACGGCGGGCTCGAACGGCGGCGTCTGCCACAGGTCGAGCGGCTCGGGGGGCTGGACATCGTAGTGCCCGTAGCAGAGGAGCGTGTACGCCGCCGCATCGCGCACGATCTCCCCGAAGACGATCGGCTGCGTGGCGGTCGGAAGGATCTCGGCGGCAATCCCGAGGCGCCGGAGCAGGTCCGCTAGGACCTGCGCGCATTCTTTGACCCCCTTGTCCTGCGCGCTGACGCTCGGCTGGCGCACCAGGTCCTTGAGCATGTCCAGCGCCTCTTCGCGGTGCTCGTCGATATGCCGCCGGACCCGCTCGATCGACATCTGGCCCCTCCCGTTCATCCGCCGCGCAGCGCGTCGCGGAGGCGTTCGAGGATCCGGAACTGCCCGTCGACCGCGAGCCCGAAGCGATTCATGTCGAAGAACACCTCGGCCACGCCCAGGCGCTCGAGCCGGCGAAGGTCCTCGACCACCTGCTGCTGCGATCCGGTGAGCGGCCCCCGGGGCTCGCGCGCCGGCGTCTCGGTCACCGTCGTGTTGGTGCGCACAATGACCGGCAGGGCGCCGGGATCGCGGCCGGCCGTCCGGGCGGCGGCGCGGAACCCGGCCACGATGCGCTCGAACTCCGCCCAGTCCGCCGGGATGGCGTTGAGGCCGTCGCCGATCCTGGCCGCGCGCTCGACGGCCGCCGGCTCCCGCGCCGCGATGATCACGCGCGGCCCCCCCGGCTGCACCGGCTTCGGATTGATCTGCGACTCCGGAATCCGGTAGTGCCGGCCCTCGAAGCGCACCGGGTCCGGTCCCCACGCCGCCCGCATCGCCGCGATGAACTCGGGCAGCCTCGCGCCGCGCCCCCGGGCCGCCACGCCGGCCGTGTCGAACTCCTCTTCCGCCCACCCCAGGCCCAGGCCGGCGACGACGCGGCCGCCGCTGAACCGGTCGAGCGTCGCCAGCCGCTTCGCCAGCAGCACCGGCACGTGGAACGGCGCCACCAGGATGCTCGTTCCCAGCCGGATGCGGTCGGTCCTGGCGGCCACGTACGTCAGCGTCTCGATCGGATCGTAGGCGACGGCGTACGCCTCGGGCATCAGCCGCCCGGGGGCGCCCCCCGCGCCGCGCGGGTGGAGCGGCCGCAGCAGCCGTTCCAGCACCCAGACGGTGCGGTGGCCGAGGCGCTCGGCGGTCTGCGCCGCCTGGACGATCGCCTCGGGCGACGCGTGGATCCCGGTTTGCGGAAGTGCGACGCCGAAGTCCATCCCGGCCACCTCAGCCCGAGCGCGGCGGG
>VBAK01000154.1 GCA_005882275.1 Candidatus Segetimicrobium genomatis
TGGCCCGGGGCGTGCGCGTCGCCACGGTCGCGCGCGACCGGTTCGGCGCGCTGGCGGCGGTGGGCATCGTCTCCATGGTCGCCTTTCACGTCTTCGTGAACGTCGGCATGACCGTGGGGATGATGCCGATCACGGGGATCCCTCTGCCGTTCATCAGCTACGGGGGGAGCGCCCTCATGACGATGATCTGGGCCACGGCCCTGCTGCTGAATATCGGGATGCGGTATCAAAAGGCGGGGATCGAGTTTGACGCGTCGCCGGCCGTCCCTGTGCGGGTGATTCGCATGAGGGGGAGGTCGGAGCGTCTGGAGGAGTGACCTGAGGATGGGCAGGGAGATTCTCGCAAGCGTTGATCCGTTCGAGGTCCGCGTGGCGATCCTGGAAGACGGTGTGCTCACCGGATATCTCGTCGAGCGCGGCGAGCCGCTTGCCGGCAACGTCTACAAGGGCCGCGTCGCGAGCGTGCTGCCGGGGATGGAGGCGGCGTTCATCGACATCGGGCTGGACCGCAACGCGTTCCTCCCGCTCGCCGACATCCGCCAAAAGCGCATCGTCCCGATGCCGGGGCAGGAGGGAGAGGATCTCGAGGACCAGATCGGCCGGGGGTCGATCACCGAGCGCCTCCGGGTCGGCCAGGAGATCCTCCTCCAGGTCACCAAGGAGCCCCGCGGCAGCAAGGGGGCCCGCGCCACGACCTACGTCGCGCTTCCCGGGCACTACGTCGTGCTCATGCCCACCGTGACCGGGGTGGGGGTGAGCCGGCGCATCGAGAACGAGCAGGAGCGCAAACGTCTGCGCGGGCTCGCGCAGCGATTGAGCCCCCCACGCGCCGGCGTGCGCGACCGGATGGGCCTCATCGTGCGGACCGCGGCCGACGGCATGGCGGAGCGGGATCTGGCCGACGATGTCCGGTTTCTCCTCCAGCTCTGGCAGGGCGTCACGGAGCGCGCGCGGACCTCGCGGGCGCCGGCCCTCCTCTACCAGGACCTCGGCCTGATCGGCCGGGTCGTTCGGGATCTGTTCACCGGCGAGGTGGACCGGTTCGTGGTCGACTCGCCCGCCGAGTTCGAGCGGATCCGGGACCTGCTGACGTCGTTTCCGCCGCGGCTCCTGGAGCGGGTTCACCTCCACCGGGACCCCCGGCCGCTGTTCGAGGCCGCCGGGGTGGAGCGGGAGATCGAGCGGGCGCTGCACCGCAAGGTCTGGCTGCCCAGCGGCGGCTACCTGGTGTTCGATCGGACCGAGGCCGCGACGGTCATCGACGTCAACACCGGGAAATATGTCGGGAAGACGGACCAGCCGAGCACGATCCTCAAGACGAACGTCGAGGCGGCCCGGGAGGGGGCCCGGCAGATCCGGCTTCGCGACATCGGCGGCATCATCTTGATCGACTTCATCGACATGGAGTCCGAGAAGCACCGCCGCCAGGTCTTGGCGGCCCTGCAGGAAGCCGTGCGCCGGGACCGGACGAAGATCCACATCATCGACCTGACCGGACTGGGGCTGGTCGAGCTCACCCGCAAGCGGGTGCATCAGAACCTCGAGGAGATCATGCGGATCGCCTGCCCGTACTGCGAGGGCCGCGGCCGGGTGCTGTCGGCCGAGAGCGTGGCCGTGCGCGTGCGCCGGGAGCTGACCCGGCTCGCGCTCACATCCCGCGGCCGCTACGTGTTCGCCCAGGCGCATCCCGACGTGGCGGCGGAGCTCACCAGGGACGAACGCTGGAAGGACGCGCTGGAACGCGAGTCGCGGAAGACCATCGTCATCCGCGCCCAGGCCGGCATCCACATTGAGCGGGCCAATCTCTCCACCGCCGCCTCCGCCGAGGCTGCGGAGCAGGAAGCCCAGGCCGCACACAACGGAGGAGACGGCACACACCTCTGGTTGGAGCCCATGCGGGGGGAGGTGCTCGATCTGCCCGAGGAGGACGGAGCCGATCCCCCGGTCCGTTCCCAGCCGCGCGGCATCCTCGACCGGCTGCGATCCTGGGTGGGAGGCGTGCTCGGTCCCGGGTGGGCCGCCGGGCGGCCGCCCGGCGAACCCGGCATGCCGCCGACCGGCGCGGCCGGCGGATGGCAGCGTGACAAAGCCGATCGAAAGGCCGATCGAAAGGCCGATCGAAGGCCGATCGAAGCGAGGAGTAGTGCGGAGGTAAGCGAGGAGTGGAGCCAAGGTCAGGCCGATGCGCGGCGGCCGCGCAGGGCGCGCGTGTGGCGTCATCGCCGGGGGAGGCGGCCCCCTGCGGGGGCTCCAAACCAGAGTGGGGCCGACAGCACGCAGAGGTTGCGAGAGCCTTCCGAGACGGACGACCGGTCGCCGCGCGAATCGGGCGGCCGGCAGGATCCCGGCCGGCAGGAGGGCGGGATGGACGCGCGCGGGGCCGCGGAGGATCGTTGACACTCCTGGGGGCCCATGCTACGATTTCGTGGACTTCCAAGGGGTGAGATGCGGTGTACGCGGTGATTGAGACCGGCGGCAAGCAGGTCCGGGTGGAGGCGGGGCAGGTGCTCGAGGTCAGCCGCCTCAAGCACGAACGTGGAGCAGAAGTGACCCTCGGGCGCGTGCTGATGCTGGTGGACGGCGAGCGCGTTACCGCCGGGACGCCCACGGTCCCCGGGGCCCGCGTTGCCGCGACCGTGCTCGGCCACGGGCGGCGCCGCAAGATCATCGTCGGGAAGTTCCGTTCGAAGAAGCGCTACCGCAGGCGGGTAGGACACCGCCAGCCGCTCAGCCGGGTGCGCGTCGACCGGATCGACGTGGAGGGAGCAGCGCATGGCGCATAAGAAAGGCGGGAGCAGCTCACGGAACGGACGGGACAGCAACTCGCAGCGGCTGGGCGTGAAGCGGTTCGCCGGACAGACGGTGACCGCGGGCAGCGTCCTGGTGCGGCAGCGAGGGACGCGGTACCACCCCGGCCTGAACGTCGGCCTGGGCAGGGACGATACGCTCTTCGCCCTCGTCCCCGGCGTCGTCCGGTTCGAGCGGCGCGGCCGGGACGGGCGGCAGGTCTCGGTGTTGCCGGCGCTCCCCGCGGGGTCGTAGGCCTCACGGGCACCGTCCCACCCCAAGAATTCGCGGCGCCGTCGCGGATTCTTGAGGGCCTCGGGAACACCCTGGGCTCGGCGGGCCCGGGGTTTTTTGATTCCGTCACGCGGCGTACGATGTTTATCGATCTGGCGCGCATTCACGTCAAGGCGGGGGACGGCGGGAACGGCTGTGTCGCGTTCCGCCGGGAAAAGTTCGTTCCCAAAGGCGGCCCGTCCGGGGGGGACGGCGGCCGGGGCGGCGACGTGCTCCTCGTGGCCGATCCCAACCTCAACACGCTGCTGCCATTCCGCTACCGACGCCGGTTCATCGCGGCCCGCGGCGGGCACGGAGAGGGCAGCCGGCGCGCCGGGCGCTCGGGCGAGGACCGGCTCATCGCGGTCCCCGTGGGCACCACGGTGCTCGATGACCCGACGGGGACCCGGCTGGCCGATCTCACCGCCGCCGGCCAGCGGTTCGTCCTGGCCCGCGGGGGGCGGGGAGGGCGGGGGAACGCCCACTTCGCCACGCCCACGCACCGGGCCCCGCGCGAGGCGGAGCCGGGCGAGACCGGCGAAGAGCGCTGGGTGCGTCTGGAGCTGCGCCTCCTCGCCGATGTCGGCCTGGTCGGCCTGCCGAACGCGGGCAAGTCCTCGCTGCTGGCGCGGATCTCGGCGGCCCGGCCGAAGGTGGCGGCCTATCCGTTTACGACGACCGAACCCGGGCTCGGCGTGGTGCCCCTCCCGGACGCGCCGGGGATCGTGGTGGCTGATATCCCGGGGCTGATCGAAGGCGCGCACCGCGGCGCCGGGCTCGGGCACCAGTTTCTCCGGCACATCGAGCGCACCCGCCTGCTCGTGCACGTCGTCGATCTCTCCGTCGACGATCCGTTGGGGCAGCTGGACACGGTCGAGCGCGAGCTGGCCATGCGCACGCCCTCCCTGACCGATCGCCCCACCGTCGTCGCCGCGAACAAGCTGGATCTGCCGGAGGCCAGGGCTCGGTGGCGCGCGTTCGCCGCGTCGCTCGCGGATCGCGGGCAGGCCGTGGTGCCGATTTCCGCGGCGACGGGGGAGGGGATCCCGGCGCTCCTCCAGGTGATCCGCGCCCTCCTCGAGGCCCACCCGCGGCCGGTCCCGGAGGAGGTCCCGTCCGGGGAAGAGAACACGGGCGGTGGGCTGCTGCCCGAGACACCGGAGGCCGGAGGCGGGCGTGAGTAAGATCGGCATTATGGGCGGAACGTTCGATCCCATTCACTACGGCCACCTCGTCACCGCCGGAGAAGCGCGGTGGCAGTTTGAGCTCTCGCAGGTGGTGTTCGTGCCCAACCGCCATCCGCCGCACAAGGAACCCCGCGAGGTGTCCGACCCCGAGCACCGGTACCTGATGACGTTCCTGGCCACCGTCACCAACGCGCACTTCACGGTTTCCCGGATCGAGATCGACCGGCCCGGCCCGTCGTATGCGATCGACACGATCCGGGAGCTGCGCCGGACCCGGGACGGCGACGACCTCTACTACATCACCGGAGCGGACGCGCTCCAGCAGATCTTGCACGGCGAATGGCGCGAGACCGAGCAGCTGCTCGGACTGTGCCGGTTCATTGCCGCGAGCCGGCCCGGCTATCCCGTCGATTCCTCGGTCTGGTCGTCTGCCAACCACCGGCTGGGCGAGCGGCTCCGGAACGTCCAGACGATGGAGATTCCCGCGATGGCCATCAGCAGCACGGACATTCGCGCCCGCGTCCGCGATGGGCGGCCGGTCAAGTACCTGCTGCCCGAAGCGGTCGAAGAATACATCGCGAAGCACCGCCTCTACTCGGGGATGCCCGCCGAAACTCACCCGCGAGGCGCGTAGTGGAGGGACGGCGCAAGGCGCTCCTGGCGGCGACCGCCGCCGAGGCCAAGTTTGCGGAGCGCGTCGTCGTGCTGGACGTCCAGGAGCATACCCCGGTCACGGACTTCTTCGTCATCGCCAGCGGCACCAATCGGATCCAGGTCAAGGCGATCACCGAGGCGGTGGAGGAGACCCTGCGGGCCGCCGGCGAGCGGCCGGGGCGCTCGGAGGGCCGCGAGGAGGGGCGGTGGGTCCTGCTGGACTTCGGCGATGTCGTCGTCCACGTCTTCGCGCCGCCGGAGCGGCAGTACTACAACCTCGAGCGGTTGTGGGGCGACGCCCCCGTCGTTGAACTGTCGAGCGATACAGGCACGTGACCCCGGCCGCGGGAGCCGGCCGTTGTTCCGCTCTCTACGATCCGGTATAATCTGGGCGTCGCATCGCAGTGCCGTGGGGCTGTAGCTCAGCGGGAGAGCGCCTCTTTGGCGTAGAGGAGGCCGTGGGTTCAATTCCCACCAGCTCCACCAACTCCAGCCATGGACGCAACAGGCCTGTCAAACGCGGATGATGCGCACCCGGGGAATCATAAGAAAGTCGTCGTCCTGCGTGTACACTGGGAGGTCATGCACCACCGCGGTCGCGGCGATCCACGTATCCATGATCTTGGGGCGTTTACCTTGGCGGCGCGCCTCGGAAACAATCTCAGCGAAGGCTCTGGCGACTGCGGCATCGATCGGCAACGGTTCCAGGAGCGCGTCAACCGACGAGAGCGTCCGTAAGCGTTGAGCCCTGACGGTCGGATCGTCCGCCATCAGCACGCCCAGATGAAGCTCGGCCAAAGTGACAACCGAGATCGCGGCCGTGAGGGGCAGCGGTCCAAGCGGCCGCGCCCTCTCGCTGGCGATGAAGACCGAGGTATCGAGCAAGCCTCGATCGCTCGCCGGCGGTTGCGGTGCCGTCACAGGTCGTCGATGGTGGCGCCGGCGGCCGCGTTGATGTCCCGGCGGAAGGTTGGATCGAGCGGGGCGCGCGCGAGGAGTTGGGAGATTTCCTCCCGAGGGACGAACGTCCGGTGCGCGCCGCCTATTGGTACGAGGTCGGCTACTGGGCGTCCATTCACAGTGATCCGTACGATCTCGCCGGACTCCACCCGTCTAAGGACAGCGCTTATCCGGTTCCGCAATTCGCGTTGTGGGATCGTCTTCATGACTCTCACTGTAGCACAATTGCTACACGACCACCAGTGCCCGCGTCGTGCAATTTGACCGCAGGATGCCGTGGGGCCGATCCTTCCAGGGATATGCGACCCGGGGATCAGCCCTTGTGGCGGCCGAAGACGCGATCCATCACGCGAAGGGCCGCGGCGATCTCGTGCTCGCTGATCACGAGCGGCGGGGAGAATCGCAGTGTGGCGTTCCCGGCCCCAATGGCGAGGAGACCGGCGTGAAAGAAAGCCTGCACCAGCGCGCCCCGCCTGGTCGGGGAGGGGCGGCCCTCAGCATCGACCACATCCACCCCGACCATGAGCCCCAACCCCCGCGGGTTTCGGAGCATCGGGTACCTCGCCGCGAGGTCCCGGACGCCATCGAGCAGGGTCTGTCCCGCGCGGGCCGCATGGTCCATGAGCCCGCCTTCGACCAGCTCGAGAATGGCCAGCGCCGCCGCGCACGCGACGGGGTTCCCCGCCGACGTGCTCCCGTGCGACCCGGGTGGCCACGTCATGATCTCTTCCCGCGCGATCACGGCCCCAAGCGGGATGCCGGCCGCGAGGCCCTTGGACGTCACCAGGATGTCCGGGGTGACCCCCCAGTGCTCGACCGCCCACATCCGTCCCGTGCGGCCGAGTCCGGACTGTACCTCATCGGCGATCAGCAGGATCCCGTGGTGATCGGCGATGCTCCGCAGGCCCGGCAGGAATCCATCGGGCGAGAACCGGTATCCGCCCTCCCCCTGGATCGGCTCCACGATGATCGCCGCGACATCGTCCGGATGGACCACGTGGTCGAGCAGCTGCTGCACTCCGTCCAGATCGCCGAAGGGTGCGTGGTAGACGTCCGCCATGAGCGGCCCCATGTGGCGTCGATACCGGCTCCGGCTGGCCGTGAGCGACAGCGATCCCATGGTGCGTCCGTGGAATGCCCCATAGAACGCGATGACGGCGGGCCGGGCCGTGTGGTAGCGGGCCAGCTTGACGGCGGCCTCGATCGACTCGGTGCCCGAGTTCGTGAACAGGACCCGGTTCGGGCCCTTCCCCGGCCCGAGCCGCGCGAGGGCCTCCGCCAGATCGGCCAGCACCGGGTAGTAGACGTCGGCGCCGCCCGCGTGCAGGAATTTCTCCACCTGTGCCTGCACGGCCGCCACCACGGCGGGATGGTTGTGTCCGGCCGCCGAGACCGCGATGCCGGCGAACACGTCCAGGAACCGGTTCCCGTCGACGTCCCAGACCCAGACGCCCTCCCCCCGGTCCATCACCAGGGGAAACTCCCGGTGGCATGACGGGGACATCACCGCGGCGTCCTTGGCGATCACCGCCCGGGCCAGCGGCCCCGGAGGGGCGACGCGGATCTCGGGTTCATCGAAGCGGACATCAACGGCTGCCATCGCCTCAGCCTCCTCGCGGCTGCCGGCGCAGAGTCCGCGCCTTCCGGGTCGGTGCGCCGCCGCGCTTGAAACATGCCCCGTTTGCGGCCGGGGGAGGACAACCGGAATCCGCATCGTATGGCTGTGGCGTGACGGTCTTTGCGCGCGTGTATGCCCTTGTCCGCCAGATTCCGCGCGGCCGCGTCGCCAGTTACGGCGCGATCGCCCGCGCCATCGGGATCCCCCGCGGCGCGCGCACGGTCGGATGGGCGTTGCGGGCGTGCGGGGACGATGTACCCTGGCACCGGGTGGTGAACGCGCAGGGCAACATCAGCTGGCGCCCGACCGGAGGGTATCATCTGCAGCGCGCCCTCCTCCGGCGTGAAGGCGTGCGGTTCGCCCGCGGGCGGATCGACCTGCAGAAGTTTGGCTGGAAGAAACTTTGAGCCGAGAGGAGGAACAGCGTGAAAGCGATCCGCGTGCATGCAACCGGCGGCCCTGAAGTCCTGCGCGTCGAGGAGGTTCCCGCGCCGACGCCGGCGCGGGGGGAAGCGCTCGTGAAGATCGAAGCGGCCGGGGTGAATTTCACCGACATCTACTATCGTTTGGGCTGGACCAAGGCGGCGCTGCCGTTCACCGTCGGCGTCGAGGCCGCCGGCACGGTGGCGGCGGTTGGACCGGAGGTGACCGGGTTCGAACCGGGCGAACGCGTCGTCTACACGGGACCGCTGGGGGCCTACGCCGAGCAGGCGGCGGTCCCGGCGTGGCGGCTCGTGCGGGTGCCGCGGGGGATCGACGCCCGCACCGCCGCGGCGGCCATGCTGCAGGGCATGACCGCGCACTACCTGTCTCACAGCACCTACCCGCTCAAGGCGGGGGACACGGCGCTGGTGCACGCCGCGGCCGGAGGGGTGGGACTGCTCCTGGTGCAGATGGCGAAGATGCGGGGCGCCCGCGTGATCGGCACCGTCTCCACCGAGGCGAAGGCGCGGCTGGCCAGGGACGCGGGCGCGGACGAGGTCATCGACTACACGCAGGCGGACTTCGAGGCGGAGGTCAGGCGGCTGACGGGAGGGCGGGGGGTCCAGGTGGTCTACGATTCCGTCGGCAAGACGACCTTCGACAAGAGCCTGAACTGTCTCGCCCCCCGGGGCTATCTGGTGCTCTTCGGGCAGGCGAGCGGCCCGGTGCCGCCCGTCGATCCCCAGGTGCTGAACCAGAAGGGCTCGCTCTTCCTCACCCGCCCCACGCTCGGCAACTACACCGCGACGCCCGACGAGCTCAACGCGCGCGCCGGCGACGTCCTGGGATGGGTCGCCGCCGGACGGCTCCGGCTCCGCATCGAGCGGACCTTCCGTCTCGCGGAAGCGGCGGAGGCGCAGCGGCTCCTCGCCAGCCGGGGCACGACGGGGAAACTCTTGCTCGTGCCCTCCTGACGCGGTACAGTAGAGGATAATCTTCTGCGCCCGGGCGCCCGCGAGGCTCCACGCCCCGCGGGCGGTCGTGCGCGACTGCGGAGCTGTATGGGCGAGGCGTACGACCCCAAGCAGATCGAGCCGAAGTGGCAGGCCCGGTGGGAGGCCGACGGGCTGTATCGGACCCGGGAGCGGTCCGACCGGCCCAAGTTCTATTTCCTGACGATGTACCCGTATCCCAGCGGGGATCTGCACATCGGACACTGGTTCACGATGACGGCGTCGGACGCCAGGGCCCGGTTCCTCAAGATGCGGGGACTCAACGTGTTCTTCCCCATCGGCTTCGACGCCTTCGGGCTGCCGGCCGAGAACGCCGCGATCCAGCACGGCATCCACCCATATCAGTGGACGATGGCCAACATCGAGCGGATGCGGGGGCAGCTGCGCTCGATGGGGGCGATGTTCGACTGGTCGCGGGAGGTCGTCACCTGCCTCCCCGAGTACTACACGTGGAACCAGTGGTTCTTCCTGAAGTTCCACGAAGCCGGCCTGGCCTACCGGGCGATGGCCGCCGTGGACTGGTGCCCCCACGACAACACGACCCTGGCGCGGGAGCAGGTCATCGGGCCCGACCGGGTGTGCGAGCGGTGCGGCACGCCGGTGATCAAGAAGGACCTGGAGCAGTGGTTCTTCCGCATCACGCGATACACGGAGGAACTGCTGGACTTCAGCAAGATGGAGTGGCCGGAACGCGTGCAGACGCTCCAGCGCAACTGGATCGGCCGCAGCGAGGGCGCGGAGGTCGTCTACACCAGCGAGCAGGGCGACCCGATCACCGTCTTCACCACGCGGCCGGACACGCTCTTCGGCGCGACGTTTCTCGTCCTGGCCCCGGAGCACCCGCTGGTGGACAGGCTCACGACCCCGGACCGCCGCGTCGAGGTGGCGGCCTACGTCCATGGGGCGCGCCGGCAGTCGGAGATCGAACGGCTGGCCGAGGACCGGGAGAAGACGGGCGTCTTCATCGGCGCCTACGCCCGCCATCCGCTGACGAACGCCCGGATTCCCATCTACATCGGGGACTATGTCCTCCTGACCTACGGCACCGGCGCGATCCACGCCGTGCCGGCGCACGACGCCCGGGACTTCGTGTTCGCCCGCGCCTACGGCCTGCCCATCCCCGTGGTGATCGCCCCTCCCGACTGGGACGGCAAGCCCCTCCGCGAGGCGTATGCCGGGGAAGGCCCGATGGTCAACTCGGGGCCCTTCGACGGGACGCCGAGCCAGGCGGGGCGGAAGCGCGTCACCGAGGCGCTCGAGCGCGCCGGTCGGGGCCGGGCGGCGGTGATCTACCGCCTGCGGGATTGGTTGATCAGCCGCCAGCGGTACTGGGGGACGCCGATCCCGATCATCTACTGCCCGCAGTGCGGAACCGTCCCCGTGCCGTATGCGGACCTGCCGGTGGTGCTGCCGGAGGACGCCGAGTTCGCCCCCACCGGGGAATCGCCGCTCAAGCGGGACGAGCGCTTCCGGCGCACCCGCTGCCCGCGCTGCGGCGGGGCCGCGGAGCGCGAGACGGACACGATGGACACCTTCGTCGATTCATCGTGGTACCAGTACCGCTATCTGAGCCCGCACGACCGGGAGCGGCCGTTCGATCCGGAGGAAGGACGGACATGGCTTCCGGTGGATCAGTACACCGGCGGCATCGAGCACGCGGTGCTGCACCTGCTGTACACGCGGTTCTTCACCAAAGCGATGCGCGACCTCGGGTTGGTCGCCTTCGATGAGCCGATGCTCCGTCTCTTCAACCAGGGGATCATTCTGGGCCCCGACGGCCACCGGATGAGCAAGTCGCGGGGCAACGTGGTCAACCCCGACGACTATGTGGGGGGGATGGGCGTCGACACCGTCCGGGCCTACCTGATGTTCATCGGCCCCTGGGATGCCGGCGGTCCCTGGAATCCGCAGGGGATCGAGGGCGTCCAGCGGTTCCTGCAGCGCGTCTGGCACCTCATCGTCGACCGGCCGCCCGAAGCGCCGGGAGCGCAGCGCGCTTCCCCGGCAGGGGCTCCCCCCTCCGGGGGCTCCACACCAGCGTCGAGCCGGCGGCAAACAGAGGTTGCAGCGGGATCGCCGGGTACCGTGGGGAGCGAGGCCGCGGTGCGCCGGACGGTTCACCAGACCCTCAGGCGGGTGACCGAGGATCTCGAGGGGTTCCGGTTCAACACCGCGCTCGCGGCGCTGATGGAGTGCACGAACGCGTTCTACCGGGCGCGCGAGGCCGGCGCGGCGGGGACGGCCGAATGGGCCGCGGCGCTGCGCACCCTCGTGCTGATGCTGGCGCCGTTCGCGCCGCACCAGGCCGAGGAGCTGTGGTCCAGGCTCGGCGGCCCCTACAGCGTGCACCAGCAGGCCTGGCCCGCGTGGGATCCCGGCGCGGTCCGCGAAGAGACGATCACCCTCGTGCTGCAGGTCAATGGACGCGTGCGCGACCGCGTCCAGGTCCCGGCGGGGCTCGACGAGGCGCGCCTCCGGGAAACGGCGCTGGCCAGCGAGAAGGTGCGGAAGTTCATCGACGGCATGCAGGTCCAGGACGTGATCGTCGTCCGGGGGAAACTCGTCAACGTCGTCGTGCGGTAGCGGACACCCAAGGAACTTTTCACCTGCCCGCTGCGTCTGGACAGAGAATGGACAGGCCGGCCGTGATGGCCCCCATGGCGCGATCTAGCGCGGTCCGCGCGGATCACTATACCAGGGAAGAGCTCGCGCACTACGAGGCGATCGTCCAGCGGTATGCCCGCCATGTCTATAATATCGCCTACCGGATGGCGGGCAACGAAGCGGACGCGCGCGACCTCGTCCAGGAGGCGTTTCTCCGCGTCTATCGGGCGCTCCGGCGCGTCGAGCCCGACGCCCCGCTGGAGCGGTGGCTGTACCGCATCGTCAGCAACCTCCATATCGACCTGCTGCGGAAGCGGCCCCGAACGCGGGTCGAGTCGCTCGACGCTCCGGTGGAGACCGCGCGGGGGGAAGTGTCGAGAGAGATCGCCGATCTCGAGTCGAGCCCCGAGGCCATCCTGGACCGGGAGCAACTCGACGCCGCGATCCAGCGCGCCTTGGGGACGCTCCCACAGGAGCTCCGGCTCGTGGTGGTGCTCAGCGACATCGAAGGGTTGGCCTATGAGGAGATCGCGACGATGCTGCGCATCCCCCTGGGCACCGTGAAGTCCCGGCTGCACCGCGCGCGGCAGGCGCTCCAGCAGCGGCTGCGGCCCTACGTGGAGGCCCGCCGGCGGGGGTGGGAGGGATGACCATCAACCATCACCGCGCGGGACAGCTGCTGTCGGCGTATCTGGACGGCGAGCTCCTTCCCCGGGAGGGGGCGGCGGTTCAGGAGCACCTGATGGAGTGCTCCTCCTGCCGCGAAGAGTACGAACGCCTCCGCATCACCAAGGGGCTGCTGGGCGCGCTCCCGGTGGCCGACCCCCCGGCGGAGTTCTGGACGGCGGTCCGCGCGCCGCGGTCCGAGGGCGCCGGCCCCCGCTTCTCCCGGTGGCCGTCCGTCCTCCTGCGCCGGCCCGTGTGGGCCGCGGCGGCCGCGCTGGTGATCCTGCTGCTCGCCCTGATCCCCTTCGTCAAGGGGACGGTGGACAGGCTCCACGCCGCGGAGATCGGCGTGGATCTCTACGTGCGGGAACATGCGCTCGAGATGAGCACCGAGCCGCTCACCGACCGGGCCTACCTCGGCGTGGTCGCGGGGGACGCGGACCTGGTGCTGGCCGGCGAACAGGCGCGGCGGGGAGGAGCGGAGAAGTGACCGGACGCGTCCTCGTCCGCGGCGCCGGGGCGGTGCTCTTCGTCCTCGCGGCCGGCGCCCTCAACGCCGGGGCCCAGCTCCTTCCCGTGCCGCCCTCGCGCATCCTCCAGATGGCGCTCGAGGCCCCGCGCCTCGTGGACTATGAGGGCACCAAAGTCATCACCGTCCTGCGCGGGGACCGCACGGAGACGATCACGGTCGCCGAGGCGCACAAGCGCCCGGAGCGGATGCGGCTGGAGTACGTCTCGCCGGAGGACCTGGCGGGCCGCCTCATCGTCGATGACGGCGCCACCGCGTGGCACTACGAGCCGCGCCTCAACATGGCGTTCGAGGGTCCCACGCTGGGGGGACAGCTCCTCAGCCGGGACCGCACCCTCCTCTTGCGGAACTACGGCGTCACGGACCTCGGCGTCGAGGACGTCATCGGCCGGCAGGCGTACGTCATCGCCCTGGTCCCCCACCACCCGGGCGTGCAGCGCCGGTTGTGGGTGGACCGGGCCACCGGCACCATCCTGCGCAGCGAGGAGCTCGATCCGTCCCGCGGCGTCATCCTCAGCGCCTACTTCTCGCGCGTCAGCTTCAGCCTGAATCTGCCGGAGGCGTACTTCGAGTTCCGGATGCCCGCGGGCGCCCGCGCGTTCAGGATGTTCACCACCGAGGCCGGGACAATGAGTCCGGCGGCCCTCCAGCGCCGGGTTGGGTTCCCGGTGTTGATCCCGCCGGTGTTGCCCGAAGGCTATACGTTCCGCGGCGGGGCGGTGAGCCGGTTCGGGAGTTTGACCTCCGTGTATCTGCGCTACAGCAACGGGGGAAACCTCATCTCGTTCTTCGAGGCGCCGGCGGGGTCGATCGGCTGGCCGTCGGCCGGCCGGGCCATCGCCGTCGGCGGGCGGCCCGCCCGGTTCGTGGATCTCGGGTACTTCCGGGTCCTCATCTGGGAACAAGGGCGCCTCAGGGTCACCGCGGTGGGGACGGTCCCGACGGAGACCATGGTGACCGCGGCCGGTCAGATCGCGGCCGGGAGGGAGCAGGCGCTGGTCCAGGATGTCTCCCGGCAGATCGAGAGCGATCCGGCGACGGTGCAGAGGCTCAGAGGCGAGGGGCTGACGTTCCCGGAAGTCGCCCGCACCGTCACCCTGGCACACCGTCTCGGCACCGATCTTGGAACCACGATCCGGTTCGTCCGGGGGAGCCTCAGCGCTTCCGACCTGGCCGGGCGGCTGGGGATGCCGCAGGAGATGCTTCAGCAGACGGTCCAGCAGACGGCGCGGGAGACCTCGACCTCGAGTAGCCCGTTCCTGTCGAGCCCCCGCTGACGACCCGTCGGGCACGCGCCGGACCCGGAGTCTCCGCCGGCCGGAACCTTTCTCCCCGCCTGTCACGTTACGGGTAACCAGATGAAGGAGCGTTCGTGGACCCGGCTCTCGGCGGTGGCATTCCTGGCCGCGGTGGTGCTGCGGGCGTCCGCCGGCGCCGCCGGGGGGCAGTCCGCGCCCGCGCCGCTCGCCAGGGGGTGGGGATGGCTCCTCGCGTCGGGAATCGCCTCGGGGGTGGATCTCGGGGCTCGGACCGTGACCGTCGCCGTCACGGGCGAGGGGCAGGCCGCCGTCTTCGATGGCGGGGCGAACTGGCGGCAGAGGCCGGTGTCGGGGACGGAGGTGGTCCGGCTCCTTCCCGCCGCGGTCATCGCGGACGCCGACCGGGAGCCGGTCGCCCTTGCCGCGCTCCGGACCGGGACTCCGGTCGTCGTCTGGGGCGCGGTTCGTCCTGACGCCTCGGTCCTCGGGCTTACGTTGATGATGCCGCAGTTCCGCGCCCGGCCGGCCGCGGCCCCCGCGATCGCTCCGCCGCCCGGGATCTCGGGCGTGGTGATTCGCAGTCTGGGAGATGTGCTGGAGCTGCTCACCCCGCGGGGCGCCCGGCGGAGCGTGATCGTCACCGGCGCGACCGCCGTCCGTTCGAGCGGCGGGGAGTATCAGTCCGCGGGGACGGGGGGCGGCCCGCCGGTGATCGCGCCTTTCGATCTGATCAAGGTGGAGGGTACCGTCAACTCGGACGGGAGCATCGCCTCAACGCACATCGCGATCGAACTGGCGGCCGCCGACGCCGCGCATGTCTCCGGCGCGGTCTCGAGGAGCTTCGGTGATGTCGAAGGTCTCGTCGTCGGCGGCGTGCTGGTCGCCGCCTCGCGCGAGACCTACGTCATCCGCGGAATCGATCCCGCCGCGTTCGGCGGGCTCGCCCCGGGGCAGCCGGTGACCATCTACGGCACCCCGATCTCGATGGGGAGCGTGCCCATCGGCCTGCGCGCCCGGCTCATCGTGGAGCATTAGGGGTAGGGCCGAAGGCAGCCACCCGTAGCGGGTTCTGAGGCGAGGACCGAAGGTAACCACCTGTCGCCGGCGCTTCCCGCCCGGCCGTTAGTGGAGGCGGCGCCGCAGCGAGTTCAGGCGTACCCTGGATTGCGGCGGTCTGGACTCCATCCTACCCTCAAATTGCAAAATACTTCTAAGATAGTTCCACGTGGTGGTGGAGTGAATCCGCTTCTCGTAGGGGGAAGAACGATGAATTCCGCGAAGCGCGACAAGAATGGAAGGTACGCGATCCGCCCATGGTCCCGCCGCAGGCTCCTGGGGGCCGCGGCCGGCCTGGCCGCCGCGGTGTTGGGCTTGCTGTCGCCATTGCCGCGCCCGGCCGGAGCGGCTCAACCGGCGCCCCAGGATGCGATCCCCTTTGCGGTCTTCCTCGCCAAGATGGACATCGTGTCGAGCGTTCAGGCGTTTGACATGCGCGGTCCGTTCGTCCTTGGCGCCGGCGGCACGATCGATCTCGCGGCCGACGATGTGACGGTGCAGCTGACCAACCAGACGCGCACCGCCTCGATCACGATTCCCAAGGGCTCGTTTGAGAAAGAGTACGATTGGTACACCTACTACGGGGTGCTCGGCGGGGTCCCTCTCGAGGCCGCCGTCGTGCCCTTCGGCGGCGGGCGTTACGCGTTCGAGATCGGCGCCGTAGGCGTCCCCAACCTGCCGGTCGGCAATCCGGTGACCGTCACCCTGACCATCGGCAACAACAGCGGGAGCGTGACCGTCAACGCGAGTATCCGATAGCGCTCACGGTGATGATGCCGCGGGTCCGCGCCCGGCCGGGGCGAAGAGGAGCAGCATGTCCCGGACCAGCGACGCCGCGATCACCGGGGTCGCGCCCCCGGGATCCCAGGGCGGGGCGACTTCCACGAGGTCCATGCCGACGACCCGGTGGCGGCTGAGGCTCCTCAACGCCGCGAGCAGGTCCGCGTAGGCGGCGCCGTCCGGTTCGGGGTTCCCCGTCCCCGGGGCCACAGACGGATCGAGCACGTCGATGTCGACGGTCAGGTAGAGGGGCCGCTCCCGCAGGGACTCCAGCAGGGGCGGCGGCGGCGCGACGGCGCGCGAGACGTGCAGGCTGCGCTGCCGCGCCGTCGCAAACTCTTCGCGCGTCCCGGCCCGGATCCCCAACTGGACGAGCGAGACCCTCTCATCGAAAAGCCGGCGCATCACGGTGGCGTGGCAGATCGCCGCCCCTTCGTACTCGCTCCGCAGGTCGGTGTGGGCGTCCCACTGGAGCACCGCGAGGTCGCGGTGGCGGGCGGCGAGCGCCTGCACGGCGCCGAGGGTGAGCGTGTGCTCGCCGCCGAGGAGGAGGGGGAGGCCGGGCCCGATGGAGCCGCGGACGGCGCGGACCATCGCCGAAGGCTCCAGACCCTCCACGGGCAGATCGCCGGCATCGACGAACGGGACGTCCTCGAGATCGCGGTCGAGCAGGGGGTTGTACGTCTCGATGCTGGCCGAGGCGAACCGGATCGCGGCGGGACCCCACCGGCTTCCCCGCCGGAACGATGCCGTGGCATCGTAGGGCACGCCGATGAGCGTCGGGGCTCCGGAGCCCGGCGTCCCCGGGGCGCCCGCGGCGAGGAAGGTCACTCGGTCTCGACCTGCTCGAGCAGGTAGGGCGGGAGGTCGAAGGCGGCGCGGTGCCCGGCGGGGGTGCAGTACCTGAGCCGGAAGCCCTCGAGCCTGCCGGCGATCTCCTCGGGCCCGAGATCTCCCGGATCGCGGGTCTTGGCCCCGATGGTGAACGACCAGAGGACGCCCGGGTACGCCATCACCGCGGCGACGGCGGTCCTGACCACGGGAAACGACGGCCGGAGGTTCTGCCGGACCGAGCGGATCAGTTCCTGCTGGTAGACCGCCGATCCGGACTGCACGGCCAGCACGCCGTCCGGGGTGAGCCGCGCCCCCACCTGCGCGTAGAACTCCGCGCTGAAGAGCCCGGTGGCGGCCCCCTGCGGATCGGTCGAATCGATCAGCGCGACGTCGAACCGGTCGGGGCTGTCGTGCACGTAGGCGAGGCCGTCCCCGATCACGAGATGGGTCCGGGGATCGTCGAACGCGGCGCCGCAGATCGTGCTGAGGTATCGCCGGCTCGCCCGCACCACCGCCTCGTCGATCTCCACCATGGTGACGCGGTCGACCGGGTGCTTCAGCACTTCCTCCAGCAGCCCCCCGTCGCCGCCGCCGATGATGAGGACGCGCCGGGGATGGGGATGCGCGCAGAGGGCCGGGTGGGCCAGCATCTCATGGTAGGCGAACTCGTCACCTTCGGTGGTCTGCACCGCGCCGTCGAGCAGGAGCATCCGGCCGAACCGCGGGCTGTCGTAGACTTCCAGGTGCTGGAACGGCGTCTGTTCGTCGTGGAGGCGCCGCGTCACCAGGAAGGCGGACGTGACGTCGATGACCCCCTGGTCGACGATCCAGGCGCCCCGCATCAGGCGAGGCCGGCCGGGGCGGGCCAGAAGAGCGCCACCGCCACCGCGCAGCCGGCCCGTTCCACCGTGTGCTCCGCTCCCGCGACGATGACCTCGTCCAGCCGGAGGCCGCGGATGCGGAACCCTTCCTCCACCATGCTCCGGACGGCGGCCTCGGTCTCGCCCCGCGGGGTGTGGGCGACGTGCTCCATGATCACCCCGTAACTCTCGCGCGAGACCCCGATCCCGATCGCCGCGCTGATCCGCTCGCCCCGCCGGGTGCCGGCGATGCGCGCGTAGACGGCGGGGACGAGCAGTCCGGGCGGATACGGGGGGAGCTCGATCACCCGCGTCCGGGGAGGGAGGATGCTGGTGACGCGGAGGAAATTGATGTCGGCGATCCCCGCGCTCTGGAGCGCGCGGTCAAAGGCGTTGAGCTCGGTCGAGCCCTCGCCGGACCCGGCGACGAGCGACACGGCTTTCGGCGGCTGCCACATGCTGCTAGATATTCCACCAGGCCCAAAGCGCTCCTCTGCCCTCCGGGGAGGCTGAAGGGGAACGCCCCCGGCCCGGTCGAACAGCACACCACGTCGCGCCCCGGTGGGGTGATGATGTGGTCATCCTGGCGGACGATCCCCTCCTCGAGGTCGGGGACGTCTCGCTGAGCTTTGGCGGTCTTGCCGTGCTGCGCGACGTCTCCCTCGCGGTCCGCCCCGGCGAGCGCGTCGCGGTGATCGGTCCGAACGGGGCCGGGAAGACGAGCCTGCTGAACTGCGTGAACGGCTTCTATCACCCCCAGGCCGGCCGGATCCGGTACCGGGGCCGGGAGATCACCCGCGCGGCCCCCAACGAGGTCGCGCGGCTGGGCGTGGCCCGCACCTTCCAGAACATCGAGCTGTTCACCGGCGCCACCGTGCTTCAGAACCTCCTCCTGGCCCGACACCGGCACATCCGGTACGGGCTGCTGGCGGCCGCCGTCTACTACGGCCGGGCGCAGGCGGAGGAGACCGCCCACCGGGCGCGGGTGGAGGAGGTCATCGATTTTCTCGAACTCGAGCCGATCCGGCACGCCCCGGTCGCCGGGCTGCCGTATGGGCTGCGCAAGCGGGTGGAACTGGGGCGGGCGCTGGCCACCGATCCGGATCTCCTCCTGCTCGATGAGCCGATGGCCGGGATGACCGTCGAAGAGAAACGGGACATGGTCCGGTTCGTCGTGGACGCCAATGAGGCGCTCGGCGCCACCGTCCTCCTGATCGAGCACGACATGGGGGTCGTCATGGACGTGGCGCACCAGATCTTCGTCCTGGATTTCGGCGTGTTGATCGGGCACGGCCCTCCGGCGGCGATCCGGGCCGACCCCCGGGTCCTGCGCGCCTATCTGGGGCAGGAGGCGATGCCGTGATCCGTTCCGGCGCCGCCGCTCCGGCCCCGCGCGCGGCGCTCGGGTCGACCCTTCCCCGGCTGCTGTCTGCGCGGGCGGCGGACGCGTCCGGCCGGCGCGTCGCCCTCCGGTACAAGGATCGGGGCATCTGGCAGGAGTTCACGTGGCAGGACTACCTGGCGCATGCCCGCGCGTTCGGCCTGGGGCTGGCGGCCCTGGGCCTGGCCCCGGGAGAGAAGGTGGCGATCCTCTGCGGCAACCGGCCGGAATGGCTCTACGCCGAGGTGGGGACGCTGGCGGCCGGGGGAATCGCCGTCGGCGTTTACCAGGATGCCATCGCCCGGGAGATCGGGTATGTCATCGACCACGCGGACGCCGCCTACGTGGTGGCGGAGGACCAGGAACAGCTCGACAAGGTCCTGGAGGTCCGGGAGGACCTTCCCAAGGTGCGCCGGATCATCACCGTGGATCCGAAGGGGATGCACCGGGTCGACGATCCCCAGGTCACGCGGTTTCCTGAGGTCGAGGCGCTGGGCCGGGAACTGGACGCCGCGCACCCCGGCCGGTTCGACGATCTCCTATTAAATACCGCGCCCGAAGACATCGCCAATATCGTCTACACGTCCGGAACCACGGGATCCCCCAAGGGGGCGATGCTGACCCATCGCAACCTCATCAACATGGCGCTGACCTTCGCCGAGGTGGACCCGGTGCGGCCGGACGATCAGCTCTTCTCCTACCTGCCGCCCCCGTGGATCGGGGAGATCGCGATGTCGATCGCGACCGCGCTCGTGTTCGGGATCCCGGTGAACTTTCCCGAAGAGGCCGAGACCGCGCGCGACGACGGCCGCGAGATCGGGCCGACGGTGCTGTTCGGACCGCCGCGGTTGTGGGAGGCGCTCACCAGCCAGGTCCAGGTCAAGCTCATGGACACGACGCCGTTCAAGCGGGCCGTCTACCGCCTCGCGATGCGCTGGGGGTACCGCGCGGCCGACAAGCGCCTCCGCCGGCAGCCCCTCGGCCCGGCCGACCGGGTCCTCTCGCGGCTTGGGTACCTGCTCGCGTTTCGAGCCGTCCTCGACGATCTGGGGATGCTGCGGATCCGCCACGCCTACACGGGGGGAGCGGCGCTGGGCCCCGATACCTTTCGGTTCCTGCGCGCCCTCGGGCTGAACCTCAAGCAGCTGTACGGGCAGACGGAGATCGCCGGGTTCTCCTGCGTGCACCGCGACGGCGACGTCCGGTTCGAGACCGTCGGCCGCCCGATCCCGGGCGTGGACCTCACCCTCTCCCCGGAGGGCGAGATCCTCGAGCGCAGCGACAGCGTCTTTCTCGGGTACTACAAGGATCCCCAGGCCACCCGGGCCGCGCTGCAAGGCGGCTGGCTCCACACCGGAGACGCCGGGCAGCTCACCGACGACGGGCACCTGGTGGTCATCGACCGTCTGAGCGACGTGATGCGGCTGGCCGACGGGACGCTGTTCTCGCCCCAGTTCATCGAGAACAAGCTGAAGTTCAGCCCCTTCGTCCGGGAGGCGGTCGTGGTGGGGCACGGCCGTCCCTATGTGGCCGCGATCCTCAACATCGATATGCCGGTCGTGGGCAAGTGGGCGGAGGACCGGCAGATCGCCCACACGACCTACACCGACCTGTCGCAGAAGGCCGGCGTGTACGACCTGATCGCCGCCGAGGTGCGGGGCGCGAACGAGAGCCTGCCGCGCTCCGCCAGGGTCCGCCGGTTCGTCCTCCTCTACAAGGAACTGGATGCCGACGACGGCGAGCTCACCCGCACGCGCAAGGTCAGGCGCCGGGTCATCGCCGAGCGGTACGCCCATCTCATCGAGGCGATGTACGGAGCGTCGGCGGACCGGATTCCGGTGCGCGCCACGATCACCTACCGGGACGGCACGACCGCGGTGGTGGAGACCGCCGTGCGGGTAGCGGAGGTCGCCGGCGGATGACGGCCTCGCTTTCGATTTTTCTGCAGCTCCTCACGAACGGGGTCGTGGTGGGGATGGTCTACGCGCTCGCTGCCCTGGGGTTCGTCCTGATCTACAAGGCGAGCCGCGTGATCAACCTGGCCCAGGGCTACTTTGTCGCCCTCGGGGCGTTCGGCGCGCTGGCCATCGCGCAGGTCACCCACCTGCCGTTCGTCCTCGCCGTGGCCGCCAGCCTGGCGGGGGCCTTTCTCCTCGGCCTGCTCGTCGAGCGGCTCCTCCTGCGCCCGATGATCGGGGAGCGGCCGATCGCGGTGATCATGGTGACCATCGGTCTCGCCGCGGTGCTGCGGGGAGGGATCCTGCTGGTCTGGGGCGCCGGCAACTTCGGGTTTCCGCAGCTGCTCCCCGAATCGCCGCTCGTCCTGGGGCCGCTGATCGTCTCGCCGGTGCACCTCGGGGCCCTCGCCATCTCGCTGGCGTTCCTCGCGGTGTTCGTCGTGTTCTTTCGCCGCACGACGCTGGGGGTCGCCATGCGGGCCGTGGCCGATGACCAGCAGGCCGCCCAATCGCTCGGGGTCAGCGTGCGCCGCGTCTTCGCCGCTTCGTGGGCGATCGCCGCGACGGTCGCGGCGGTCGGCGGCGTGGTCGTGGGCAGCCTCAACGGCCTCAACGCGGACGCGCTGAGCTTCATCGGCCTGAAGGTCTTCCCCGCGGTGATCCTCGGCGGGCTGGACAGCGTCCCCGGGGCGGTCGTGGGCGGGGTGACGGTCGGCGTCCTCGAAAACCTGGCCGGCGGGTACATCGACCCGCTGGTGGGGGGCGGCGCGAAAGAGGTGGCGCCGTTCGTCGTCCTCGTGCTGGCGCTGATGGTGCGCCCGTACGGGTTGTTCGGCACGGTGGAGATCGAGCGCGTATGAACGGGGGAGCGGCGTGCGGCGGCTGGTGACCTCCGACTGCGGGAACTTCAAGACCCGGTACGCGGAGGAGGCCGCGCTGTTTCCGAACGACGTGGGCCGCCTCGCGCTCATCGCGTTCCTCATCGTCTGGTTCCTGGTGGTCCCGGCCGCGGCCGGGCCCTACCTGCTGGGGGTGGCGAACCTGACCGGGATCGCCGTGATCGGCGCGACCGGCCTGAACCTGCTCACGGGCTACACGGGGCAGATCACCATGGGGCACGGCGCCTTCATGGGCGTGGGGGCCTACGCCGCGGCGATCCTGGCCGCCCGCGCGCACCTCCCGTTCTGGCTGGCGATCCCGCTGGCCGGGATCGTGACCGCCGGGGTCGGGGCGTTCTTCGGCATCCCGTCGCTGCGGCTCAAGGGTTTGTACCTGGCGATCGCGACCCTCGCGGCGCAGTTCATCCTCGAGTACGTGTTCCTCCACTGGGAGTGGCTGACCCGGGGGACCTCGGGGCTCGCCGTCCCGCCGGCCCGGCTGGGCGGGTGGGCGCTGTCCGGGGAGCGCCGGTTCTTCTGGATCATCGGCGCCGCCGTGGTGCTCGTCACGTGGCTGCACCTCAACTTGATCCGGACCCGGGTGGGGCGGGCGTTCGTCGCGATCCGCGACAACGATCGGGCGGCCGCCGCGATCGGGATTCATCTCTTCGGGTACAAGCTGCTCGCGTTCTTCCTCAGCGCGTTCATGGCCGGGGTGGCCGGCGCGCTCTACGCCTACTACCTCGGGGTGGTCGTGCCCGGCAAGTTCACCCTGGACCTGTCCATCGATTACCTGGCGATGGGCATCGTGGGCGGGCTCGGCACCGTCCTCGGCCCGATCTACGGGGGGGTGGTGATCACCGTGCTGCCCGAAATCCTCAGAGCGCTCAGCCAGGCGTTGAGCGGCGCGTTCTCGAACGTCTTCACGGTCCTCAACGCCCTCCGGGAGGTCGTCTTTGGGCTCGTGATCATCGTCTTCTTGATCTTCGAGCCGGAGGGGCTGGCCGACCGGTGGCGGGTGGCGCGCGCGTACTTCAAGCACTGGCCGTACGCGTACTAGGCGGTGTGCGTTCGAGAAACCGTTCCAGGGGGAGGGGTGCGATGAAGCGCAGGGACATGCTCAAGACGATGGCGGCGGCCGCCGGGGCGCTGCTGGCCCGGCCGTCCGGCGCGGCGGCGCAGCCGCAGACGGTGAAGCTCGGGGCGCTGTTCGACATCACCGGCGCCACCGGGGACATCGGCTCCCATTTCGCCGACGGCTTCCGCGACTACATCCGGTGGATCAACGAGCGGGGCGGCATCCGGAGCGGGACCAGGATCGACCTGCTCTTCACCGACTACCAGTACAAGCCCGACCAGGCGGTAACCTTCCTCAAGAAGCTGGCGGAGCAGGACCAGGTCCCGGCGATCAGCGGCTGGGGGACCGGAGACTCGATCTTGATGAAGCCCCAGATCGAGTCCTACGGCGTCCCGTACATCCCCGCGAGTTTCCACGAGGGGCTGCTCGAGCCCCCGAACGACTGGATCTGGATGATGGGCCCCAGCTACACCGACCACATGCGGGCGCTCCTCGACTACATCAAGCGCACCCACACGGGGGGCGGCAGCCCCCGGGTGGCGCTCGCGGTCCACAACTCGGACTACGGCCGGTCGCCGGTCGCGCCGGCCAAGGCCTACGGCCCCAAGGTCGGCGTGGAGATCGTGGACGTCGAGGAGGTCCCCGCCAATACGATCGATGCGACCAGCCAGCTGCTGAACATGAAGCGGTTCTCCCCGACCCACATCGTCATCCAGAACGTGGCCCGCCCCTCCGCGATCGTCGTGCGCGACGCGCGCAAGCTCGGGCTCCAGGCCCAGGTCCTCGGCATCCACTACATCGGCGACGAGCTGCTGTACGAGCTCGCCGGGGACGCGGCGGACGGCGTCGTGGCCAGCACCTTCGTCAGCAACTGGTTCGAGAACGTCCCCGGCATGCGGCAGATCCACGAGATCAACGCGGCCTATCATCCCAATGTCCAGGTCCGTCCGCTCCACTACACGCAGGGGGTCGTCCACGCGAAGGTCTGGGTCGAGGTGCTGAAGCGCGCGGGCGCGCTCGACCGCGCGTCGATCGGGAAGGCGCTGACCAACTTCCGCATGGTCACCGACGGGCTCACGGCCCCGATCACCTTCGCATCCGGCGACCGGAAGGGCGCCGACGGCCTCAAGCTGCTGCGCGCGGACGCCCGGGCGAAGCAGTTCAGGCCGATCACCGACTTTTTCCTGCCGGCGCAGTGACGGGACCGGAGGCCGCCGCCCCCGGGCCTGCGGCGCGGGCCGGTCCGTCCGCCGCCGCGCCGGCCTCGGAGCGGCCCGAGCGCGGGACGCTCCTCGTCAACAATATCGAGGTCGTCTACCATGACGTGATCCAGGTCCTCAAGGGGGTGTCGCTCAGCGTCCCGGGCGGCCGGATCGTCGCGCTGCTCGGCACGAACGGCGCCGGCAAGACCACGACCCTCCGGGCGATCTCGGGGCTGCTCGGGACCGAGGACGGGCGCATCCGGGATGGGGCGATCACCTACGCCGGCGCCCGCATCGACGGGCTGCCCCCCGAGACGATCGTCCGGCGGGGGATCGTGCAGGTGCTGGAAGGACGGCGGGTGTTCAAGCATCTGACCGTCGAGGAAAATTTGAAAGTGGGGGCGGCCGCCGCCCCCGGCGGGTTCGAGTCCGGCCGGGAGCTCGTCTACGCCTACTTTCCCCTGCTCGGCCGCCACGCCCGTCGCCTCGCCGGCTACCTCTCCGGGGGAGAGCAGCAGATGATCGCCATCGGCCGGGCGCTCGTGGCCCGCGCCCGGCTGCTGCTGCTCGACGAGCCGTCGCTCGGGCTCAGCCCGATGCTGGTGGCGGAGATCTTCGGGATCGTCAGGCGGCTCCGCGATGAGCGGGGGATCACGATCCTGCTCGTGGAG
>VBAK01000109.1 GCA_005882275.1 Candidatus Segetimicrobium genomatis
TGCGGCGGGGCCGTCCACGGCGGCGGCCGCCGGCCAGATGGCCGCGGGCCAGGCCACGGCCGTTGCGTCGTCTCCGTCGTCGTCGCTCCCGCTGACCGTGACCTCCCCCCGGACCGGGTCCCAGGTCTCAGCGCCGTTCCTGGTCAAAGGCACGACGCGCGCAGGGGCGGCCGTCCATGTCGCCGTCCAGCTGAAGGCCGGGTTCCTGAATGTGCGGGTGGCGGACGCTGATGCTCCCGTCGATGCGTCGGGAAACTTTGCGTACCTTGTGAACCCCGCAGTCAAGCCCGTCGGCGGAACGTTCACGATCGTGGTGAGCGCGGCCGCCGGCCAGGACACCGCCTCGACGGCTGTCTCGGTGCAGGAGCAGTAGACGGGCGGCCGGGCGCGGGACTATAGTGGA
>VBAK01000110.1 GCA_005882275.1 Candidatus Segetimicrobium genomatis
GGCGCGCGAGGCCAGCATGCCCAACGACAACATCCAGCGGGCGATCCAGCGGGGAGCCGGCGGGGCAGAAGGGGCGGCGTACGAGGAGATCCTCTACGAGGGCATGGCCCCCGGCGGGGTCGCGGTGCTCGTCCGCGCGCAGACCGACAACAAGAACCGGACGGCCTCGGAGATCCGGAACATCTTCGCGAAGGGGGAGGGGACCCTCGGCGCGTCGGTGGGATGGCTGTTCGAGCAGAAGGGCCTCATCACCGTCAGCAAAGCGTCGGCGTCCGAAGAAGAGGTGCTCTCCAAGGCCGTCGAGGCGGGCGCCGAGGATGTGAAGGCGACCAGCGACGAGTACGAGATCACCACCGCCCCGGAACATTTTGCCGCCGTGCGTCAGGCGCTGGAGAAGGCGCGGTACAAACTGACGTCGGCGGAGATCACGATGGTGCCGAAATCGACGGTGCCGCTCGAGGGCAAGGAGGCGCAGCGGGTGCTGCGGCTCATGGAGGCCCTCGAGGATCACGATGACGTCCAGAACGTGTACGCCAACTTCGACATCCCGGACGAAGTGCTCGAGCAGGTCGGGTGAGGGGAGCGGCCATGGGAATCCGCGAGGCGGTGCAGCCGGCGTTTCAGCTGTGCTGGGGGACGGTCCGCAAGAACGTTGATCTGATGCCCGATACCGCGCTGAACTTCAAGCCGGAGGGGCTGGAGACCCGATCGTTTCGCGAGGTCGCGCTGCACATGGCGAACTCCTGCGCGACCTTCGGGGAGAACATCGGGAAGACCGCGTGGGAGCGGATCGCGGCGTTTCCGCCGGAGTCGCACGTCAGCAAGGCGCAGGTGCTGGCGGCGCTCACCCAGGCGGGGGACCGGTTTGCGTCGGGGCTGAGCCGTCTGACCGACGAAGAGGCCGGTCGGGTCGTGCGCACCCCCTGGGGCGCCGAGCTCCCGCAGGGACAGCTGATCGCCGGCCACGTGCCGCACATGATGTACCACAACGGCCAGATGACGATCTATCTGCGGATGCGCGGGATCAAGCCGTTCTTCCTGGCGCGATAAGCGCGGGCCGACGATCAATTTCGAGGGGGCCGGAGGAACAGGACCGGCAGGCGGCGAACACTGGTTCGGGTCATCGGTCCGCGAGACACAGCCAACGGCACAAGCGGCGTTTCGACGGAGCAGCGCGTGCGCATTCTCGGGATTGATCCTGGCCTGCAGCGTACGGGATACGGACTCGTCGAAGGATCACCCGGAGGGCCGATCCTCGTCGAGGCCGGCGTCATCCAGACCGACATCCGCCGCTCGCTCGCCGACCGGCTGCACGAACTTCACGCCGGCCTCACCGGCGTCGTGGCGCAGGGTCGTCCGGAGGCCGTCGCGCTGGAGGATGTGTTCGCCCACCCCCGGTTTCCCCGCACGGCCATCGTCATGGGGCACGTCTGCGGGGTGATCTGCCTTGCGGCCGCGCAGGCCGGGGTGCCGGTGGATGCCATTCCCCCCGCGTCGGTGAAGCGCGCGGTGGTCGCGTCCGGCCGGGCCGGGAAGCGGCAGGTGCAGCGGATGGTGCGGCTGCTGCTCGAGCTGGCGGAGGATCCGGGGACCCACGTCGCCGATGCGCTCGCTCTGGCGCTCGTGGCCCTCTCGCGCCGGGGGCTTCCGTTGGGACGCCTCCTGGCCGTCCGAGGCTCGGCGTGATCGCCTTTCTGCGCGGTCGCGTCCTGCGGCGCCTCGAGCAAATGGTCGTGGTCGACTGCGGCGGCGTGGGATACGAGGTGCACCTGCCGGGCTTCATGCGGGACGCGGCCCCGCGTCTGGCCGACGGCCTGGGCGAGACCGTCGAACTGCACATCTCCTACCATGTGTCGCCGAATCAGCCGCGGCCGCTCCTCGTCGGATTCCTCCGGGGGATCGAGCAGGAGTTCTTCGAGCGGTTCATCACCGTGGACGGCGTGGGGCCGACGAAGGCGATGAAGGCGCTGGTCCATCCCATTGAGACGATCGCCGATGCGATCGAGCGAAAGGACACGGCCTTCCTTCGCCACCTGCCCGGGATCGGCGAACGGACGGCGGAGAAGATCGTGGCGGCGCTGCACGGCAAGATGGCCAAGTATGCCCTCCTCCACTCGGAGGCCCCGGCGACCCCGGAGGCCGCGCCGGCGGACTTCCGCGAGGAAGTCCTGGAGGTCCTGACCCAGCAGCTCGGTCACCGCGCCGCGGAAGCCCGTCAGA
>VBAK01000111.1 GCA_005882275.1 Candidatus Segetimicrobium genomatis
CCCGGGCATCGCATCGGCCGAAGATCTGTTCCAGGAGGTCTACCGGGCCGAGCGGGGGGTGCCGGCGTGAGCACGGCCGGCCGCCTCGGCGAGGAAGGACAGCCCCCCGGGGCGGTGCGCCGCGACGGCGGGGGCGGAGACGACGAGCAGTTCATCCGGAGCCTCAGGCCGGCGAGATTGGACGAGTGCATCGGCCAGGCGCGGGTGGTGAGCGGTCTCCGCATCAGCCTTCAGGCCGCGCGGGAGCGGGGGGAGGCGCTCGACCACGTCCTGCTGCACGGGCCCCCGGGGCTCGGCAAAACGACCTTTGCGAACGTCATCGCCGCGGAGATGGGGACGGGCATCGTCACCACCTCGGGTCCTGCGGTGGAGCGCGGCGGGGACCTCATGGGGATCCTCACCAACCTGAGCCGGGGCGATATCCTGTTCATCGACGAGATCCACCGGCTGCCGCGGGCCGTGGAAGAGTTCCTCTATCCGGCGATGGAGGATTTCTGCGTCAACTTCACGATCGAGAAGGGCGCCGACGCCCGCACCCTGCGGTACGCGCTCAAGCCGTTTACGCTGGTGGGCGCGACGACGCGCGCCGGCCTCCTCTCGTCTCCCCTGCGCGAGCGCTTCGGCATCGCCCACCACCTGGATTTCTATCCGGTGGACGAACTGACCCGGGTGGTCGCGCGGTCCGCCTCGATCCTCGCGGTCGACGTCACGGAGGAGGGCGCGGTGGAGATTGCGCGCCGCGCGCGGGGGACGCCCCGCATCGCGAACCGGCTGCTGCGC
>VBAK01000155.1 GCA_005882275.1 Candidatus Segetimicrobium genomatis
CGCTCGGCGGTGCTCTTCTTGCCGCGCGTCATGACCTTGTTGATCAGGCGGCCCACCGTCTGGTTGGCAAAGACCTGGTCGACCGCCCCCGGGCGCCGCGCCACCGCGCCTTTTCTCGGCATCGCCCTACCCCGCCGCTTCCTTGGGGCGCTTGGCCCCGTATTTTGACCGGCCGCGCCTCCGGTCCTGGACCCCCGCGGTATCGAGGGTCCCCCGGATGATGTGGTAGCGGATTCCCGGCAGATCCTTGACCCGGCCGCCGCGGATCAGCACCACCGAATGCTCTTGCAGGTTGTGGCCGATGCCGGGGATGTAGGCAGTCACCTCGATCCCGTTCGTCAGACGCACCCGCGCGATCTTCCGCAGCGCGGAGTTGGGCTTCTTCGGCGTCGTCGTCTTCACCTGAATGCACACCCCACGCCGCTGCGGGCTCATCTGCAGCGCCGGAGATTTGCTCTTGGACAGCTCCGCCTCCCGCCCGATCCGCACGAGCTGAGTGGCCGTCGGCACGTCGTCCCTCCCGGCGTTCCTTGATGCCTTTCCTTGCCTTCCTTATATACTGTGATCCTGTTTACTGTCTGCCCGCCTCCGGTATGGCGCTCCCGGAGGCGGCCCGCGCACACACACGACACCCCCGGAGCGGTCGTCCTCGCGCCCCAGGGAGTTGCGATGCCGGCGACTGTACGGCGGGCCCACCGGAGGCCGCCGCGCGGTCGGGTTATCGCCCGCTAGGCTGTCATCGATTGTTCGGCATGCGCCATACGCGGTGCCGAAGGTGGCACCCTGCGGCGCATTACAAGGGAACTATCCCCGCTTACGGCTCAGGTGTCCGATCAGTTGCGCTGAGGATCGCTGCGACCGCCGCGCCCACCGCGATTCCACAGGTCCGCCCCAAGACCGCCATCGACTCGACCTCGACGATCTCGACGCCGCGGGCCCGCGCTTCCCGCACGACCGGCTCGGTCACCCGCCGGTCGGCGTCGCGTGCCACAAACACGACCTGCGCGCGGCCCCGGTCGATGGCCTTGCTCGTCTGGTTCGTCCCGATGGCCCGCTGCGGAGCACCGCGAAGGCGATCAAGGTCCACGATAGCTGCCTATGCGACTCTGAACCGACCCGCGTAGTATACCAGCGGAAGATTCCGGTGTCAACAAAATATCAAGTTCAGAAATGATCGGGAGAGATTGCGAGGGTCGGAGCAACCGGCGGGCCCTCCGCGAGAGCCGCGCCCCTATCGACGCAGGCGAGAATCAGCGCGGCCGGCCCAGGACGGCGCGCAGGGCCGTATCCAGTACCGACGCCCGCTGGCCGTGGCCGTTCCCGCTCCCACGACCATTCCCGCTGCCGTTTCCGGTCCGCCACCATCCGCGGCGCTTCCCCTTCGAGGACCCGTAGTAATCCCCGTAGTAGCCGGATCGCCGGCGATCGTCCCCGTTGAACACGAGGCCGATGAGCTTGGCCGGGTCCATCAAGTTCAGGGCATCCTCGAGGAGCTTCCGCGGCGTCCGGTGCGCCGCCACGACCATCACAAAACCGTCCACCCAGTCGACGATCAGCCGCGCGTCCTGCACGGCCGCCAGCGGGGGCGTATCCAGGATCACGTAGTCGAACTGCCCGGTTGCCGCTTGGAGGAGCTCGCCCAACCGCGGGGATTTCAGCACCTCGTACGGCACCGTCAGGGCCCGGCCGGCCGGCAGCACCGCCAGCCGGGACTGATGGAGCCGCCGGACCGCGTCGTCCAGCGCGAGGGCGGGATCGCTGAGCAGATCGACCAGCCCGGGACTCTGCACCGTCAGCCCCAGGCGGTCTCCCACCGCCGGCATCCGCAGATCGAGATCGACGATCAGGATGCGCGCGTCGGGCGCCTGGGCCAGGACCCCGGCCAGGTTGAGCGCCGTCGTCGTCTTCCCGTCGCCGGCCGCGGCGCTGGTGACGGCGATCACCTTCTTCGCGGCGTGTGACTGCTCCAGCACGTGGCGGATCGTCCGATACTGATCGGCCTCGAACGAGGAGGGATTGACGAGGCTCACCAGGTGCTCGTCCATCGGACGCCGCGCGTCCCGGTCGGCCGCCTTGGAGCGTTCGGTCATCGCGTGTCGCATCATGCTCCCCTCATCGACCGTCCGCCGCGGCGTCGACCGCCCGCGGCGCAGACTCGAACCACCGTCCCTGTCCCTCGAACCGCTTTTGCGGAAGCACGGTCGTTCTTTCACGTGTAATTGTCCTGCCGGACTTTGGACTGGGTCAAGCGAAATAGCTCCTCAAATCGGGATGCGCGATGTTTGTGCGCCGGCCCCGTAAAACACCCCATGAGGATAGGGAAAACTCCTCAATTAACATAGGGCGATCTCCCCAACACCAGGCCTGCCCAATGGGCACCCGGCCGCCCCGGGGTCCCCGCTCAACGCCCGCCCGTCCTATCCACCGCTCATGATGACCGCGTTCCTCACGGTCGCCCCAAAGCTCCACAGCGTCGCTTTGGCATTCAGCGGGAGGCCCTGGGGAGGGGTTGCGCTCACATAGAACACGACGTGGTTTTTCATGTACTGCACCTGCCCGTTCGTGACCGCGATACGGAAGACGTCGCCGGCGGCCGCGGGGGTGTGGGCCTTGAGCGCCCAGTTGTCTTCCCGCACTTCGGCGGTGAACCCGGCGATGTGGACCGCCCAATTACCCATCAGGTCGGTGCCGCCGCCCAGGCTGACGATATAGTCGCCCGTGGGGTCGCTCACGGGGAATTCGACGTACCCGTTCCCGGCGATCTGCTGGGCTGAGAGCCCGCCGGAGAGGCACTCCCCTGTCTGCTCGAGCGCGGTTCCCACCGCGAGGGCATTGACGACGTCGGCCCACACGACCGGTTGCGGAGCAAGGACGCTCACGCCGGGGAGCGCGCCCGCCGTCGCCGCGTTGATCGCGTCGATATCGGCGCCGATGTCCCTGCCGTCGGTCCCGGCGCTCTTGTACGGGCTCCCGGGAACGAGGTGGTAGTCGTCCCCACCGTGGAAGGCGTTGACCACCGGGGTGGACCCCGGCGGGAAGAAGTTGCCGGGCGGGTACGCCGAGGCGGTTCCGTCCAAGAGCACATTGGCGGTGAACACGGCGCCGGGGAACGATCTGCTCAGGGCCGACGCCGGGTCCGGGGCGCCGTCGGAGGTCACGTTGCCGTCGCCGATGTTGTTCGTGAAGACCAGCCCCGTGTTCGGGGTGCCGTTGACGACCTGCGCGTGAAGAGGATCTCCGCTCTGAAATGCGGTGTTATGGTCGATCGTGGCGTCCGCCACGCCGTCCCGCTGCTGGATCAGCGTGCCCACCGAGCCGCCGTTGCCCGCGAAGGCGCCGATGTCGTACAGCAAATTGTTCTGGACGAGCACCCGCTGCAGCTGCTGGCTGGGGTTGCTGTAGTCCCGCCCCAGCATGTGGAATCCCGCCGTGGAGTGGCGGACGATGTTGTGCGTGAAGGTGACGTCCTGGACGATCGACCACGGCGCGCCGCCGTTCTGGTTGCGGGGGGTGAAGACGATGGCAAACCCGTCCTGGTCGGCCTGCCGCCAGTTGTGCTCCAAGATGTTGCCGTCGACCAGCACCCGCTGGGCGTTCTTCAGCTCGAAGAGGTTCTTGACCAGCCACGGCGTGCCGGCGTACGACGGATCCCCGACTCTCCACGACAGCGGCTTGAAGAAGTGATTCCCCCGGATCTCGATGTCGGACGGCACGAGGTTGGCAATGGCCGGATCGATGCCGCCGAAGAAGACGTTGATCCCGGAGGCTTCCAGGTAGTTGTTCACGATCTTGAAGGGTCCGACGCCGTTCCATGCATGCAGCGCATACCCGCCGTCGAAATCTGTCGCCTTGAACCCGGCAATGGTGCAATCGACGACGGCGATGGCCGCCCCGTTCATCAAGATCCCGCGCCGGCTGCCCGATGCCGGGTCGCCATGAATGTAGCAGCGGTCAAACGTCACGTTGTTCGGCAGCGCCGATGCCGACGATTCGCTCGATCCAATCGTCACCACGTTCTCGACAAAGGTGCCGGACGTCGGCGCGAGTTCGATCCCAACGAAGCGGACGTGATGCGCACCCGTGGCGGTCCGGATCGCCGGCGACCCGGGAGCCAGGATCTTGGGCATCAGGCCGGCCTGGGCGGGAGAGACGCGGGTCCCGGCGGCGGGCAGGGTGGCGAGCGCGGAGGACTGCACATAGATCCACCCGGCGCCCGCGGTGTTGGGCAAGGTGAACGGTCCCACATACGCCGCGCCCGCGGCCAGGCTGATGACATCGCCCGGCCGGGCGTTGTTGAGCGCCGCCTGCAGGTCGCCGCCGGCCGGGACGGCGAGCGTTCGTCCCGAGGGGGGCGCGTAGGTAGTGTCGAGGAATACCCGGGGCGGCGCAGGTAATACTCGACCACTGATGGGTGCGGTGATGGCCATGAACCGAACGTCCCCTCGCGGTTTGAAGTTTGGCGCGCAAAGCCGGGCGCAGGTGTGATTGTCTTTCGGATCACCGCGGCGGGACAAGCCAGGGACTACAGCATTGCGCCCCCCTCTGATTCCCGGGCGAATCCGGTCAATACACCTGGACGCGTACGGGAAACCCCTCAAACCGGCCGGAGGCCCGCTCCGGCTCACGGGGCGCGGACGGGTCTGGCCCGCAGCGTCAGCCAAGGCGCGCCCCCGGCTGTTGATCCGGAGCGCGCGACCTACGACTGCGTGCTGCCTACGACAATCCTTCGGTGGCCAGCTTGATCGACCGGTAGCGCTGCATGCCCGTGCCGGCCGGGATCAGCTTGCCGATGATCACGTTCTCCTTGAGCCCGAGGAGGGGGTCCACTTTGCCCTTGGTCGCCGCGTCGGTGAGCACCCGGGTCGTCTCCTGGAAGGAGGCGGCCGACAGGAAGCTATCGGTGGCCAGCGACGCCTTGGTGATCCCCAGCAGCACCGGCCGGGCGGTCGCGGGTTCCTTGCCCTGGGCCATCGCGCGCGCATTCTCCTCTTCGAGCGCGAAGATGTCGACCAATTCGCCGGGGAGGAACTCGGTGTCCCCCGGCTCCTCGACCTTCACGCGCCGGAGCATTTGGCGGACGATGATCTCGATGTGCTTGTCGTTGATGTCCACGCCCTGCGACCGGTAGACGCTCTGGATCTCCTGGACGAGATATCCTTGAACGGCGGCAAGGCCCTTGATCCGGAGAATGTCGTGCGGGTTTACCGACCCCTCCGTCAGCTGATCGCCGGCCGAGACCTTGTCCCCGTCGGCGATCCGGATGCGCACCCCGTAGGCGACGGAATATTCGCGCTCGTCGTCGCGGCCGCTGACCACGATCTTGCGGGCGCCCTTGGCCTCGGTGACGTGGGCCTTTCCGTCGAGCTCGCTGATCACCGCCTGGCCCTTGGGCCGCCGCGCTTCGAACAGCTCCTCCACCCGCGGCAGGCCCTGGGTGATATCGAAGCCGGCGACGCCCCCGGTGTGGAAGGTCCGCATCGTCAGCTGCGTCCCGGGCTCGCCGATCGATTGGGCCGCGATGATGCCCACCGCCTCACCGATCTCCACCAGCTTGCCGGTGGCGAGGTTCCGGCCGTAGCACTTCGCGCAGATCCCGAACCGGGTCTTGCAGGTGAGGACCGACCGCGCCGAGACCCCGGTCACCCCGGCCTCCTCGATCTCCTCCGCCACGGCCTCCTCGATCTCCCGGCCGGCTTCGACGAGGACCTTCTTGCCGCGCGGCGCCACGACGTCCTCCGCCGCCACCCGCCCCGTGATCCGGTCGGCGAGTGAGACGACGACCTGGTTGCCGTCCATGATCGGCGTGATCTCCACCCCGGAGGTGGTCTTGCAGTCCTCCTCCCGGACGATCACGTCCTGGGCGATGTCCACCAGCCGCCTGGTGAGGTACCCGGACTCGGAGGTGCGAATCGCCGTGTCCGCGAGGCCTTTGCGCTGGCCGTGGGTGCTGATGAAGTACTCGAGGACGGTCAGCCCCTCGCGGAAGTTCGCCTTGATCGGCAGCTCGATGATGCGGCCCGACGGGTCGGTCATCAGCCCCCGCATCCCGGCGAGCTGGCGGATCTGCTGGATGTTCCCCCGGGCGCCGGACTGGGCCATCATGTAGAGCGGATTGAACGGATCGAAGGTGCTGAGCATGCGCTTGGTGATCGTCTCCGTCGCCTCGGTCCAGACGTCCACGGTCTTCAGATACCGCTCCTCGTTGGTGATGAGGCCGCGGCGGTACTGGTTGTCGATCGCGTCGACCTCTTTGTCCGCCTTGGCGAGGATCTCTTCTTTCTCCTTGGGGATGACGATGTCGCTGAGCGCGATGCCGCTGCCGCTCACCGTGGCGAAGTGGAACCCCAGGTCCTTGATGCTGTCGAGGAGCTGGACCGTCTTGGTCGAGCCCAGGCGGTTGTAGGCTTCCGACACGATCTGGGAGAGGATCTTGCGGTCGCACACCTCGTTGATGAACCGCAGTTCCTCCGGGATCGCTTCGTTGAAGATCACCCGGCCGACCGTCGTGTCGATCAGCTCGCCGTCGTGGCTGAGCCGCACCTTGATCTTCGCGTGCAGCCCCACGACGCCGCTCTCGTAGGACAGGACGACTTCGTCCGGACGGCTGAAGATCTTGCCCTCGCCGAGCGCGCCCGGCTTCTCCAGGGTGAGGTAGTAGCAGCCGAACACGATGTCGCGGGTCGGGCTGGTGATCGCCCGGCCGTAGGCGGGGGAAAGGATGTTGTACGCGGAGAGCATGAGCACCCGCGCTTCCGCCTGCGCGGCGGCGCTGAGCGGCACGTGCACCGCCATCTGGTCCCCGTCGAAGTCCGCGTTGTAGGCCGTGCAGACGAGGGGGTGCACCTGGATCGCCTTCCCCTCGATGAGCACGGGCTCGAACGCCTGGATGCCGAGCCGGTGCAGGGTCGGGGCGCGGTTGAGCAGCACCGGGTGCTCGTGGACCACTTCCTCGAGCACGTCCCAGACCTCGGACCGCGCGCGCTCCACCATCCGCTTGGCGCTCTTGATGTTCTGGCTGAGCCCCTTGTCCACGAGCTTCTTCATCACGAACGGCTTGAAGAGCTCGAGGGCCATCTCCTTGGGCAGGCCGCACTGGTAGAGGCGCAGCTTCGGCCCGACGACGATGACGGAGCGGCCCGAGTAGTCCACCCGCTTGCCCAGGAGGTTCTGCCGGAACCGCCCCTGCTTGCCCTTCAGCATGTCGCTCAGCGATTTGAGCGGGCGGTTGTTGGGGCCGGTGACGGGCCGGCCGCGGCGGCCGTTGTCGATCAGGGCGTCGACCGCCTCCTGCAGCATCCGCTTCTCGTTGCGCACGATGATCTCCGGCGCGCCCAGGTCCAGGAGGCGCTTCAGCCGGTTGTTCCGGTTGATGACCCGGCGGTACAGGTCGTTGAGATCGCTGGTGGCGAACCGTCCGCCGTCGAGCTGCACCATCGGCCGCAGGTCCGGGGGAATGACCGGGATGACGTCGAGGATCATCCAGTCCGGCTTGTTGCCGCTCTTGCGGAAGGCCTCCACGACCTCCAGCCGCTTGAGGATCTTCATCCGCTTCTGCCCGCTGGCGGTCTTGAGCTCGGTGCGCAACTTCTTGGTCGCGGCGTCCGGCGACGTCTCCCCGAGCAGCTCTTTGATGGCCTCGGCGCCGATGCCGGCCTTGAAGCCGTTGCCGTGCTTTTCGCGCAGCTCGCGGTACTCGGCTTCGGTGAGCAGCTGCTTCTTCAGCAGGCCCTTGACGTGGCCGGGGTCCGTGACGACGTAGGACGCAAAGTAGACCACCCGCTCCAGCGCCCGCGGGGACATGTCCAGCATCAGGCCGGTCCGGCTGGGCACGCCCTTGAGGTACCAGATGTGGCAGACGGGGGCGGCCAGCTCGATGTGGCCCATCCGCTCCCGGCGCACCTTGGCGCGGGTCACCTCGACCCCGCAGCGGTCGCAGATGATCCCCTTGAAGCGGATCCGCTTGTACTTCCCGCAGTGGCACTCCCAGTCTTTCGTGGGCCCGAAGATGCGCTCGCAGAACAGCCCATCCCGCTCGGGCTTGAGGGTGCGGTAGTTGATCGTCTCCGGCTTCTTCACCTCGCCCCGGGACCACAGGCGGATCCGATCGGGCGACGCCAGGGCGATCTTGACGGCCGAGAAGTTGTTGACGTCCTGCATCGGTCAGCGGGCCTCCAGGGTCGCGCGCGCGCGGGCCATCAGTACTCCTCCACCAGCGCCTCTTCGCCTTCGAGGTTGATCCCCAGGGCGCGGGCGGTTTCCGCGATGTCTTCCTCGATCTCCTTGAGCTCGATCTCCTTCTGGTCCTCGCTCAGGACCTTGACGTCCAGGCAGAGGCTGTGGAGCTCCTTGACCAGGACCTTGAAGGACTCCGGGACGCCGGGCTCCTGGATGTTCTCCCCCTTGACGATGGCCTCGTAGGTCTTGACCCGGCCCACGACGTCGTCGGACTTCACGGTGAGCAGCTCCTGCAGGGTGTTCGCCGACCCGTAGGCCTCGAGCGCCCACACTTCCATCTCCCCGAAGCGCTGACCGCCGAACTGCGCCTTGCCGCCGAGCGGCTGCTGGGTGATGAGGGAGTACGGGCCGGTCGACCGGGCGTGGATCTTGTCCTCGACCAGGTGGAGCAGCTTCATCATGTAGATCTGCCCCACGGTGACCGGCTGGGCGAAGCTCTCCCCCGTCCGGCCGTCGAACAGCCGGGTCTTGCCGGTCTCGCCGATCCCGACGCGGGCCCCTTCCTCGGTCTTGGCCGCCCGCTTGAGCATATCGCGGATCTCCTCCTCGCGCGGCCCGTCGAAGACCGGCGACTCCGCGTGGAACCCGAGCAACGACGCCGCCCACCCCAGGTGGGTCTCCAGCACCTGCCCCACGTTCATGCGGGAGGGCACGCCCAGCGGGTTCAGGACCAGATCGACCGGGGTCCCGTCCGGCAGGAACGGCATATCCTCCTGCGGCAGGATCTTGCTGATCACGCCCTTGTTCCCGTGGCGCCCGGCCATCTTGTCGCCGACCGTGATCTTGCGCTTCTGGGCCACGTAAACGCGCACGAGCTCGTTGACCCCGGGACTGAGCTCGTCCCCGGCCTCGCGGGTGAAGACCTTGACGGCGACGACCTTGCCCTTCTCGCCGTGGGGGACCTTGAGCGAGGTGTCGCGGACCTCCCGGGCCTTCTCCCCGAAGATGGCCCGGAGCAGGCGCTCCTCCGCCGTGAGCTCGGTCTCGCCCTTCGGGGTGACCTTCCCCACCAGGATGTCCCCGCTGCGCACCTCGGCGCCGATGCGCACGACCCCCGCCTCGTCGAGGTCGCGCAGCGCTTCCTCGCCGACGTTGGGGATGTCGCGGGTGATCTCCTCCGGGCCGAGCTTGGTGTCCCGCGCCTCGACCTCGTACTCTTCGATGTGGATGCTGGTGAACAGATCCTTCTTGACCAGCCGCTCGCTGATCAGGATCGCGTCTTCGTAGTTGTAGCCCTCCCACGGCATGAACGCCACCATGACGTTGTGTCCGAGCGCCATCTCCCCCTGGTCCGTGCACGGGCCGTCCGCGATCACATCGCCGGCCTCCACGCGCTCGCCCAGTTCCACGATGGGCCGCTGGTTGATGCACGTCCCCTGGTTGCTCCGCTGGAACTTGACCAGCTTGTAGGTCCGCTCCTTGCCCCGGTCGGGCCGCATGACGATGGCGTCCCCGGTGACGCTCGTGACCTCGCCGGCCTCGCGCGCCACCACCACCGCGCCCGAGTCGATCGCGGCCCGGTACTCCATCCCGGTGCCGACCAGGGGCGTCTCGGTGCGCAGGAGGGGCACGGCCTGCCGCTGCATGTTCGACCCCATCAGGGCGCGGTTCGAGTCGTCGTGCTCGAGGAAGGGGATCAGGGCCGTGGCCACGCTGACGATCTGCTTCGGCGACACGTCCATGTAATCGATCTTGTCGGGCGGGACCAGCACGATGGGGGCGCCGTGCCGCGCCGTCACCCGGGACTCGGTCAGCCGGCCGTCCTGGTTGATCTTGGCGTTCGCCTGCGCGACCGTGTACTTCTCCTCGTCGTCCGCGGTCAGGTACTCGATGGCCCGGGTGACCCGGCCGTCCTTGACCTTGCGGTAGGGGGTCTCGATGAACCCGTAGGGGTTGACCCGCGCGAAGGTGGCGAGGGAGGAGATCAGTCCGATGTTCGGGCCCTCCGGCGTCTCGATCGGGCACATCCGCCCGTAGTGCGACGTGTGCACGTCGCGAACTTCGAATCCCGCGCGCTCGCGGCTCAGGCCCCCGGGGCCGAGCGCCGAGAGGCGCCGCTTGTGGGTCAGCTCCGCCAGCGGGTTGGTCTGATCCATGAACTGCGAGAGCTGGCTCGACCCGAAGAACTCCTTGATCGCGGCCACGACCGGACGAATGTTGATGAGGACCTGCGGGGTGATGGCGCCCGCGTCCTGGATGGTCATCCGCTCCCGGATCACCCGCTCCATCCGCAGCATGCCGATCCGGAACTGGTTCTGCAGCAGCTCGCCCACCGACCGGACCCGGCGGTTGCCGAGATGATCGATGTCGTCGGGACGGCCTTCGCCGTTGTTGAGCGTGATGAGGTAGCGGACGATCTCAACGATGTCCTTGGGCTTGACCACCCGGGCATCGGGGGCGCCCTCGGGGGCCGGCTTGAGGCTCAGCTTCTTGTCGAGCTTGTAGCGGCCGACCCGCCCGAGATCGTACCGGCGCGGATCGAAGAACAGCGTGTTCAGCAGGGTCCGCGCGCTCTCGATCGTCGGCGGGTCGCCCGGGCGGAGGCGGCGGTAGATCCCGAGCAGCGCCTCTTCCGTGTTTTTCGTATCGTCCTTGTGCAACGTGGCGGCGACGGCCTTGTCGTTCCCGTACAGCTTCTGGATCTCTTCGTCGCTCGCGTAGCCGAGGGCCCGCAGCAGCACGGTCACCGGCAGCTTGCGGGTCCGGTCGATCCGGACGGAGATGACGCCGTTGGCGTCGACCTCCAGCTCGAGCCAGGCGCCCCGGTGCGGGATCACCGTCGCGGCGGGGAGGAGGCGGCCGTTGGCGTCCGGGGTCAGGCTGTAATAGACCCCCGGGGACCGAACCAGCTGGCTCACCACCACCCGCTCCGCGCCGTTGATGACGAAGGTGCCCTGCTCGGTCATGAGCGGGAAGTCCCCCATGAACACTTCCTGCTCCTTGATCTCGCCGGTCTCCTTGATGACCAGACGGACCTGGACCTTGAGCGCGGCGCTGTAATTGTAGTCGCGCTCCCGGCACTCATCCACCGAGTACTTCAGCTGCTCCAGCCGGTAGCCGTCGAACTGCAGGCTGAGGTCGCCGTGCTCATCCTCCTGGGGGGTCTTGGACCGCCGGCGGCCGACGGCGAAGTGCAGCTCGAGGTTGCCGGTGAAGTCCTTGATCGGCGAGACCTCTTCGAACACCTCGCGGATGCCCTCCTTGAGGAACCACTTGAAGGACTCCCGCTGGATCTCGACCAGGTTGGGGACATCCAGGACGGCCGGGATCTTCGCGAAGCTGACCCGGCTGCGCTTGCCGTACCTGGCGACCTTGACTTCGCCCAGGCCTTTCACCGTGCGCACGCCCATATGCGACGGAGCGGCCGGCGGGGGGGCCTGGAAAACGGCGACCGGCGTGCGTTCCGCCTTCGTGTCCAGCAGGATCGTGCGCATGATTCTGGGGCGCTTGCGCGCGCCCGCGGCCGCCCCGGCGCCCGGCGCCCACTGGAGCCGCGCGCGTGCCGGCTCTTTGGCGGTAAGACGCACGGCGCCCGGCTTCGCGCGGGCGCCCTTCTTCCCTGCCACTGTCCTGGCTTTGCCCTTGGGGGATGCGGGCCTGGCCTTCACTGGTTTCGCCTCCAGATGAAAATTACCTCAGAGCCGGGGCGCAGGCAGCGCAAATTAGCAAACGCCCCGCGTCCGGCTGAAGATCTGGGACTCAGGATCAAGGTGGGTTCGCACAATGCCCCATTACAGCAGTAAATGATATATTATCACCCACCAGCGTTTTTCGTCAAGATGCGGAGCCGGCCGTTCGGCCGGAGGCACGGGGACCTCGGGCGGCCGCGGGGGGGGAGACCCCCCGGACCGTGGGGAGACGTCGGGAACCGCCGGGATGACGGGCGCGGCCTTACTTGATGTCGACCGCCGCGCCGACCTCGGTCAGCTTAGCCTTGATCGTCTCGGCTTCCTGCTTGGAGACCTTCTCCTTGACCGGCTTGGGGGCGCCGTCGACCAGGTCCTTGGCCTCCTTCAGACCGAGCCCGGTCAGTTCGCGCACCACCTTGATCACCTGGATCTTCTTGTCGCCGACCGTTTTGAGGATGGCATCGAACTCCGTCTGCTCCTCGACGGCCGCCGCGCCCGCTCCACCCCCACCCGCAGCCGCCCCGCCGCCGGCCGGGGCCATCATCATGGGAGCGGCGGCGCTGACGCCGAACTTCTCTTCGAGCGCCTTCACCAGCTTGGACAGGTCAATCGCGGTCAGGGTGCCGATCTCATCGACAATCTGGTCTATCGTCGCCTTCGCTGCCATCGCTCATCCCTCCAACCTCTATTTGCTGTTTGCCTCACTCTGGTTAGGAGCCCCCCGCAGGGGGCAACGTCTTATTCGCCTACATTGCCCTGGCCGTTCTTGTCTGTCTCGCCGGTCCCCCCTGGGGCGCCTTCCGCAGGCGCCGCCGCAGGCACGGTCTCCACAACCGCCGGATGCGCCGCCTGAACCGGCGCGTCTACCGAAGCGGCGGCCTGAGCGGGAACCTCTCCGGCCGGCGGTGTCGCTCCCTCCGAAGCCTCCTGGGCCTCCTGCCGGGCCCGCAGCGCCGCGAGCACCTGGACGAGCGAGCGCGGGGGGGCGTTGAGGATCGTGACGAGCGCCCGCAGCGGCGACTGGATCGCCCCGAGCGTCCGGGCCAGCAGCTCCGCCCGGGAGGGCAGGGTCGCGAGCGCCCGCACCTCGTCCGGCCTGAGCGCCTCCTGCCCGAGCACCCCACCCTTGATTTCGAGCTTCCTGAACTGCCGGATGAACTCCTGGAGCACCCGGGCCGGCACGCCCGGATCGTCCCGGCCGAAGGCGACGGCCGTCGGTCCGATGAGCAGGGGGGAGAGGTGGTCGAGGCCGCACCGCTTGGCGGCCAGCGCCAGCAGCGTGTTCTTGGCGACCCGATAATCGACGTTGACCGCGCGCAGCCGCCCGCGGAGCGTCCCGATCTCCTCCACGGTCAGCCCCCGGTAATCGGTCAGAATGACGACCGACGATGCCTTCAGGCGCCGTTCAAGATCCTCGACCGCCGCGACTTTCTCCGGATTCGGGGCGGCTTTCTCCCCCTTCAGGTTCGCCATCCGCTCCTCCTGATGCGCCGGCCGCCGTCCGCGGGACGCGGCCACGGGACCCGCATTCGGGGCGTCCCGGCTCGATCCACAAAGAAAAGAGGCTCCCGCAGACGGAGCCCCGCACGGCGAGCCTCGACGGGCGGTCTCTCGACCATTGAGCGCTGCGCGCACCCGCTGTCTACGGCGCTACTCTTTTATGGAATGACCGACGCCGCGTAGTATACCACCCGCCCCCGCGCAGCGTCAAACTCCCAGCCTAAGGGGCCACCTCTGCCCGCCCTTTGCTCCACTGAGGGGTGGAGTCCCAAAGGGGGGGCGCTACGCCGCTCCCGCGACCGCCTCCGCCGCCGTCTTGGCCGGATCGATGGAGAGGCCCGGCCCCATCGTGGTGGAGAGGCTGATGCTCTTCACGTATTGCCCCTTGCTCGACGCGGGTTTGGACCGTACCACCGCGCTCATGAGCGCCGTGAAGTTCTCGAGCAGCGCCTGCTCCGAGAAGGAGGCCTTTCCGATCGGGACGTGGAGAATGCCGAACTTGTCTACCCGGTACTCGATCTTCCCCGCCTTGATCTCCTTGACGGCGCGGTTCAAATCGAAGGTGACCGTCCCCGCCTTGGGGTTCGGCATCAACCCCCGGGGGCCGAGCACGCGGCCCAACCGCCCGACCACGTTCATCACGTCGGGGGCCGCGACGGCCACATCGAACTCCAGCCAGCCGCCCTGGATTTTCTCCACGAACTCTTCGAGACCCACGTGGTCGGCCCCGGCGTCCAGCGCCTCTTTCACCTTCTCGCCCTTCGCGAACACCAGCAGCCGCACCGACTTGCCCGTGCCGTGGGGGAGGACCACCGTTCCCCGCACCTGCTGGTCCGCCTGCTTCGAATCGATTCCCAGGCGGATGTTCACCTCGACCGTCTGATCAAACTTGGTCGGCGGCATCTTCTTCAGCAGCGCCACGGCCGTCGCCGGGTCGACCAGTTGTCCGGGCGTGACCAGCTTGGCGGCGTCCCGGTACCGCTTTCCGTGGATGGCCATCGCGTGTGCCTCCCGACCTCAGCCGACCTCGATGCCCATGCTGCGCGCCGTCCCCTCGATCATCCGCATCGCCGCGTCGAGGTCCTTTGTGTTCAGGTCCGCGAGCTTCGTCTCCGCGATCTCCCGGATCTGGCGGCGCGTGACCTTCCCCACCTTCTTCTTGTTGGGCTCGCCGGAGCCTTTCTCCAGCCCGGCCGCCTTCTTCAGCAGCACGGACGCGGGGGGCGTCTTGGTGACGAAGGTGAAGGTCCGGTCGGCGTAGACCGTGATCTCCACGGGGACGATCGTCCCCACCTGCTTGGCGGTCTTCTCGTTGTAGGACTTGCAGAACTCCATGATGTTGACGCCGTGCTGGCCCAGCGCCGGTCCCACCGGCGGGGCCGGGGTGGCCTTGCCGGCCGGGATCTGGAGCTTGACGACGGCGACGACCTTCTTCATGACCCCTCCACGCGCCTCAGATCTTTTCGACCTGCGCGAAGTCCAGCTCCACCGGCGTCTCCCGGCCGAAGATCGACACCAGCACCCGCACCTTCTCCTTCTCGGGCAGAATCTCGTCGACGAGGCCGCTGAAGTCCATGAACGGACCGGAGTTGATCCGAACCGAGGAGCCCTTCTGGTAGGTAATCCGGAACTTCGGGGTCTCATCGCCCAGCTGTCGCAAAATGGCCTTGACCTCGCGATCCTGGAGGGGCAGCGGCTTGCTGCCGGACCCCACAAAGCCGGTAACCCCCGGCGTGTTTCGGACGACGTACCAGGAGTCGTCGTCCATGATCATCTCCACGAGCACGTAGCCCGGGAAGACCTTCTTTTTCGCGATGCGGCGCTTGCCGTCCTTGACCTCGATCTCGTCCTCGGTGGGGACGAGCACCCGGAAGATCTTGTGCTGCATCGCCATGGACGCCACGCGGCGCTCCAGGTTGGTGCGAACCTTGTTCTCATACCCGGAATAGGTATGGATGACAAACCACGCCCGGCCGTCTCCCACGGCCGGCGCCAGAGCGCCTTCCTCCGCCGGTGGGGCCTCCATCACCCCCTCGGCGGTGACGGGCTCCGAGGCGACCGCCGCGCCCTCGCCGGCGGATGGGATCGCCTCGGCGTCCTCGAGGCCGGCGTCCGGAGGCGTCAGCACCCCGACGGGAGACGCGGGCCCCGAGGGCGCGCCCTCCCGCGGCTGGGGGGGAGCGGCGGGCGGTGTCTCCTCCGGCTCGTCCCGGAACAGTTTCTGGATGAGGGACGCCGTATCCGGTTTCCCGTTCTGAGGTCGGTTGCGCTCGTCCGACATACCCTACTCCCGCGGCGCTTCGGTCGCTACCGCTTGAACAAGGAGCTGAAGAGTTCCGCGAAGATATAGTCCCAGCCGGAAAGGTAGAGCGACGTCACCACCAACACGAAGACCACGACCACGGTCGAGGCGATGACCGTCTGACGATCCGGCCAGGCGACCCGGCGCATCTCCGCCAGGACTTCCTTGAGAAATTCCTCGGTCGTAGTCCACAGGCGTGGCAGCCGCCGCACCTGCAGCCTGCCCGGCCGAACCGCCGGCCTGTCTGCGTCCTTCGGCCTGTCCCCGCTCGGGGAGGACAGCCCGGAAGGCACCCGTGCCGGCTTGCCGACCGCAGGCCCAGAAGCGCCGTCGGTGGGACGTGCCATGAACTTTCCCCCAAACAAAAAAAGACTTCCGGTCACCCACGTGCGACCCCATTATACCAACGGTATCCCCGCTGTCAACGCCCCGCTGAAGCCGTTGGGGCCGCCCTCAGCGCGTCCCGCAGGGGCCCGCCGGGGCGCCGGCCGCCCGGAACGGTGCGCCGGCCGTTGAGGCTCACCACGCTGAAGCACCGCTCTGAAGCACCGCTTGAGATGGCGGCGGGCGGCGAGCCCGGCGCGAAGCTCCCAGCAGTTCACGATCGCCAGCCGAAACCCTCCCGGTGGCATCGCGTGCAGCTCGAGCGGCTTGTCCGTCCGGTAGGTGATCTGGACGCTCGAAACGCCGGGGCGGCGGCGCACGTCGTCGACGGCCTGGGGCGCGATCGCATACCTGGTCCCGTGGGAGCCAAACAGGACGACGCTGTATCCGGTCCTGGGCCGGTCCGCGAACCGCCAGCGCCCGCGCGCGTAGAGGCGGACCACGCTCTCGAGCCAGCCGGGGCCGTTGAGGTCGACCCACTGCTCGGACATGCGCAGGTGACACTCGATGATCTTTCCGCCGATCGTCTCAAAATTCACGATCCCGGTAAACCCGCGCAGGTGCCGGCGGATCCACCCGTGGACGTACCGCCGGAGGCGCGGGAGCGGCCGCGCGTGGATGGTCCAATAGTCGAACATCCCCCGGGGAAGCGCCTTGCCCGTCGTGTGCCGCCACCACCGGGGGGCCCCCGCTTCGAGCGCGACATCGGTGCTGACGTGCTTCCCGGTCAACAGCTGCATCCACATGTGCCCCGGCGTGAAGGCGGCCTCGTACTCTTTGGCCGAGCGGATGATCCTGCCGCCGATCCCCATGCCGTGGAAGTTACTCACCGGTTTGCTGAAGACGGGAAACCTGCCGGGCATCACGCCGTGGGGACCATGGGGGATGCCTTGACTCTCGCAGATGAAGAGCTTGTCGTAGACGTACCGGTATCGAGGGAACAACCGCCAGCCTGTGGCATCGTCGACCGGGACCACCACGGAGGCGGGGATGGCGACCCTCTCGAAATACTGCCAGCGCCAGGGATCCACCCCTTCAAACGGCATCCGGCATCCCTTCTGTCGACTCCTCTCGCGGGGCAACGCGGAGGGTCCCCCAGCCTCGGGGCATCGCTCCGCGGATCGCCGGCGCTGGTCGCGGTAGGGGGATTACGGAGACGCGGGCGGCAAATCCTCCGTCGGGTGGCTGAGCGCGCGGCACCCGAGGCGCGGGTCCCGCGCCTCGGGTGCCGCGGCCTTACGGAAGCGAGAGGTTGATTCCCAGGTAGGGTCCTCCGTTGCCGGCAAAGGTCACGTACCCCAACTGGCCGGAGACGCGAGGAGCGAGCTGCAGCATCAGGCCCCCATCAATGACCGCGTTCGATGTCCCGCTCAGCGCGATCAGGCTGCCGGACGCATACCCGGCGAGCGCGGGCGTGAGCCGGAGGGAAGCTCCCGCCCCCACGGAGAACCCGGTGGCGCTGCCGAAGCCGCTGAACGAACTGGCGTTGGCCAGGCCGCCCGACAGCCAGACGTCCGCGCCGGGAGGGATCACCGGAAAGTGGTACCGAACCCCGACATCCAGAAGCCCGGCGGTGGTGCCGCCCACCGACTGATAACTGTAGAAGGCTGCGATGTCGAGCGCCGGGGTAAAGACATGGGAGAAGCCCAGCGACCAGACCGGGGCCCCCGAGAGGGCAGCCACCGAGAAGTCGATGCCGTTTCGCTCCGGCGGCACGATCTGGGCTGCGGCCGGCCTCGCGAACGACAGCACGAGGACCGACGAACCGATGAGCAGTGCGGCGGCTATCCGCGTGGTGCCAGTGATGCGCGTCATATCAGCGAGCACCCCCCTTGATGTCGTGGATAGAGATCGATCATGAGCCTGCCAACCTTCCGTACATATATACCCCTCCGCCATCCTCTCCCCACGCCCTCCCCCCGCCCTCCGGGGAGAGCCCCATCTTTCGACCGCCGCCGCGCCTCGAGCGCCCCGACCGAGTGCCGGGATCAGGTCCGTTATCGTTGAGCCCAGGAGGAGGTTTCCGAGATGGCGAAGCCCCGGAAAAAGGCCGATCGAAAGAGGAGCAGAGGTAAGCAGCCGGTCCCCCAGGCGCCGCGGACAATCGCAGGATCGGCGGCCACTGCGACTCGGCAGACCTTCGAGGAACGACAACGGAAAGCGATCAGGGCGATCGCCGCGAAATTTGCCAAGCGCCCGCGCGAGAGAGGCCTGTGACCGGAGGCGTCCGGGAGCCCGGGGAGCGCGGGGCCGCCGGACCGAGCGGGGCGGGAACCGGCTCCACCGCGCGGGAACCGATCGTCAGCATGAGGGGGGTCTCCAAAGGCTTCCCCGGCGTGCTGGCCGTCCGGGATGCCAGCCTGGATATCCTGCCGGGCGAGGTTCACGCCCTCGTGGGAGAGAACGGGGCCGGGAAGTCGACGCTGATGAAAGTGCTGGCGGGCGTCTACCGGAAGGACGCCGGCCGGGTCCTCTACAAGGGCAGGGAGGTCGAGATCCCGACCCCTCGGGCCGCGCAGCAGCTGGGCATCAGCATCATCCACCAGGATCTGAGCCTGATGCCCCACCTGACCGTGGCGCAGAACGTCTTCATCGGCCGTGAACGCGGCGGGCTGTTCAACCTCCTGGTCAACGACAGGGACATCAATAGAAGGACGCAGCAATTGCTGGCGCCGCTGCACCTGAAGATGGATCCCCGCACCAGCGTCTCCAGCCTGACGGTGGCCGCGCAGCAGCTGGTCGAGATCGCCAGGGCGCTGTCCTTCCGCTCCGAGGTCCTGATCATGGACGAGCCCACGGCGGCGCTGGCCGAGGCGGAAATCGAGGACCTCTTCCACATCATCCGCCGGCTCGCCGGGAACGGCGTGGGGATCGTCTACATTTCCCACCGCCTGCATGAGCTGAAGCAGATCTCCGACCGGATCACCGTCATGCGCGATGGGCGCACCATCGCGACCGTGCCCACCCGTGAGGCGAGCATCGACCGGGTGATCAGGATGATGGTGGGCCGGGAGATCTTCCAGGCGTCGCCGCAGGTCCCGGCAGGGCGGGCGCCGGAGGTGGTGCTCGAAGCCAGGCATCTCCGGCGGGGGAACGTGATCAAGGATGTCAGCTTCACGCTGCGCAGGGGTGAAATCCTCGGCGTTGCCGGGCTGATGGGCGCGGGGCGCACGGAGGTGATGCGGGCCGTCTTCGGCGCGGACCCGCTGGACTCGGGAGAGGTCTTCATCCGGGGCAGACGGGTCCACGTGAAGAGCCCTCGGGACGCCGTGAGGATCGGCCTCGGCTATCTCTCCGAGGACCGCAAGCGCTACGGGCTGACCCTGGGGATGGACGTGGAGAACAACCTGGTGCTCGCCGCGTTCAAGAAGTTCCTGGGGCTGCTGGGATGGGTGCGGCGCGCAGCGACGCGCGACACCGCGGCGCGCCTTGTCGACCTGCTGGCCATCAAGACCACCGGCCCGCAGCAACAGGTCAAGCATCTGTCGGGCGGGAACCAGCAGAAGGTGGTCGTCGGCAAGTGGCTGGCGGCCGACACCGAGATCCTGATCTTCGACGAACCCACCCGGGGGATCGACGTCGGCGCCAAGAGCGAGATCTACAGGCTGATGAACGACCTGGCCCGCCAGGGCAAATCCATCATCATGATCTCTTCGGAGCTGCCGGAGATCCTGCGCCTGAGCCACCGCATCGTGGTCATGAGCGAAGGCCGGATCACCGGCGAGTTGGACGCGTCCGAGGCCACGGAGGAGAAGATCATGCGGTACGCCGCCGTGCGCAGCGGCGGGGCGGACCCGCTCCACGCCGGCGAGGGAGCGCGTTGAAGCAGATGGCCGCCGTGGAGATCGCCGCCGGGGCGGCCCGCAAAGAGACCCGCCTGTACTCGGCCGCCGCGCAAAAATTCCTGGCCTTCGGCGGCCTCATCGGCCTGGTGATCATCTTCTCGCTCGCGTCACCCTACTTCCTCACCTTCGATAACATCGTCGGCATCTTGCTCGCCACCACGGTCAGCGGGATCCTGGGCCTGGGGGCCACCTTCGTCATCATCACCGCGGGCATCGATTTGTCCGTCGGCACGGTGATGACCCTGTCGGCCGTCATGATGGGCGTGCTCATCAGCAACTGGGGGCTGCCGATCCCCGTGGGCATCGTGGGCGGGATGGCGACCGGCGCGCTCGCCGGCCTCATCAACGGGGTGACGATCTCCAAGATGAAGGTCCCCCCTTTCGTGGCCACGCTGGGCGTCATGATGGCGGCGAAAGGGCTGTCCCTGGTCATCTCCGGCTCCAAGCCCATCTACTTCACCGCGACGCCGGCCGTGCGCGGGCTGACCATGGATTCGCTGGTGGGGGGCCTCGTCCCCGGATTGGACGTGCCCAACGCGGTGTTCTTCCTCTTCGGCGCGGCCATCCTGGCCAGCCTGATCCTCGGGAAGACCGTCCTGGGCCGGTACGCCTTCGCCATCGGCAGCAACGAGGAAGCGACGCGCCTCTCCGGCGTCAACGTGGATGTCTGGAAAGCGGCCGTCTACGCGCTGTGCGGGATCTTCAGCGGGCTCGCCGGCGTCATCATGGGCTCCCGCCTGAACTCCGCCCAGCCGGCGCTGGGGTCCGGGTACGAGCTGGACGCCATCGCGGCCGTGGTCATCGGCGGAACCTCCCTCAGCGGCGGCGAAGGCACCATCCTGGGGACGATCATCGGCGCCTTCGTCATGAGCGTGCTGATCAACGGCCTGCGGATCCTCTCGGTCCCGCAGGAGTGGCAATTGGTGGTGACCGGCGCGATCGTGATCGTGGCGGTGTACGCCGACGTGCTCCGGCGACGCCGGCAGTAGGGGGGCACGACCCTGGGAAGGGAAAGGGGGGGAGATCAGGGGACCGCCAAGACGGCGACGTGTGTCGTGGGTTCGTCTGTTCGACCATCCGATCCGAACCGACCGTGGAGGGGGAGCCAGTCATGAAGACGGGAAGGATGACCTTCGCGATCATGGGCATCGTGCTGGCCGGGGTCCTGGCGGCCTCTGCCGTCCAGATCCCCGCGGCCCAGCCGGCGGGCAGGCCCTACATCCCCTTGATCTCCAAGGGGTTCCAGCACCAGTTCTGGCAGGCGGTCAAGCAGGGCGCGCTGCAGGCGGCCAAGGATTACAACGTCAGCGTCACGTTCGAGGGGCCGGAGTCGGAGTCGATGGTCGACAAGCAGATCGAGATGCTGCAGGCCGCCCTCGACAAGCACCCCAGCGCGATCGGCCTGGCCGCGCTCGACAGCAAAGCGGTGATCCCGCTGCTCGAGCGGGCCCGCGCGGAGCACATCCCGGTCATCGGGTTTGACTCGGGTGTGGACAGCGACATCCCGGTCACCACGGCCGCGACCAACAACGTCGCCGCGGCCGCCCTGGCGGCCGATAAGCTGGCCGCGTTGATCGGCGATCAGGGCGAGATCGCCGTCATCGTGCACGACCAGACCAGCCGCACGGGGATCGATCGCCGCGATGGGTTCGTGAACCAGATCAAGCAGAAGCACCCGAAGATCACCATCGTCGACGTGCAGTACGGCGGCGGCGACCACCTCAAATCCACCGATCTGGCCAAAGCCATCATGCAGTCCCATCCGAACCTCAAGGGCTTCTTCGGCGCCAACGAGGGCTCAGCCATCGGCGTCCTGAACGGTGTGACGGAGATGAAGAAACAGGGCAAGATCGCCGTCGTCGGCTACGACTCGGGCCAGGCCCAGCTGGACGCGGTCCGGAGCGGCGTCATGGCCGGGGCGATCACGCAGAACCCGGTCGGGATCGGCTACAAGTGCGTGGAGGCGGCCGTCAAGGCGCTCAAGGGCGAGAAGCTGGCGAAGAACATCGACACCGGATTCTTCTGGTACGACAAGACGAACATCGACTCCAAGCAGATCGCGCCGCTGCTGTATAAGTAGGACGCGGAGCGGCGGGAGGCTGTTCTCCGGCGCCCTGGCGCTGCGGCCGGCGCCAGGGCGCCGGAACACGGCCGGGGGTCAGGACCGATGCCTATCGACCCCGGGAAGCCTTCTGCGGCGGCGAACCCACCCCAACCCCAGCAGCCCGGTCGCCAGCAGCGCAGCCGTCGCGGGCTCAGGCGCCTCGTTCAGCGGAGTACCCTGCGGGCCGGGATCAATGGCGCCCGACGCGCCGCCGCCGTGACAGAAGACGAAGCACACGATGGCGGCGCCGGTGAGGATCCGGTTCGCGTAATACGCCCCCAACGAGGGATCGTCGTCATCGCCGACGCCGAGCGGATCAGTGGGGGTGATGTCGACATTCACCACGCCTGAGATGGCGTCCGGCGGACTCCATTCCAGGGGTGTCGCGTGTCCCAGGGTCGGGATCAACACAAGGCTCAACGCGAGGACGAGGCTCAGGATCGACCTGGCGTTTATCCGATCGATTCGCAACGGCCATTCCCTCTGGTATCGAACTGGCGCACGTACACCATGGTAGCGACTGGCCCCGGGACGGGTTACTGTCAGATAGGATAAATCCGCGCCACAACCGGATGGCCGAACACGGGTTCGCCATATCGTGCCGGGCGGGAATGGCCGGAAAACCAAACTTTTCCTCGAACCCTGCAGATCTGTCGTGTCCGGATCGGACGGGGAGGTCGCCTACGACAAGTGAAAAGACGACGTTGAGGAGAATACCGATGTGACTCTGCGCGCGGTGAACACTCCCGCCGGCAAGGGACGGGAGGGCCAACTGCGGGAGACCGGGGGGACGCGATGACCACTCGCCAGATTGGTTGGATGCTTGCGGCCGGTGTTGTGCTCGCCTTTCTGTTCGAAATGTTCGGCACGGTTCCGGCGGGCTATCGGGGCGTCGTGCTGCAGTTCGGCGCCCCGACAGGACAGGTGAAGGAACCCGGCCTCTACGTGGTGACGCCATTCGTGCAACACGTGGCGAAGGTCAACGTGCAGATCCAGGCGTACCAAACCCAGGCCATCGAATCCGCGTCGGCCGACCTCCAAGATGTGCATACCGGAGTGACGGTGAACTTTCAGGTCGATCCACTCCGCGTGGTCCAGGTCTACACGAACTTCCGCGATGAGATTGTGGACCGGATCCTTCGTCCGAACGTGCAGGAGACGGTGAAGGCGGCGACCGCGAAGTTCACCGCTGAGCAATTGATCACCCAGCGGGCGGCGGTGAAACAACTGGCCGATACCATTCTCGCGCAGCGCGTCGAACCGTTCGGCCTTCATGTCGAGGCCACCAGCATTACGCAGTTCGAGTTTTCACCGACATTCACGCAAGCCATTGAGGCGAAAGTCACCGCCGAGCAGAACGCCTTGCAAGCGAAGAATCGGTTGCTCCAGGTGGAGTACGAAGCCAAGCAGAAAATCGCGGCGGCCGAAGGCGAAGCCCAGGCATTGGCCCTGCGGCGCGCGCAGCTGAATCCGGCGATTCTCCAGCTCGAAGCGATTCAAAAATGGGACGGGAAGCTCCCGCAGATCATGAGCTCGGGCGGCGCCGTCCCGTTCATCAATGTACCGCTCGGGGGGACGAAATCCCAACCGTGACCGGTTGCGCCGCGCCGGCCCGGCCGTGCCCCCGCGGGGGGATGAGTGCCCCATGCCCCCGGGGAGGCCCCAGGCAGGCATGAGGGCCGGCTCTGCCGGCGAGCCCCGGTTACTTCACGGGGGTGCAGATCAGCCGGACTTTGTAGCCGCGGGTATACTGGTAGACGGCGCAGGAGTAGGATCGCTTCGGAGTGTCCTTGGGAAACTCCACGAGCCATTGACCCGAGAACGTCGGCGGCGCAGGCTTTTGCTGCGCTGCTGCGCTGAACTCCCACGCTCCCAGAACCACCAGGACGGCCGCCGCGAGGACGAGGACCCACAGCCGCATGATCTGACACCTCCTCGGAGATTCGAACGGTGAGATGGGCGGGCGCTGACAACGCACGGTGTGCTGGCTGGCAGGGGCGGAGGGACTTGAACCCCCGGCCGCCGGTTTTGGAGACCGGTGCTCTACCAACTGAGCTACGCCCCTGCGAACAAACCTAACTTTTTAACCGGCGTGGTCGGCCTAACGCGTCTCGCGGTGCACCGTATGCTTCCGGCACCACCGGCAGTACTTCGAGTGCTCCACCCGATCGGGCGAGTTTTTCTTGCTCTTGGTCGTTGTATAATTCCGCTTCTTGCACTCGCTGCACGCAAGCGTAATGATATCACGCGGCATCGTTCCTTACCTCCATACTTCTACTCCAGGATCTTCGCCACCACGCCCGCGCCCACCGTCCGCCCGCCTTCCCGCACCGCGAACCGCTGCCCTTCCTCCAGCGCCACCGGCGTGATCAACGCCGCCTCCAGCGTCACGTTGTCCCCCGGCATC
>VBAK01000067.1 GCA_005882275.1 Candidatus Segetimicrobium genomatis
AACGGTCCGCTGCGAGTGCGCGGCAACCTCGAGATCATGAGCGGCACGGGACGCGTGGTGGCCCGGGTGACGTCGGCGTATCTCTGCCGCTGCGGCGGCAGCGGCAACAAGCCCTTCTGCGACGGCACGCACTCGAAGATCGGCTTCAAGTCCGACTGAAGGATTTTGACAACCTAATCCAACGGCTTCACCGCGCCGCGGCGGCGCTCAGTTCTCGCCCGAGGACTTCCAGAAGATGGTCTTGCGGGTGGGAGCGATCACCTGGTTCACATTCTGCCCGCTCAAGCCGCTGCTCGCAGCACCCGAGAGCTCCGCGGCACCGATGACCACGGTATCCACCTGGCCATTGACCGGTACCGTCGCGATCACCGGCGACGGCGGCAGGCCGCCGCCGGCGAACTGGCTGTCGCGCACCCCGCCGCACGCGGCGCCGCTGGCGCTGATGCCGCCGGAGGCGTTGAGCAGGTTGACCCAGTAGCCGTACGCGGCGCCCAGAGTCGTGCTGCAGGTGCCCACCGTCTGTGGCACCGGGCGATTGGTGCTGAAGGCCGCCATGCCCGCGACGATGATGCCAGAGGTGACCGTCTGCTCGCCCAGGCCGTTCGCGCTCAGGTTCATGAACCAGCCACTCTTGCTCGACGTCGGCAGCACGGCGACGGTGCTGCAGCTGGTGCCATTGGTGGCGTTGCCGGGGCCCGGGTCCCCGACGCCATAGGTGAAGTCGTACATCCTGGTCGTGTCGTCCAGGCTGGTGGCGCTGGTCGACGCCAGACTATCCCTATACACGTAGAAGCGGTTGACGACGGCGCTGTAGGGATATTCGCTCTGCAGCGGATGCTCCCGATCGCCCGAGCCGAGCGCCAGGTATACCTGGTTTCCGGGTGCCGCCAGCAGCGCCGGAGCGAACAGAAACTTTCGTCCTGCGCCGTTGGTGTAGGCGACCTTATTCATGACCCAATTGCTCGTCGATAAGGCGAAGTCCAGGCGATAGATATTGCCGCCCGTGTCGACCGCGTAGGCATGGTCGACCACCCCGGGCGTCGTCACCGCAATCAGCGCCACGTCGGCCGCGACGCTGCGTGTGGTACTGAACGATCTGATGACTGCGCCGGTGCTTGCGTCGAGCACGTACACAGCGGCTCCGTTCGGGCTCGTGCAGCTCGGAGTGAGGAGATTCGCATCTTCACAGGTGTCATATCCGCCACCTATGATGACGACCGGGCCGCTGTAGCCCAGCACACTGCTGGCCACGGCCGGAATAGACCAGGTCTGTCCGATGCCGCTCATCCCCGCCGTGCATCCGGTATTGTCGGGCTGCTGGTAGGGGCAGCCCGCTTTCCACTTGAACTGCGGCGATGCCGGATTGGTGACATCGAGCGCGTAGATCGTCCTGCCGCCGCGGCGCATCGAAGGATAGATCCAGACACTCGAGTTGTTCGGCGACTGGTAGACCCCGATCGAGCCGTCGAAGTAATAGTCCTTGGGCACCGGGGTCGGAGTGATTCCGGATGGCATCGAGGGATAGCTGATTATCGGGCTGTCGTTCATCAGCCGCGAGAAGCCGGTGGGTGTCCCCGGCGGGAGCACGGGAGCCGGAGTGTAGAACTCCGGGGCGATGAATGCCCAGCGCTCAGCGCCGCTGCTGGCGTCTACCGCACGCAGCGTTCCGTCGTTGGATCCGTAGTAGACGGTCACACCGGTGCCGTAATCGACGGGTAGCGGTCGCGAGTGAATTTCATCTCCATGGAGCGACGGGCGGGATTCCGTCGTATTGAGATTGGCGTTCTCGTCATTGACATCTTGACCCAGGATGAAATTGGCCAAGGCCACTTGCGCCGGCAAGACTCCGAGGGATGCCGAGGTGAAGGGCGTGAGCGTCGTGCCGCTCAAGCCCGCGAGCGTGTAGACCCTGCGATTGACCGCCCAGGTCGGGATCGTGTTGGTGGCGGGGGGATTGTTCCCTTTGCGGATCACTTCGGCGACCCCGCCCTTCTCGACCATCGGTCCATCCGGATCATCGGACCACGCACTGAAGCCGGTGATGGAGCGCGGACAGCCTCCCTTGGGAGTCGGGCTGTCGAAGATATCGGACTGCCAATAGGTACCGGAATCGGTTGTCCAGAAACTCTGCGCACAGGGAGTGATGAAGCCCGTCAGCGTGTTCACCGCGTCTATCGGTGGGTTCGAGTTGTCACCCAGCGCGATGCTTCCGGACAGGCTGATCAGCTGGTACTGCTTCATATTGCCCATCCAGAGCGGCCTGTCTTGCGGGTCGGGACGGAACATCGGGATGAAAACCTGATTTTTATCCTGTGTCCGGTTGGTCGTGTTGACCGGCAGGCTGGCTGAAGCGAAGGTGCTGTTGACCGCCTGGATCTCGGCAAGAATCATCCCGAGCGCGTTGGCGATAGCCGTCTGGCTGCCGACCTGGTAATACTTGCCGCCGCCCATCTTGGCGGCGTTCATCAGCGAGTTGGAATAGCCCACATTTTGTTCCGCGTTATAGGCGTCCAGCACGTACGTCACGACCGAGCCGTTAGTGTTGCCGGCGGGAACGACGACCCCGTTGATCTTCAGAAAGTAAGTCCACTCGTCCGTCCAGGTATCGAGCAACGCGGTCGCGGCCAGCGCCGGATTCACGTTGGCCACCGCGGGCTCATACGCCGCCTGACCGTTCGATCCGGTGTTATTCGCATTGTTCGCGATGTAGATGATGTAGGTGCTTGCGCAAGCTGCGCCTGAACTGATGGGGGACTGGTAGACGGCGCTGGCGCCGGGGTTGTTGAGGGCAAAGCCCGACGTCAATCCCTGTCCCGCGCCCGACAGGGACTGCGCGTTATGGGGCACGTCGGCGAATGAATTCTGATTGGATGGGCCAGTGAAGTTCGCAAGCCCGGAGAGATATTTGTAGATCTCGTAAAACGCCGCATCCTCGTCCTTGCTCGCCATGCCTGCCAGCTTCTCGGCAGGATCGGTGGTGTTGGCGGAAATGCCCGCCAGAATGTTCTGCAGTGCGGTGCGGTTTGTCGCGTTGGTCATGTCGCGGACGCCGAAACGGATGTAGCCGCCGCCGGTGCCCGGGGTCGCACCGTTGGCGTTGGTACCGGCATAGGCGCTGAGCATGGCCAGCCCCACGTTCGCCGGCCGCGTGCTGTTGATTCTGTTCAACGTAGAGCTTATCGCGGCAAGCTCCGCTTGCCCCTGGTTGCCGCCGTTGTCCGGCCAATGCTGAGAGGCCCGGCTCCAGTTCGGGCTGTTGTCGATGAGGAAGATGATATTGGGCGAATCGGCGCTGCCGCCCGAAGTGCCGAGAAAGATATCAATGTCGTCCGCCCAGGCGCTCGTTGCCAGAGCGAAAGCACTGAGAGTCAGGGTCAGCGCCAGAGGAATTTTGCGTAAGGCGTTCATGACGGTCTCGTATAATTTCGGAACCAAGTTGGGCTTCACGGGCAGATCGCGCTCGTCGACCAAGAGCGCACCGCGACTCCCTGATCCACGACCGAATTGGCGCCGCTCACCGCATCGGTAGCGGAGGCCTGCACATCCCAGACGATGTCGGAGCAACTGGAGCCGTTGTTGCTGGCGCCGGCGATGCCCGAGGTCTGCTGGACACCGGCGAGGCACTTTTGATCGTTGGAGTCGCCGAAGTTGAGCTCGGTCGTGGTAATGGGCTGAATGGCTGCGCACGCCGCGGTCACGGTGACGTTGTCATCGGTGACACCGTCGCCATTGCTGTCCACACACGCGGTGTTCTTGTTGCCGTGGCAGTCCACGGTGACGTTGCCGTCCGCACAAGGCACGGTACCGCCGCAGGGATTGTGGAATGCATCGGTCGGTGTGGCGCTGAACTGGTTGCTGCTGATGAGCGAAGCCACCGCGCCCTGCGCGGCGGCGAACGCCTGCTGGCGCTGCTGCATGTTGCCGACGATCTGCAGGTTGCCCTTGCCGAGGGTGAAGGAGCTGACCGCGAGCAGCGTGATCAGCAGCAGCATGATGAGACTCACGATCAGGGTGGCACCGCGTTGACGGTGCGGGAGTGGGGTCATGGCGAATTCCTGCCTGCGAGGTTGTAGAGCAGCGCCACGGAGTAGTACACGTGACGCTTGTAGCCGTCATTGAACGGACCGACCGTGTTGACCGCGCCGGCCGCCGTGAGACCGAGCGCGTAGGTCTTGGTGTCGGTGTACCCTTGAGTGGGCGTGAGATTGCGCGTCAGCACGTTGATCTTCGCCGTCACCGCGTTACGCCAGTAGCTGACGCAGGTGGCGGGGGCGCAGCCGTTGTAGCCGCTCGGGTCGGCGGTGTAGACGGCCGGGCTACCGGTGGTCGGCACGGTGGTGTCGAGCCCGTACTCGAGCTGCAGGTTGTCCACGCCTTCGACCAGCGGCACGATGTTGAAGGCGCCCGCCCCGAGTTCCGCACGCTTCAGCGTGGGGATGCCATCGCCCGGCTTGTCGTTGTTGGCGACGAAATAGATGTGGGTGCGGAATTGGTAGATGAGGGCGGCGGTGGCGCAGTCCTTCTGATGGAGCTTGAGATTGCCGGCATTGGAGTCCAGCGCGTAGTAGGTCCCCGCGTTGAACTCCGTGGTGCACCCTGAGGGCTGCAGGTAGACATCCCCGGCCACCTGGGGGTCGCAGCCGGCCGCGCCCACGGCGCAGGTGCTGGCCCGCCTCACCACGAGGATATCCGTCCCGGCGCGCAGGTCCGCCACGCAGGCCGGAGCGTTGGCGCCGTTGTCGTAGCCTTGTATCGCGAGCGCCACGGCGCTGTTGAGCGTCGGCACGTCGCTCGCGCAGGCATTGGGCAGCGCTGCGGGGATGGTGAGCTGCGGGTTGGGATAGGCGACCGTGCCGGGCTTGAACGAAGCGAGGTAGCCGGCACCGCGCAGGTCGTCGCCGATGATCTGCAGCGCATAGCGGCCGTTCTCGGTCTGCTGGTTGGCGCGCTCGATCTCACCGCGCTCACGGCTGTTGCCGGCGAACAGCGTGACCAGCGCGGCGAGAATGATCAGGCCGATGGTCATGGCCACCATCAGCTCGATGATCGAGTATCCGCGCGGGCGTGTCGGATGGTCGGGTCTCATGGCGCGCTCAGTAACACGAGGTGGTGGCGGCGGAGACCGTGGCGGCGATCACCCGGCGAAAGGCGTCGTTGGCTCCGTACGAGCCCGTTCCGCAGGCGAGCGCGAGCGCGGGTGCTGCGGTGGCGACCATCCCCTGCCACGCGATTGAGACCCGGTAGACGCCCGCCGTGCACACCCCGAGAGCCGGATTCGGGGCCTGCAGCTGAGTGATGCAGCCGCGAGCGCCCACCATGCCGCCGGCGTTGGCGCCGGAGCGCTGCTCGGTGGCTCCCTTGAGGGCGTTGCTCCACTCGCACAGATCGTGATTCGGCCCGGCCGCGATGCCGCTGCAGTCGGCGGGCTGATTGTCGCCGGTGCCGACGGTGCCCGCGGTCACATAGCCGGCAGCCTGGGCGGTATTGGCGCCCAGGCGCTCGGTCATCTGCGACAGCGCCAGCAGCGCCTGTGCCCGCTGGTAGGACTCCATTTCGGCGACACTCATCTTGGTCTGAAGTCCCGCGACGCCGAGTAGCCCGAACGCGAGGATGACGAGCGTCACCAGCACCTCGATGAGCGAAGTGCCGCGTGAGCGCGCCGCGCAACGGTAATGGACGCTCAACATGCTGCCGCCGCCGTCATGTAAGGTCGACCGCCCAGATCGACCGAGACGCACTGGTGGTTCACCGTGGCGCCGCTGGTGGTGGAAATGACGAACACGGGGACCGCCCCGGCGGGCAGCCGGCCGGATGGGCGGTAGGTCACCGAAGGAGTGGGCGTGACCGTCACGCCGGTCGCTGCGCCGTGATTGTCCAGCACGTTGTTGTTGACATCGAGTATCTGCCAGCCGTTTTGCCAGCCGCCGGCGTTCGCCTGCAGCGTCACGTTCTGGTTGAGCGTGAGCGCTGCGGAGCGCGTCTTGGCGAGCGTTACGTACAGGTCCGAAGCGAGCGCGCGGGCGCGCTGGGTGGCGATCATGCCGTTGAACGAGGGCGCCGCGATGGTGGCCAGGATGGCGGCCAGCGCCATCGTCACGACGAGCTCCGTCATGGTGAAGCCGCGCGCGCTACGGCGTGCGGGGCCGGCGTTGCGGGGGGGTGCGCCCCTGGTGGCGTTGGTAGGCACGCTTGCTCCGTTGATTCCGGTCACCAGACGCTCGTAGGTGTCTTGGCGCCGGTGTTGTCGAGGGTCAGCGTGTAGTCCCCCGCTTGGGGCGATCCGGCAATCGGGGTGGCGATGATCGCAAAGGTCGGCGGAGTGCCGCCCGGGGCGGCACAGGGGACCGTCGTCCGGCAGATCTGGATCGTGTAGTAGGCGGTGACGTCCGCCGGAACGGTCGTGCCGAGGGTGGCGGTGTCGGGCGCATAGGCGCGCGCGTCGATGAGGTACTGCTGTTCGCGCTGCGCGATGTCCATCAGCGTGGACTCGGTATCCCCGCGGCGCGATTTTTTCATGAACAACGCGTACGAGGGCACGGCGATGGAGACCAGGATGGACACGATGGCGACCGCTATCATCAGCTCAACGAGCGTGAACCCGGCCGCGCGGCGGCGCGTAGCGAACGGATTAAGTGACCTGTGCATGTCATGTTCCAGTGAAATCACGAGCGCCATCTCAACGTACTGGCCGGACGGCGTCTGTGGGCCAATCGACGCAATGCAGCAGCGTGCCGACGTGCGGCAGGAGCGCGCCGATGGACGGCACGAACCGGCGTCTTGTGTTAGGAGTTCGAGTTGGATTCTGTGAAACCGGGCGGCCGGAACGTGACGGGTTCCCGGTTTCCGAGGCCGCTTCGCGCGCGCTCGACCCGGGCGGCGCCGTGACGCCGTTCCGCAAATCAGTGCGATATGTCCACTGGCGCGGCCGCGGGCAGTGACAGGCGCGCCACCGCGCGGCGGAACTCTTCGATGCCCTCTTCACGAGTGCCGGGCTCCGCAGGCCCGTAGCGCAGCTGCGCGTAGCGCTCGAGCAGGGCGCGCACGGGCAGCGCGAGGTCCGGGCGGCGCGCGCTCACGGCTTCCGCATAGCTCAACGGTCCCTGGTGCAAGGCGCGCGCCGGTGCGACGCGTGCGAGCTTCCGGCAGAGCCGTGCGTAGGCCCGCGACAGGGCATCGGGAGGGGCGGGGCGCGCGGCGCGGCCGATGTGCCAGGCGATGATCGCGAGCCAGAGGGTGAGCGCCAGCATGAAGGCCCAGCCGAGGTAGCGCACGTCGGGAGAACGGACGCCCAAGCGCCCGAGCAGGTCGAGCTGCGCCGGATAATCGAACCTCACGACGTGGTCGCTCCACCAGGCGTTTGCCGCGTCCCACTGCTGCAGCAGGCGCGTCAGCCACTCGGAGCTGCGCAGCAGCCGCTCGCGGGTGGTGAGCGCATCGGGCAGGAGGTCGAGAACCCCGCGCCGCAGCCGCTCGGGCGCGACCACCGCGGTCGGGTCGATGCGGGTCCAGCCGCGCCCCTCGAGCCACACCTCCGCCCACGCGTGAGCGTCCGACTGGCGCACCACGAAGTAGCCGCCGACCGGATTCCACTCCCCGCCGAGATACCCCGTGACCACGTGCGCCGGGATGCCCGCGGCGCGCATCAGCGTGACGAAGGCGGACGCGTAGTGACCGCAGAAGCCGGTGCGCGTGTTGAAGAGGAAGTCGTCGATGGCGTCCGCGCCGAGCGGCTCGGGCGTCAGCGAGTATACGAAGCCGCCGCGGTGCAGGTATTCCAGGGTCGCGGTCACGAACTCGGCATCGGAGCCGGCGCGCTGCCTGAGCGTCTGCGCGAGAGCGAGCGAGCGGGGGTTGCCGCGCGAGCGGGCGCTGTCCTCGCGGCGGCTCGAGGCCGAGAGCGGCTCGAGCGAGCGCGTGCGCAGGTACGACACCGCATCGTAGCTGAGCGGCTCCCTGACCGGCTCGGCGACCACGAGCTGATTGTCGTACGTCAGGCTCACGTTGCTCGCGGGGGACTGCGCGGGCGTGTCGAGGGCGAGCCACCAGCGCTGGTGCGTGGGCTCGAGCGCCACGCGGTAGCGGTAGGGCCTCCCGAGGTATTGCAGACGCTCGCGCGGGTGGAAGGCGCCGGAGCTCCGCCGCCACGTGTGGCCATCGAAGTCGTGCAGTACCGGGCCGCGCCAGTAGCGCTCCTCGGGCGCCGGGGCGGCGGAAGCGAACTGCACGCGGAAGGCGGGCTCGTAGTCCGCCACCAGCTTCACGATGCTGCCCGGACTCATGGTGTCGGAGAGCCCGGTCGTCGCCTCGGCGCCACGCGGGATCGCCCAGAACGCGCCCGGCAGGCGCGGGAAGAACAGGAACAGCAGCACGGCGAGCGGCATAGCGATGAGCAGCGCCCCGCCCGCGAGCCGCAGCGCCGCCCGCACGCCCAGGCCCTCGGACGCGATGGCAGCGAGCGCGCTGCAGGCGAGCCACGCCTCGAGCGCATAGAGCGGAGCGCGCGCGAGGCTCTGGCGGTCGAGACACGCGGCGAGCAGCAG
>VBAK01000023.1 GCA_005882275.1 Candidatus Segetimicrobium genomatis
CCACGTGTTTGACGTGCCCCCGGCGGGCCGGCGGCGCTCCGTCGTAGTGCCAGTCGACGCGCGCGGTGAGCTCGTCCCACGAGACCGACGCGTTGAACCGTGAGGCCGCCGCGTGCGCCGGGTCGGCGCTGTACTGCTCGTGCCCGGACCAGTCGTCGAAGTCGAGGTGCAGGGCGACGTCGTAGTTGCTCGGCGGGCCCGCGGCGCCGCGCCGCCAGACGGGGATGCGCTCAGCCTGCGGGACCTCGTGCAGCCGCTGCGAGCCGCCGAAGATGTCGGCGCCGTAGTCCCCGGATCTGACCATGGGGCACTCCATGCGGAGGTACGCGAGCCCCTTGAGCATCTCGACCCGCAGCTCCGCCGTGGTCGTGTCCCGCAAGAGCCAGATCACGGAGTGGCGCAGCATGTCCGCATCATTGTACCGCACAGCCCGCCCGCCCGCACCACCCCGGCGCGCTGCGGGTGCGCAGCGAGTCCGCATCGAAGAAGATCGTGACGGCACTGCTGATCTCATAGGAGGAGACGACCGTGTCATTGGGATGGGGCATCATCGGGACCGGTGGCTTCGCCGGCAATGCGACGGCGCCGGCGATCAACGCGCTCGGCAGCGAAGGGTCGCTGGTGGCGGTGGTCAGCCGCGACCGGGGCCGGGCTGAGGCGTTCGCAAAGCAGCACGGCGCCAGGCGGGCATACACCGGGTACGCCGAGCTGCTGCGGGACCCCGAGGTCAATATCGTCTACATCTCGACGCCGAACGCGCAGCACGCCGAACAGGCCATCGCCGCGGCGCGCGCCGGCCGGCACGTGCTCTGTGAAAAGCCGCTGGCGCTGACCGTGGCGGACGCGCGGCGCGTGGTCGAGGCCTTCGAGGCGGCGGGGCTGAAGCTCGGGACGCATTTCCAAACGCGCCATCACACGGCGTTTGTCGAAGTCAAGCGGCTGCTCGACCGGCGCGCCATCGGCGACGTCACCCTGGTCCAGGTCGAAGCCGGTGCCGGCGCGGGGCCGCTTCGGAGCTGGCGTGCGGACCCGGCGCTCGCCGGGCTCGGATCGATCAACAACATCGCCGTCCATCCGTACGATCTCCTGCGCTACCTGCTCGGCTCCGAGGTTCGGGAGGTGATGGCCATGACCGATGCGGGCCGCTCAGCGGAGCTGGAGCGCATGGTGCTGGCGCTGCTGCGCTTCCAGAACGGGACGATGGCGTATGTCAACGCGAACCAGAAGATCGCCCATTACCAGCCCGACATCGACCTCTACGGGACCGAAGGCCGCATCGTCGGCATCGACTGCACGCGGCCGTTCCGGGATGGGGAGCTCCGGGTCGTCACCCAGGCCGGTGAGCAGATCACGAAGCATTCCAGCCGGGATGCGGTGGTGCGGTCGGTCGCCGCGTTCAACGACGCGGTCCGCCACGACCGCGAGCCGAATCCGTCGGGGCTCGACGGACTGCGGAACGCGCAGTTGACGGAGGCGGTGATCCGGTCGGCGCGCGAAGGCCGGCTGGTCGAGGTCGCGTATTGAGCAGCGCCGGTCCTATGCCCGGCGCTGCGGTTTCCACGACTCGAACCTGAGCTCCCACTGGCGCAGCGCCCACATCAGAACGATCGCCGCGCTCGCCAGGATCACGATGCCCACGAAGACGCGGTCGGTCTGGAACGTCTCGCCCGCCACCGCGATCTCGTAGCCGATCCCGGCCGTCGCCGCGTACAACTCGCCGACCACGATCCCGACCAGCGCCTGGCCCAGGCCCAGGCGGAGGCCGGCGATGAGGAACGGCACCGCGCCCGGCAGGACGATCGTGGAGAAGATCTGCCGGTCGCGCGCGCCGAAGGACCGCGCGGTGCGGATGAGCGACTCGTCGGCGGCGCGGACGCCGGCCTCGGTGCTGATGAGGACCTGAAAGACCGCCACCAGGAACACCACGGCGACCTTGGACCAGATGCCGATGCCGAGCCAGATGATGAACAGCGGCACCAGGGCGATGCGCGGCGTCGAGTAGAGCGCGGACACAAACGGCTGCAGGGCCGCGGCCACGTCGCGGTACCAGCCCATGGCGACGCCGAGCAGGATCCCCACGACCACCGCCAGCCCGTATCCGATGAGAAACTCCGTGCCGCTGACCCGGATGTCCTTGCCCAGCACGCCTTCGTGCAGCATCCGGATGAACGTGGCGACGATGCGGGTGGGGGAGCTGGTGAAGAGGGGGTTGACCTGCCCCAGCCGCACCACGCCCTCCCAGGCGACGACAAACAGCGTGACCGCGATGGTCCCGATGGCCCGGGCGCGGACCGTCGGGGAGAGCCTGCCGCGCCGCGGCCTGGGGACCGGCGCGTCGAGGCGTTCGCCCCCCGCGGGGAGCGCCTTTTCCTCAAGCATGCGCCGTGCTCCCCAGGGTCGTCCGGACCTCTTCCTCGATCAGGCCCCAGATGTGGTCCTCGAGCGCGAGGAACTCCGGCGTGCGCTTGACGCGCAGCTCGCGCGGGCGTGGAAAACCGACCGGAATGATGCTCTTGACCCGCCCCGGCCGGGCCGAGTACACCACCACCCGGTCTGCCAGGTAGATCGCCTCGTTGATCTGATGGGTGATGAAGACCGCCGTCCGGCGGGTTTCCTGCCAGATGCGCATCAATTCGGCCTGCATGAACTCGCGGGTCTGCGCGTCCAGCGCGGCAAAGGGTTCGTCGAGCAGGATCACCTCCGCGTCCATCACGAGGGCCCGCGCCAGGTTGACGCGCTGCTGCATGCCGCCCGAGAGTTCGGAGGGGTGGTAGCGCTCGAATCCGTCCAGGCCGACCAGGGAGATCATCTGACGGGCCCGGGCGATCGCCTCCGGCAGCGGCGTGCCTTGAAGCTCGAGTCCGTAGGTCACGTTGCGCAGCACGGTGCGCCAGGGCAGCAGCGACGGACTCTGAAAGACCACCGCGCGGTCGCGCCCCGGGCTCACGACCGGCCTGCCGTCCACGAGGATCCGTCCTTCGGTCAGGGGCAGCAGCCCATCGAGGCAGTACAGGAACGTCGTCTTGCCGCAGCCGCTGGGCCCCACGATGGCGAGAAACTCGCCGGACTGGACGCCGACCGAGCACCGGTCCAGCGCCAGCGTCGTCACCCCCGTGCGCGGGTTCTCGTACCGGACGGTGACGTTGATGGCTTCGAGCTTCGGCCCCACGGTTCGCCCCCCCGGGCGCGCGGATACCTCCATATACACTCGGGCTCGCTCCGGCTCCTGCAGGAAGCCACCGGCGCGGTGCCGCCCGCCCCGGCGGGATGCCGGCCGCGGCGCGACAGCAGGGTGGAGATGCGGTGGCCGTTGACGTATGATCACAGCGGGGCCTGCTGAGGGGGTTGTCCCGTGGACTACACAAGGGTGTTTGCCGACGCCATTGCCGGGCTCAAGGCCGAGGGCCGCTATCGCACGTTCGCCGACCTCGAGCGACGCTGCGGGAATTTCCCGCGCGCGGCCTGGCACGTTCCCGGCGGGCCCATCGAGGTCACGGTGTGGTGCTCAAACGATTACCTCGGCATGGGCCAGCATCCCGCGGTCCTCGAGGCGATGGCTGAGGCGCTCGCGCGGTGCGGCGCCGGGGCCGGCGGCACGCGAAACATCTCCGGCACCAACCATGACCACGTGCTCCTCGAGCGCGAACTTGCCGATCTCCACGGCAAAGAGGCTGCGCTCCTCTTCAGCTCCGGCTACACCGCCAACGAGGCCGCGATCAGCACGATCGCCAGGCTGCTCCCGGGCTGCGCCGTCTTCTCGGACCAGTTCAACCACGCGTCCATGATCGAAGGCATGCGCCGCGGCGGCGTCGAGAAGCATATCTTCGCCCACAACGATGTGACGGATCTCGAGCGGTGCCTGCGCCTGGTCGATCCGGACCGGCCGAGGCTCATTTGTTTCGAGTCGGTCTACTCGATGGAGGGCGACATCGCTCCGGTCACCGCGATCTGCGATGCCGCCGAGCGGCACGGCGCCATGACCTATCTCGACGAGGTCCACGCGGTGGGCCTCTACGGGCCCCGCGGAGCGGGGATCGCCGAGCGCGAGGGCGCGCAGCACCGCATCACCGTCGTGCAGGGGACGCTCGCCAAGGGCTTCGGCGTTGTCGGCGGCTACATCGCCGGCCCGGCGGTGCTTCTCGATTGTGTGCGGAGCTTCGCGCCCGGCTTCATCTTTACCACCGCGCTCCCGCCCGTGATCGCCGCCGGCGCCCTCGCGAGCGTGCGGCACCTCAAAACCAGCCGCGTTGAGCGCGAGCGCCACCAGGAGCGCGCCGCGCGTCTCAAGCGGCTCCTCGCGCAGGCGGGCCTTCCCGTGAAGAACACGCCAAGCCACATCGTGCCGCTCATGGTCGGCGACTCGGCGCTGTGCAGGCAGATCTCGGACGAGCTCCTTCGCCGCCACCGGATCTACATTCAGCCCATCAACTACCCGACCGTGCCGCGGGGCGGCGAGCGGCTGCGGATCACGCCGACGCCCCTCCACGATGACGCCGAGATGGACCGGCTCGTCGAGGCGCTTCAGGACGTATGGGAGCGGCTGCGCGCGCCGCGCGCCGCCGCGGGCCGCGCCGGCTGAGGGTTCCTCCCCGCCACTCCGACGCCGGGGACCCACCGCGCCCCCTGCGGCCGGTCATGCCTCCTTCAGGCCTGCAGCCAGTCGACCAGCGCGCGCGTGACGTGCTCCGGCCGCTCGAGCGGGGACAGATGGCCGCACTCGGAGATGGTGACCAGGCGCGCCGCGGCGATGCCGTTCGCCATCTCCGCCGCTCTGTCGGGCGGCGTCGCCTCGTCGCCGTCGCCGACCAGAACCAGGGTCGGGCAGCGGATCCCGGCGAGGCCCGGGCGCGAGTCCGGACGCGTCATGATCGCCGTCACCTGGCGGGTGAACGCCTCGGGACCCGTTTCCTCCGCCATGCGCTGCACGATCCGCCGGAGGGACTCGTCGCTGCGGCGGGCACGGTGAACCCACCCGGGGAACAGCTGATCGATCACTTCCCCGAACCGCCCGCTTCGGGCGAGCGCGATCTGGGCGCGGCGGCGGTCGCTCGCCTCAGGCGTATCCGCCCGCGCCGACGTGTCGAGGAGGGCCAGCCGGACCACCCGTTCGGGCGAGGCGCGCATGATTTCGAATGCGGCGTAGCCGCCCATCGAAAGTCCGGCCAGGGCAAACCGCGGCGGCGCCGCGGCCAGGATGCGGCGCGCCATCCCCGCCATGCTGTCATCGCGGGTGTGGTCCGCGATGAAGAGGGGACCGAAACGCCAGAGCTCCGGAAGCTGCTCGCCGTAGAGGCGCGGCGAGCAGAGGAGGCCGGGGATGAGCACGACGGGCAGCGGTTCCGGCGGCACCCGGGCCTACCTCGATGGCTGTGTCCCGCGCTGGGCCATTGGGCCGGCCGCAGCGGCGGTACGATGGGCCGCCGGCTCTTTGGTGATGCCGAAGTCGATCAACTGACGAACGGGCACCGCCGATTTGAGCGCGGCGAAGCCTTCGTTGACCTGAGCGAGCTTCAACCGCCCGGTGATCAGATGATCGAGCTTCAGCCTCCCCTGGCGCCACAGGGACAGCAGGCGGGGCATGTCGACCCGGAACCGGTTGCCGCCCATGGAGGTCCCCTGCAGTTTGCGATCGCGCAGGAAATCGTAGCCGTGCAATTCGATCTTCACGCCGAACGGGACCATGCCGATGATCGTGGCCGTGCCGCCCGGCCGCAGCATCGCGAACGCCTGCTCGGCCGTCGCCTTGGTGCCGAGGGCCTCGAAGGCGTAGTGCACGCCGCCCCCGGTCATGTCCTTGACCGCCTGAACCGGGTCGATGGTCCTGGCGTTCACCGTGTCGGTGGCGCCGACCGAGCGCGCGATCTCGAGTTTGGAGGGGACGATGTCGATGGCGATGATGCGCTCGGCGCCGGCGAGGGCCGCGCCGTTGACGGCCGACAGTCCAACGCCGCCGCAGCCGATCACCGCGACCGTTGAGCCCGGCTCCACCTTGGCCGCGTTGAACACGGCGCCGACCCCGGTGACCACGCCGCAGCCGACGAGCGCGGCGCGGTCCAGCGGGATCTCGGGGTCGATCTTGACCACCGCATGCTCGTGCACCAGCATCTGCTCGGCGAAGGAAGAAAGGTTCAGGAACTGGTGCATCACCTCTCCGCCCTTCCAGGACAGGCGGCGCGAGACGCCCGGCAGCAGCTTGACGTCGGTGTTCTCGCACAGATTGGGGTGGCCGGTGACGCACTGGGCGCAGGTGCCGCAGAACACCGAGAGGCACGTGATGACGTGATCGCCCGGCGCGACATAGGTCACGTCAGTGCCGACCGCTTCCACCACGGCCGAGGATTCATGGCCGAGCACACAGGGGGTCGGATGCGAATACAGACCTTCGATAAAATGCAGGTCGCTGTGACACAGCCCGGCAAAGGCGGTGCGCAGCAGCACCTCGTGCGCGCGCGGCCTGGTGAGCGCGACCTCTTCGATCGTCAGAGGCTGGTTCGGGGCGTGCAGGACGGCGGCCTTCATCGACTCCACCTCCTCAGTCCATCCTTCTACTACGGCGGCGCGATTCGTCCTCTATCACACGGCGGGGGATGGTGCGGCAGGAGGCCACCGCGCTGGCGCGAAAGCCCCCGACGGGGCGGCAGGATCTTCGTCACGCGTCCTGAGGAGGGGGATCGCCCATGCGCGCGTCGCTGAGCAGGCGGCAATTCCTGACGATCTCTGCGGGGTCGGGGCTGGCGGGACTGGTGGAGGGGCGCTCGCCCGTCCTGGCGCAGGGGCTCACCCCGCTCAACGCCGGCATGTCGTTTACCAACCTGGACGCGGCGTCGGCGTGGGTCGCGAAGGACAAGGGCTTGTTCGAGCGCTACGGGCTCAACGTCACGATCATCAACATCCAGGGCGGCGCGAAGACGGTGGCCGCCATGGCAGGCGGGGACGTGCCCGTCGCCTTCATCGCCGCCGCCGACATCATCAACGCGCGGTCCAAGGGTCTCCCGCTCCAGATGGTCGGCGGGCTGATCAACAAGTTCCCCTACGACTTCGTGGTGGCGAAGAATATCTCCAGCCCCGCGCAGCTCCGGGGCGGCAAAGGGGCGATCAGCGGTTTCGGCGGATCGTCCGACTTCGCCACCCGCTATGCGCTCGCCACCCTGGGGGTCGACCCGTCGGGCGTGACGCTCCTCCAGACCGGGGACGAGACCTCGCGCCTGGCGGCCCTCCAGACCGGGCAGATCCAGTTCACGGTGCTGACGGCCGGGCTCGACCTGGTCGCCTTCGACATGGGCTACAAGCCGTTCCTCCGGCTGTACACGCTGGACCAGCCCTACCAGCACACGGGGATCGCCATCAACACCGCGTGGGCGAAGGCGCATCCGGGCGTCGTGGACGCCTTCATGAAAGCCATCGTCTCCGCGAGCGCCTACATCAAGAACCCGCTCAACATCGCCGCGGCGCTGGCACTGATCCACACGCATCTGCCGATCGACGAGAACCACCTCAAGGTGGCGTTCCAGCTCTACCGCGATCGGTTCTATTCGGTCTACCCCATGGTCACGGGCCCGGGAATCGAGTTCATCCTGCGCGCGCGGAAGATGGACCAGCCCGCCACCGACTTCTACGACAACGGCTACGTCCAGGCGCTGCAGAGCGTCCACTTCGCGGAGACGGCCGGCAAGACCTGAGGGGGGGGCCTGTTACTTCGCGTACAGTGTCTTAATGAATCCGCCGGCCGCGAGGTGATCGACGAAGGAGGTGTCCAGCATCGCGCCGATGTCGATGGGATCCTTGAACTGGCCGGCGCGCACGTACTCCTTCACGATCTCAGCGAGACCCGCTTTGGTCGGCGCAGGAACGGTGGCGAAGACGTCGACGAGGGCGTCATACGCGGCGTCGACGACCACGGGATCCGCGTTCTTCAGATACCTGGCCATGACCTCCTCCGAGAAGGGCCTGTCCGTTTTGAAGCGGTGCACCCCCTCCGTCATCGCGCGGACCACCCTGGCGATCACGTCGGCGTGCGATCGGATGTACTCGCGCGTCGTCACCAGGCCGGCCGCCTGGTACGGGATGCCGAGGTCGCCGACGCGGGCCAGGAGATGCGCCCCGGCCTGCCGGGCCAGGACGTCGTTTGGGGGATCGACGACGATCCCTTGAACGAGCCCTTTCTCGACGGCCGCGATCTGGGCGGTGACCGAGCCGACGCCGGTGATCTTCACGTCGGCGTCGGGCCGGAGCCCCCAGTGCGCCAGGGCTTCGCGCAGCATGAAGTCGTCCGAGGAACCGACCTTGCTGACGGCCACCGTCTTGCCTTTGAGCTGGTCCGGCGTCTGGACGTCCGGCACCGTCATCACCACGAACAGCGGCTGGTTGACGAAGCCCATGACCATCACGAGATGGGCGCCCTGCGCGTCCGCGGCGACCACCGCGGGCCCGGCCATCTGCGCGAACTCCACGCGGCCGCCCACGAGCGCCGCGGCGGCCGTCGGGCTGCCGGACAGATACACCAGATCGACGTCGACGCCGTTGCGGACGAAGTAGCCGCCTTCCTTCGTCACCCAGGCCACGGCCTGCGAGCCGGTCACCGCGACCCAGAGCATGGTGGCCCGCGGGAGCGCGGACCACGCGTGCGGAGCCGGGGCCAGGGCGGCGGCAATCGCCAGCAGCGCGCCGGCCAGGCGATGACCGATACGGTGCCGGGTTCGAGGGAGGTTCAGAGGGCGGCCCTCACCTCCGGGCCTTCCCGGCCGCCTGCGGGCCTCCCGTGAACTCCGGCGCGTTCTCCAGATACACGACCGCGTCGTACCCGAGGAGCTTGAACAGCCGGTTCTGGGCCGACAGCAGCGTCAGGCCGGTCTTCGGATCGGCGTTGACGTGCTGGTGCACCGTGTTGTGCGGGACGTACAGCAGGTCTCCCGCTGCAAAGTCCCAGCGGCTCGGCTCCTTGGCGATCCTGGCCATATAGCGCTCGCCGATCTCGGCCTCCACGTCCCAGTGCAGGCTGTAGCCGCGCCCCGAGACCACGTAGAACATCTCGTCGGCCATATGCCAGTGCCTGCCCGACCGGCTTCCTCCCGGGATCTCCTGCTGGTACACGTCCGTGCTGAAGACCCGAATGTCGGTCCGCTGGGGAGCGGTGAGCACCCGCACCCGGCCGTCCTGCGTGGTCTCCCAGCGGGTGTCGGACGGCTTGACCACCTTCTTGCGCTCGCCCACGCCGGACGTCCACAGGCGGGACCAATCTTCCGGCGGGCCGAACCGCGCGCCGTCCTCGACGGGGCCGCCGCGGCCCTGCTGAATCAGGCCGAGGAACATCCAGGTGGCCTTCGCCTTCATGACGAGCGCCAGCGCCTTGTTGTGGGGGTC
>VBAK01000200.1 GCA_005882275.1 Candidatus Segetimicrobium genomatis
GGCCATGAGCACAATGGCCAGCAAGATGGCCGGAAACGAGAACAGCAGCTCCATCAGGCGCATCAGACCCACGTCCAGCGAACCGCCAAAGTAGGCGGCAACGGATCCGATCACCGTGCCTCCGACGAGCCCGACTGAAACCGCGACCGTCGCCACTTTTATGGAAATCCGCGCCGCGTGGATCGTCCGTGAGAGGACATCCCGGCCATACTCATCCGTGCCAAACCAGTGCGCGGCGTTTGGGGGGCGCAGCTTATCAGCGATGTTGACATCATACGGGGAGTACGGCGCGATCCAGCCTGCCAAGGCCGCCGACGCGACCACCGAGACGACCAGGGCCGCGCCGATGACAAGGAGACGATGGCGTCTCCAGGCGAAGGCGACAACCGCGACCGCTCGGATCCCTCGGCCCGCCGGGTGTGTGCTCATGTCCGCGGCCGCACGAAGACCTCGCGGGGGTCAAGGATCCCCGCGAGCACGTCGACGAGCATGTTGGCCGTCAGGACGGCGACGGTGACGGTCAATGTGCTTGCCAGGAGGACCGGGTAGTCCCGATTGATAATGCCCACCAGCACGAGCTGTCCGATGCCGGGCAGGAGAAAAATGTCCTCGATGATGACGACGCCGCCAAACAGCCAGCCAAACTCGACGGCTCCGACGGTCAGAAAAGGGATCAGCGCGTTGCGGAGCGCATGGTGCCAGACAACGCGGGGGGCCGGGGCGCCTTTCGCCACCGCGGTTCGGATATAGTCTGAAGCCAGGACCTCGATCATTCCCGCGCGCATGATACGCAGGAGGAGCGCCGATGACACAATGCCCAGCGACAGCGCCGGCATGATCATGAGGGAGAGATTCCGCAGCGGGGACTCCGCCATCGAGACAAATCCTCCTGCCGGGAACAGCCCGAGCTTGAGCGCAAACGTCAGGATCAGCAGGGTGGCGAGCCAAAAGTTGGGGACGGCCCCCATGACCGTGGCCACGAGCGTGACCACCTGGTCTGTCCGATGTCGGTGGGAGCGGGCCGCCGCGGCGCCAAGGGGGACCGCGATGACGTTCGCGACGATAAACGCGAGGATCGCCAGTTCCAGGGTGACGGGCAGCCGTGTCAGCAGCTCCGGACCGACCGGCAGGTGGTTTTGAAAGGACGTCCCGAAATCGCCGCGCAGCGCCTTGCCCAACCAGTCCAGGTATTGGACGTGCAGCGGGCGGTCCAGACCCTGGTCGTGCTCAAAGCGGGCGATCGCCTGAGGCGTGGCGTCGATGCCAAGCGCGGCTTTGGCCGCTGAGCCTGGAACGACGTTCACCGCGACAAACAGGATGACCGAGGTCGCCAGCAACGTGGGCACGAATGCCGCAAGACGCAGGGCAACAAGCCTCAACATGCGAATGCGCCCTCAGCCGGCAGTCTCGCCCGCCGGCCGCGCCGATCCACTGACCGCAGGCCCGACGCCGCCTACGCCTCGAGCCACGCGTCCTTGAGGGTCTTCAGGAATCCCGTCCGCATCGGACGGTAATTCTGCAGCTTGCTGGTGTGCCCGATCAGGAGCCAGCCGTTGACCAGCGGCACGATGGGCATGTCTTGCATGGAAAGGTCCTGCATCTTGCGGTAGAGATCTTTCCGGGCCTCCACCGTGGGGGCGCTCTTCGCCTGCTCCAGCAGGGCGTCCATCTCCTTGCTGCAGTACTTCTGCACGTTGATGGCCATGCCGCAGTGATAGTTGTTGGTCACGAAATCGTCCGGATCGGCGAGCGGGCTCAACCAGTACATCATGGTGATTCCGAAATTGCTGGTGCTCCAGACCTCGTCCCAGTACCGCGGGATTTCCATCGTCCCCAGCTTCGCCTGTATCCCCGCCTTTGCCAGGTTCGCCTGGACGATCGGTCCCATCGCCATGATGTTCGGAAACGACGAGGGAAGCGTCATGCCGATATCCACGCCGGTGATGCCGTTGGGATAGCCGGCCTCGGCCAGGAGCGCCTTGGACTTCGCGGGGTCCCCCTTCGGCGACACGAACTTGATATCCGCATAGCCCCAGTTCCACTGCGGGATCACGCCGCCGAGGATCGGGGTCGCCAGGCCGAAGAAGGCGCCGTCGACGAGAGCCTGCCGGTCGAGGGCGAACGAGACCGCCTGGCGGACCTTCGGGTTATCGAACGGTTTCTTGGTATTGTTGAGCAGGAGCCAATTGTAGCGGGAGCCTTCCAGCGTCACCGCCGTCAACCCCGCACTCCCTTTCACCTTGGCGAAATCCTTGGGCGGAATCTCGTTGGAAAAATTGACCACGCCGGAGAGGAGGGCGTTGGTCAGCGCCGTGATGTCGGAGATGATCCGGTATTCCATCGCATCGAAGTAGGGCTTGCCCGTCTCAAAATACTCCGGGTTACGCTGAAATTTGATCGCACTGCGAGGTTCATAACTGACGAACTTAAAGGGGCCGGTGCCGATGGGTTTCGCATTGAGATCATGTCCACCATCGACCAGTTTCTTCGGAACGATCGACGAGCCGGGGAATGCCATGTAGATGAGGAAGGGCCCCGTCACCTTCGAGAGCCGGAACCTCACGGTATAGCGGTCGACGGCGTCGACGCTCTTGATGGTCTCGACCTGCGCGCCGTACGAGTATCCGGACTTGGGAGCCCGCAGTCGATCAAACGAAAACTTCACGTCCTCCGCGGTCAATTCGTCTCCATGATGGAACTTCACGCCCTTGCGCAGATTAAACGTATAGGTCAGTCCGTCATCCGTGATCGTGTATGACTGCGCCAGCTCCGGGTAAGGCTTCGCATCGGGATCCAGCGCCATCAATGTGGAGTAGACCTGTTCGATGACCACGTGCGACATACCGCTGGGGCCTCTGACCGGATCAAAGCCCGCGGGGTCGGCGGAGAACGCCGCCTTCAAGATGCCACCGCGGCGAGGGGCACCCGCGGCCGCCGCCGGGGTTCTTGTGTCCGCGCCAATGAGGCTTTGGGCGGAAGCCAGCGACACGCCCAGCGCCCCGCAACGGCGCAGAAATGCTCTTCGGCTCATCTCCCCCTGGCGGAAGGCGTCCACCAGTTGACCGACCACTCTTTGCTGCGCCGCCCTCGCTGACTGTCTCAACGCCGCTCCTCCTCCTCTCTCTTGCGTGACAAGGACTTCGTTGGCGTTGACAGGCGCCCTCCTCAAGGCTTCGGACACGTCTGGCCGGACAGGTCAACGGTGGAGAGGGTGCTCTTCGTCACCATGGTGGACTGGGTGAGTGTTTCCGCGGGGATCTTCTCGCCCTTGACGGCCCGGACGGCCATCTCAACGGCCAGGGCGGCCATCTGGACAGGCTGGCTGATCGCCGTCATCTGCACCCAGCCTTCCTGGATCAGGCGTTTTGTCTCGTCCTCGAGGTCGAGGGTCGTGACGATCACCTGGCCCGGCTTCTTTCCGGCGGCCCGCAGCGCCTGCACCGCCCCGATCGCGATCGGACCATTGAACGTGTACACGCCGCGGACGTCCGGAAAGCTCTGGAGGTAATCCTGCATGATGTTGAGGGCCTCGGCCGACGCTGTGCCGGAAAATTTCTCCGCGACGATCTTGATGTCTGGATAATATTTCATGTAGTCTTTAAAGCCGTTCACGCGAAAGTTCGTCAGGTCGAGGCCTGATGGCCCGCTCAGCATGACGACCTTGCCCTTTCCTCCGAGCGCATCGGCCATATAGACCGCCTCGAGCTGGCCCATGAGATAGCTGTTCTCTCCCACGAAGCCCGTCACTTTGGGGGACTTCGTGGCGATGCCGTCGTTGACGACGACGATCCCGGCGTCCACGGCCTTCTCGACGGCGGGCACTGTGCCGACCGAGCTTGCCGGCACCAGCACGATGGCATTGACTTTGCGCTGGATCACGTCTTCAAGTTGTGAGACCTGGCGATTGAGGTTGCCGTACCCGCCGGCGTCGAAGAGCGTCACCCCGGCGCCGAACTTTTTGCCGCCGGCAAAGTAGCCGCAGCTCTTCAGCTTGAAATACGGATCACCAGCTTCGCCTGAGCCGTGGATCGCGCGGGCAGGGTGAATCCCACGGCAGCCAGCAGTCCTACGGCAAGCACCACGCGCAGCACGCCTCGTCGTGTCATCTGGTCCCCTCCCTCCTCAGCATCTGTCAGCATCCGCAGCCGGGCCGGATCGCGCGCCGCCCCCTCACCTCCTCAAGGTGCTGAACCACACGGATAGGATGATCAGCGAGCCAATGATGATGTCCTGGACGAAGGTGGAGATGGCAAGAATGTTCAACCCGTTGACCATGAAGGCGATGAAGAGCACACCCAGGACCGTGCGCAGGACGCTGCCCTCTCCGCCGAACAGCGAGGTGCCTCCGATGACGACGGCGCCGATCGACTGCAGGAGCAGACTCCCCGCCCCCAACAGCGGTTGACCGGAAATGACCCGCGCCGAGAGGACGTAGCCGCCTACCGCGGCCATGAACCCGCTCAGCGTGTAGACCCAGACCTTCACCCGCGCCACGTTGATGCCCGAGAGAACGGCGACCTGTTCATTCCCTCCGAGGGCGTACACATGCCGGCCGAACTGTGTGCGCGTGAGCACGTAGTGAAGTGCGGCCAGGCCGAACGCCGCCAGCAGGACCGGTGCCGGGAGCCATCCGATGTACCCGCCGCCAAACCAGAACCACTGTGATCGCGCGGGATCCGGGACCCCGAAAACCGCCGAGCCGTTGACGTAGGTCATGGCCGCGCCGGAGGCGACGTAGAACATGCCCAGGGTGACGATGAACGGCTGGATGCGCGCCTTGCCGACGAAGAGG
>VBAK01000024.1 GCA_005882275.1 Candidatus Segetimicrobium genomatis
AGGCGAAAACAGTACACCAAATCCGCGCCCGAATGTCAATGAAACTATCCCGGAAGGTTCCACAGGCTGATCACCTGGGATTCTGACGTCAACTTCCAAGAGACCTTAGCGAACCACCCCGTTCCCTTTAATCGCCAAGCCTGGCCAGGGTGCTTCGTGCGTCATCGATCCCCTCGAACTCCTGCTTGGGTGCAAGCGCGCTGTGCAGTTCGCGTTTCGCCATCTCGCTGTTCCCAGACCGGTAGTACGCGGCGCCGAGATGATAGTGGACGATGGGCGCCTTCGTCAGCGCTTGGGCGGACTCTTCAAGGAGGGGAAGAGCCTGCTTCACAAGGCCCTTCTTATAATAGACCCATCCGAGGGTGTCGGCCACATACGCGCTGTTCGGCATCCATTTTCTGGCCGTTTGCGCGAGCGCAAGCGCCCTGTTGAGATCGCCCCCGTGCTCGGCATACGACCAGGCCAGGTTGTTCGCCGCAAGGGCGAAGTTGGGATTCACCTTCAATGCCTGCTCGTAGAGTTCCCGGGCCCGCGCAAAGTTACCCTGGCGGTCGTTGATGGTCCCCAGCACAATATACGTGGGCAGATACCGCGGGTTGAGGCGGAGGGCTTCCTCGTACTTGCGGGTCGCCATCTCGTTTGCGTTCTCCCTCGCGTAGAGGTCTCCGAGGCGGAGGTACGGGAGAATATCGTTGGGGTCGGTGGAGATCGCGTGATAATACGCCTCTTCCGCCTTGGCGTTCTGCCCGACCGCGGCGTAGGTGGCGCCGAGGAGCATCTGCAGGCGCGAATTCTTGGGAGAACGTCCGGTCTGGGCTTCCGCGCGGCGGATGGCGGCGGGCACGTCTCTCTTATCGAGGTAGATCTGGACCTCCTGAGCGAGCGCGTCGACGAAGTCGGGGGACAGGGTCAGGGCGGCCTCGAACTCGGGGAGGGCGCTGTCGACCCGCCCGGCGGCCCGGTACGCCAGGCCCAGGTGCATGTGGGCGGTGGGGTCTTTGGGATTGACGGCGATCGCGCGCTGGTAGATGTCGAACGCCTGGGGGAAGGCTTTCTGGCCGGCATAGAAATCGCCGAGCAGGACATAGGCGGTGGAGCTGCCCAGCTCAAGGGTGACCAGCGTCCTCAGTTGCCGTTCGGCCGCCTTGGGGTCACCCGATTGCACCTGCAGTTGCGCGAGGGCGACGCGCGCCTCGGCGAAACGTGGGGCGAGCTTCAGCGCTTCCGCGAGCTGTTCTTTGGCGGAGGAGATGTCCGGCCGGACCAGGTAGGCGCGGGCGAGGAAATAGCGCGCCGCCGCATCGCCGGGCCGCGCCCTGACGACAGTCTGGAACTCCTCGGTGGCGACCTGGGCGTCGCCTTTGGCGAGGTACACTTTGCCTCGGATGAAGTGCGCCGTGACGTCTTGAGGGGCCTTGACCAGGATGTCTTCGATCACGACTTTGGCGTCGTCCAGTTTCCCCTGCGTGACCAGCAGGTCCGCAACCTTCAGGCTGGGCACAGGTGAGCGGGGGGTGATCCCCTGCGCGGTCCGATACTGGGCCATCGCCTCAACGGGTTTCCCGGAGGCGGCGTAGAGGTCCCCCAGGGCGAGGGGGATCTCCGCCCGCCGCGGCATCGCGCCCGCGGCCTCCTTGAGCACCTGCTCCGCGGCGTCCCGCCGGCCCTGCCGGAGCAGGAGGTTGGCCAGGGCGATGCGCGGCTCAGGATCGGCCGGCGCGGCGCTGATACCCTGGCGAAGCGACTTTTCGGCCTGCGCGGCATCACCTTTGGCTGTCTGAATGCCGGCCAGAAGTGTGTACGCCCGTGCGGAATTGGGTGCCGTCCGAAGGGCTGCGTGAACTTCTCGGAGGGCGCCGTCGAGATCTCTCGTCGCCGCCATGCTTCGAGCGAGTAGGACATGGGCGTCCCCGCTCGATGGGTCCTTACCGAGAACGAACTGGGCCTGATCCCGCGCCTGCGAATACTGCCCGACGAGCAGGGAAATCTCTCCCAGCTTGAGGTGCGCGTCGAGGATCTTGCCGTCCAGTTCCAGGCTCTTGGTGAGCTCACGATAACTCAGGGCGGGGTCACCCATCCGAAGAGAGGCGAGACCCAGCTTGTAATGGGCCTGCGCAGACTGGGGGGCGATCTGGAGGATGTTCCTGAAGGCCAGAGCCGCCTCGCCGTACCGCTCCGCGGCCAGGTAACGGTCTCCGCTCCTCGTGTATCTCAGGATCCGGCCCTGGGGGCTCCTCAGTGCCATGACGCCAAGGACGGCAATCAGGGTTAGGGTGCCCAGCAGCACCAGTCCGATGGTCAGGCGCTTAGAGCTACGAGCTGAAGCCATTCGTGTCCCCTCGCAACGATATTAGAGGCCAGCGCATTTCTGCTCCGGCCTCCCCACCCGCATCTTCCGTGCTGGCCAACCAGATCATACGACGACTCCTGGGCCTCCTGCCTCCCTCATTCGAAGGATTTCCATGGATCAAACGATCAAGGTGCATATTTGCTCGATAGTGAGCCGGCGCCTACCCACCCCGGCTATCTCGGCAGAAGGCGGTCGAGGTGGGGAAAAGCCGCCTGGAGGAAGGCGGCTTCGCTCCGAAGGGTATCCTGCGAGTGGCCAAAGGCGGGCGCGGTGATGCGGACCAGGGCCTCGTCGTTCCTGTGCTGGGTCAAGGAGGTCCAGGCCAGGAAGGTGACCGCCGACAGCTCTTTGGCGACCACCGTGCCCTTGATCTGATACCAGTACAGGACCACTTGCCGCGCTTCATCCTTCTGGACCTCGGCGCGATTGACGATGATCGTCCGGTCGGCAAGGCGAATCGGCATGTTCTGGAGGTTGGCGATGATCCATCCCGCGGCCGGGAGGCACACCACCGGAGAATGCAGGCGGTTGACGCCGGGACGCTGCGAGCCCCAGTAGCCGACGTACAGCCACAACTCGCTGCCCGCCGGCGCGCGGTAGCGGCGCAGGAGGTAGTCGTCGACCTGCAGGGTCTGCAGGATGCCCGGCTCGAGGAACTCCGTCCGCCCTTCCCATCCCTCAAGGCTCAGCGGGAAGGTGTTGAGAGGCTCGCGGGTCGGGATGGTGCTTTCGTGGGTGACCGCCTTGAGCGGGAAGATCGCCAGGACGATGGTGGCCAGAGCGATGAGACAGGATGTTCGCGCGATCATCCTTTTGCCCCCTGTCCGGTCAAACGCGAGAAGGCCAGGGCTTCGAGGGCCAGGAGGCCAAAGGCCAGGCCGAAGATCACCACGCCGGAGAAGGTGTGGTAGAACCCCAGCGCCACCCGCGGGTCCACGGTCTCGACCAGCACCCCCGTGAGCGTTACCCGCGCGGCGTTCGCCACCAGCGCGATGGGAATCGCGGAGAGCGCGAGGGCCAGCCGGGGGCCCCATTTCGTCTGAGTGAAGTACGCGTAGATCACCGCCAGGGCCAGGAGAGAGATGAGCGATCGGATGCCGCTGCACGCTTCGGCCACCTCGAGGCGCATGGAGGGCAGATCAATGATGTTCCCCTCGCGGAGCACCGGCACGTTGAGGACGTCCAGGGTCCCCGTGGCCAGGCGCGCGGCCTGGAGCTGAAGTGGGAAGGTGATCTGGTTCAACGCCGGCGCCGGCAGCGGGATCATGAAGAGCAGATAGGCAAGGGGAAAGGCGACCACCCGCAGCACGTCCGGACCGCCCATGAAGAGGGTCAGCCCGGTGAACACCACCAGGAGGGAAAACCGCGCCGGATACCCGAAGGTCCCCGCCTGGCTGATGATGAGGAGGATCAGGCCCACCAGGAGCACCGCGTAGCCCCACGCGGATCCCTTCACCAGGCAGTGCTGCAGGCGCTCCCGGCGCTGCCAGATCAGGTAGGCGCTGACGATGGGGATGAGGAAGCCGTGGGAGTAATTCTCGTCGGCCCTCCACTGGCTCACGAGATCGACCAGCACGGGATAGTACAAGTAGAAAACGGCCGCCCCGAGGGCCACAAGTGGGATCGCCGGGGAGAGAGGCGCCAGGGCGGTGCGCCTCTTCGCAATGAGGTCAGGGACTACTGCCGCAAGGTCCACAGGTCGAGCGCACTCCTCCCGGTTCCGTTCCTCATATCACCATACAGATAGGCGGGGGGGCCCGCATTCGTTCGGAAGGAGGAAATGGCGGGATCATTTGGAGGACCGGATCATAGCATCACCAAACGGGGGGGATTTTAGGGGGGAGATTATAGGTAGAAAGCCGGAGCCCGGCTGTGGCCCGGCGCCGCTATGATCTCTGCGCAGGGATTGCCAAAATACGACAAAATCCCTGCTGAGGACCCGCCGGCTTCCGCAACGGCGGTAGACATCACTCTAGATGGATGGCTATAGTTGTTAGATGGGGTGCTCGGGCGTTTCTATCATTGCGCGCTGCTGTTCTTGACCCGCCCTACTACCCGAAAACGGATTCGATCCCACCGAGGGGGCTAGGCCGGTGACCCCGGAGACGGACCTTGTGAAGGTCCTGGCCGTAGACCCGTCCCCCATCATGCTGATGGGGCTCCGCGGCGTGTTGCAGTGCGATCCGGAGATCGAACTGGTGGGCGCCTGTCTCACCGGCGGGGAGGCGCTCGAGGTCTGCGCGCGCTCTTATCCATCCGTGGTGATCACGGAGGTGACCCTGCCGGACATGACCGGCATCGAGCTCTGCGGCGCGGTCAAGCAGCGTTTGGGGAATGTCGACGTGCTCTTCCTCACCGCGCGCGACGATAACGGCAGTATCTTCGGAGCGATCGGCGCCGGCGCTTCGGGGTACGTGCTCAAGGATATCGCGCCCGAGAATCTCCTGCGCGCGATCCGCGTGGTACGAAAGGGGCAGTCCATGCTCCATCCCGGGATCGCCCGCCGGGTGTTCGATAAGCTCTCGGTGGTCACGCGCGACGGCAACGGCGGACTGCTGTTCGATCAAAAGCTGACCGAGCGAGAAGCCGAGATCCTTGCCGAGGTCGCCCGCGGCTCGACGAATAAGCAGATCGCGAACAAACTCTATGTCTCCGAAAGCACCGTGAAGAGCCGCCTGCGGGGCATCTTCACCAAGATCGGTGCGCACGACCGCACCCAGGCCGCGGCCATCGCCATTCGGGGAGGCTACGCGGGCTGACTACGGCCTACGATCGACATATTACCCTACCGGCCAGGTGAGGCTGTTAGCTTACCTCAAGGCGGGGTGTTGGGCGGATCCTCCTCTGTCAGGATGGCGGCGCGAATCCTGGGGTCATCACTGCTCTGCATGTCTTGTTCCTCCTCGTCCAGGCCGATGAGCGTCTGGTAGATGGTGAACGCCTCGGAAGAAACGATCCTCTGGAGGTGCGTTTCGAGGCTGAGCTTCCGCAAGAAGATCTCCTGCAGGCGGATCTTCCTGAACAGCCACACGCAGCGCCGGTCGATCTCTTGGAGTTCCCTCGCCGTCCGGAAGCTGAGGTCCCGCCGCTCCGCGAGTTCTCCCAGCCGCCGGAAGCATGCCCTGAGGTCTCGCGAAAGGAAGGTGAGTTCGCCGACGACTGCCTCGGGCGGGATCGCGCCGCGCCCGCTCTCCCTGACCAGATAGAGAAACCGGCCCTCGAGAATATTCAGAATGCCCGAGAGTTCCTGCTCGATTTGCCGCAGGAGATCCTCGGAAGCACCGGCGGCCGGCCCGCGCAGCCCCGGCACTTCAGATGACATCGAGGCCGGCGCCTCCGCCGGCGAAACCGTCAGCCATTCTCCACGTATACCACGTGCGGCCGGCCCGGGAAAAGCGCCTGAGGAATGATAATCGCGGCGTCTTCCAGGGTAGGGTCGGTGTCCGAATGGTGCGGGCGCTGGGCGTCGCGAAGCGTGCCGGGCCTTAGCCGGCCGGGCAGGCGCGGCTATCCATTCGGACACTCGAACATGGCCGGCGCGAACCAATAAAGCCGGCGCAGCCCGTCACGAGGACATGCAAGAGGCACCGTTGGTGCGGTATCGCGGTCTGACCTTTCTCATTGCTCCACTATTATCCGGGCATCGCCCGGGACCGCCCTAGTATCAAAGGGAGGATTTCGGAAATATCTTTTGCGCGGGCCACGAGGCCCTCCCCTGGATTCGTTCGAAGGATTCCCATTTTTCCTCCCTTTTGTGGAGCAAACTCCCGAGCCGGACCCCGTATACTGGGCCTATGTGCGCGGGCTGGCCGGGAGGTCACCCTATTTTAGACATCTCTGCGCAGGTTGGCTGCGACGCCTCTGTGACGCCGGCCGGTGGTTTCATTGATGACTGACTTCTGGGCGGGACAGCGCCTGCTGGTCGTGACTCCTCACGCCGACGACGAGGCCTACGGGTGCGGCGGAACGATCGCCAAGGTCAAGGCCGCCGGCGGAGAGGTCTTCGTCATCGTCGCCTCCGTGGGAGACCTGCGGCATTGCGGGTCCGTGGGCACGGTGACCGGAGAGACCCGGGCGGCCGAACTGAAGGCTGCGATGGAGTACCTGCAGGTCGATGGGTACGAGATTCTGTTCACCGATGGCGAGTCTCACCTCCGCCTGGACACGATTCCGCGGCGCGACCTCGTGGCTCTGCTGGAGCGGGACGCCAAGTACTCCATCGACAAGGTCCGCCCGACGGCGCTCATCCTCCCCGCGCCGTCGTACAACCAGGACCACGGCGCGATCTTTGACGCGGGGTTTACGGCGTGCCGCCCCCACCGTCGAGAGGACAAGCACTTCATCGATCTCGTACTGACCTGCGACTCGGTTCAACTGGGCTGGGGGCAGGCCGCGTTCCACCCGGATGTTTACGTCGACATCTCGGAATACCTGGGAGCGAAGCTGGACGCCCTGGCGTTTCACAAATCGCAACTGAGACCGGCCCCCGATCCGGGGAGCCTCCAGAACGTCGAGCGCCTCGCCCGCCTGCGGGGGGCCGATATCGGCGTTGATGCCGCCGAGGCGTATGAATGTCATCGTATAGCACTGTAATTCTTCCCGCGTTCCTGAGCGCGCTCATCCTCTCGCTCTTCCTGACTCCTCTTTGTGAGCGCCTGGCGCGCCGTTGGGGTGTCCTTGATCTCCCCTCCTCTCGCAAGGTACACACGCAGCCGACCCCGAGACTGGGGGGAATCGCAGTATTTCTGGCCTTCGCCGTAACGGCGCTGCTGTTTCTCCGGCCCGTCGTCCGCGACCAGATGACGCTGCTTCTGGCAGGCGCGGCCGCCTTCTTCCTGATCGGCCTCGTTGACGATCTTCGGAGTGCCGGCCCGTGGAAGCTGGCCGTCGAGGGAGGGGTCGTGGCGTCGATCGTGTTGCTGGGAGGGTTCAGGGTGAACCTCCCGTGGCCTCATCTGGGCGAGATCCTCGCCATTCTCTGGATCGTGGGCGTTGCCAACGCCATGAATTGCATCGACTGCACCGACGGAGTGGCCGGCGGCACGGCAGCGATTGGCGCTCTCGCCCTGGTCCCCATCGCCCTTTTCGCGGGCCGCCTGGGGGTGGCCGTGGGGGCCGCGTCGGTGGCGGGGGCGACCCTGGGCTTCCTGCGATACAATTACCCTCCGGCTCGAATCTTTCTCGGAGACGCCGGAAGTCTGATGGTGGGGTTCCTCTTGGCCGCGCTGAGCGCGACGCTGGCCGCCCCCGGAGCCTCGCCGGCGAGATCCATCGCGCCGGTGCTGATCCTCGGACTTCCGGTCTGTGATTTCTTGTTCGTGCATTGGAGGCGGTACCAAAATGGCGTCAGGAACCCGATTGCCCTCTTGAGGTACACGGGGAAAGATCATCTTCCCCACCGGCTGCAGCAGGCAGGCCTCTCCTTTCGTCAGGTCGCGTGTTGGATCTACGGCGCAACTGCCCTGCTCGGGCTGAGCGCGGTTGTGCTTGTGCTGTGGGGGCCGCTGGCCGCGGCGATCGTGACGGCGCCGCTCATCGTGGCTGCCGCTCTTGGGGGATGGGGGGCGGGGGCTGTGCCCCAGGGGCGAGGCGGTTATCTCATGGCGATCGCCGGGTGGATGCCCGGTGGATCTGCGCCCAGCGGGTCTTCCGAAGATGCCGCTGGAGTGACAGGGCCTTAGGTGGATTTGACTCCCCATCTGGTGACCGGCGCGGCGATCGGCGCCCGTGTGAGGGTGCCGATGACGGCCCTGATGGTGGCCTGGGCGAGCCATTTCGTGCTGGATGCGATTCCCCATTACGATTTCGTCTGGATCGGCAGCCACGGCCTTTTCGAAGCGATCGACATCGGGCTCGGCGTCTTACTGACGGGACTCATCATCTGGAAGGTGCGGCATTGGTGGCCGCTTGCGTGCGCGCTGGCCGCGGTGCTGTCGGACGCGCCCGGGCTGAAAGAACGGTGGGATACGATCTTCCCTCATTACCAATGGGCGCCGCCGGGGGGGATCGCCGTGGAGATCGTCGTGGTCGGCGCCGCATTGCTCTGGGGCCTGGGGGCGCCCATCCGGACGAAGTGAACCATCGTCTCTTTGTCGGGAGGAGGCCGGACATGCTGCCATCTGTGCAGGGCGACGACGAGAGCGGTCTTCGGCATCTCTCCCACCTTTCCCATACCACAAATACGGTGGAGAGACGCCTCCTGCAGTTGATCAAGCAGCGGGCGGGCGGCGCGGTCTCCCTCGAAGATTTCATCGGCGAACTCTCCGGGCTGAGAGGAGACTTGGGACTGTGTTATCGCCAGATCGCGGAGACGAGCGGGCGGAGGGATCTCAGCTTCAGCGTCATCGTGGCGCTTGACGAGCTCGACCAGTGCTGCCAGTGGCTGTACAGGAAGACCCACCTGGAGCAGGCCTTTTTCGAGAAGCTGCACCTCGAGCAGAGACTCCGGACGTTGATCTCCCCTGAGGCGGACGAGGTCTACCAGGAGCTGCTGAACATCGAAGAGCGGGAGCGGGAGTTCGTGGGAAAAGAGGCCTCCGACATCAAGCGGCTGATGCTGACGGAAAACGGTTCCTCGCCGCCCGTATTGGAAGACTGAGGCCGGTCCGATCTTTAAAGGCCGCCAGGCGGGCACCGGCGGCGCGCTATTCCCTCGACACGCCGCTGTTATGTTTTGGACCCGGGATGCGGCGGGGATGCCTCTCTGCCCGCGCAAGGGATGTCCGCAGACCCGGCGAAACGTGTCTCTATTGTGAAGGGCTTACGTAGCGTATCCCCTCCGCTGATCGTGTTTTTGAGCGTGATGTTCATCATTTCTGCCGTCATCGGCTACGTGATCGGGCCGTCTCGCCGCCAGGCGGTCACGGGGCCGGCGCCTTCAGTGGCCCCTCCACCGGAGGTCGTGGAGCCCGCGCCTTCCGCACCGCCCCCCGGACAAACCCCGCCTCCGTCGGGGGCCCAGGCGGCGCCGGGAGCCCCCGGTTCATCCTCCGGCCCTTCGGCAGGCCCTCCGTCAACGGGCTCGCCTTCTCCTGAGACCCCCGACTCATCCCCGCCACCCGGGGGTGGCTCATCCGTTTCCCCCGCGCCACCTGCAACTGCCGCGCCACCATCTTCACCAGCATCGCCGCCCGCTTCCAGCGCCTCTTCCCCTAGTCGGGCAGGCGGCGGGGTAGAGCGGGTGGTTCCCCCCACGCCTCCCGAAGGGCCGGCGCGCCACCGAACCGTGAAGCCGGCCCCGGTGTTTCGCGTCCAGGCCGGCGCGTTCAACGTCCATCAGAACGCCCAGGCGCTGTTCGAGCAGCTGCGCTCCCGCGGCTACACCGCGGTGATCATCGAGTCCACCGGTACGCCGCGGTATCGAGTGTGGGTCGGGGGCGAACT
>VBAK01000156.1 GCA_005882275.1 Candidatus Segetimicrobium genomatis
CTGGGTGATCAACCACGGGTTCGTGGCGCTCGACGCGGTCCACTGGACGACCTCGGGCCTGGTGGTGATCATGGTCCTGCTGGGCGGCATGGGCACCCGCCTCGGCCCTCCGGCCGGCGCCGCCCTGGTGCTCCTCCTGCGCGACTTCATCTCCACGTGGACCGATGCCTGGGGGGTGGTCACCGGAACGATCTTCATCGCCGTCATCCTCGTCTTCCGTCAGGGGATCGTGGGCACCGTCGAACGCCTGCTCGAGGCTCGGACCAGGCCCGGCCCGGAGACGGCCGCGGCGGTCGAAGAGGCCGCCTCAACCCACGGGGGCTGACGGACGCGCCCCTTAGGGCCCGGTGAAGGCGCCGAAGCCTGCGGGGCTGATCCCCGCCCCAAAGGGGCCGGCCGTGACCGTGTTCGTTGCGGGGTCGATCACCGACACGGTGTTATCGCCGTTGTTCACCACGTAGACGGCGGTCCCATCCCGGGTCACCGCCACGCCGATGGGGCCGCTCCCCACCGCCACCGTCGTGATCACCTCGTACGACACGGCGTCGATCACCGTCACGGTGCCGTCGCCGTTGTTCGCCACATACACGCGCGACCCATCCGGGCTGATCGCCGCGCCCATGGGGGTGCGGCCCACCCGCGTCAAGTCCCACTCCCTGTTATCCGATGTATAGATCACCGACACGGTGTTGTCACCCGAGTTCGTCACACACACGCGCGCCCCGTCCGGCCTCACCACCACGCCGACGGGGGCCATCCCCACCTGAGCCGTGGCCGTCACCGTGTTCGTCCGCGTGTCAATCACCGACACCGTGTTCTCGCCGTTGTTCGCCACGTAGACGGCCGTCCCGTCCGGGGTCACCGCCACACCGAAGGGACCGGCCCCCACCGGCACCGTGGCCGCCATCGTGTTCGTCGCCGTGTCGATCACCGACACGGTGTTGTCGATGCCGTTCGTCACGTACACGCGGGTCCCGTCCGGCGTCACCGCCGCGCCGGTGGGGCCATTCCCGACCGGGACCGTGGCCACCACCGTGTTCGTCGGCGTGTCGATCACCGATACGGTGTTGTCCGCGTAGTTCGGGACGTACACGGCCGTCCCGTCCGGGGTGACCGCCACGCCGATGGGGAGGGTCCCCACCGCCACCGTGGCCGCCACCGTGTTCGTGGAGATATCGATGACGGACACGTCGTTGCTATCTTCGTTATTGATGTACGCAAAGGGAGCGGCGCCGGCCCCCGACGCTCCCGCAAACACCGCCACCCCCGCCAACCATAGCCCCAGCCGAAGTCTCCTCATTCCTCGCCCCCCTCGCCCGCTCCGACGCCTGCCCGCCTGTTCCCGCGTGCTCCCCTCAATCGGGCGGGATTGAACGGCGTCTAAGCCGGGCCCATGCTCCCTCTCATGGTCCACCGGGTTGGCCCCTGATCGAAATCCGGTAAAAAATGGAGGCCTGCGCGAGAAAACACCCAACCGGGCGCCCACAGGGGGGAGCGGGCGATCTCCATGCCCGGCTGCGGGACGCCTGCGGCGGGGGGGGACGGGGACCTATCCCATAAGCCCAGTGATCGTACGTGGGACATGCCACTTCTACCACGCGACCGCCCTGCCGCCCGGTCAGGAGCGGGGGAGGCGGGCGAACGCGTGCGCGAAAGGGACATTGGTCGCACGCTGAGAATGAACATTCCCCTGGGACCGCACGATCATCGCGTTCCGTCGTTTCAGGATCACGTCGTCGAGTTTCCTATCTCACCGCTTGGGAGGGAGGCCATGCCGAGAGATCCTGAGCAGTCGATCAAGGACGCGGTCTCGGCCGCGAAGCTCATGTCCTACACCCGCGAGATCTCGCGCTGGGTTCGGCTCTCCGGCAGCGACGAGGAGCGGCTGGCCTTCGACTACCTCGAGGGGACCGTGAAAGAGTTCGGACTCGAGGTGCGGCGGTACCAGCACGACGCGCTGGTCTCGTGGCCGGGGAACGCGTCGGTCGAAGTCGCCGGCGCCGGAGCCCGGCGGGTGGAGTGCATCACCCACGCCTTCTCCGCGTCGACCCCCGCGTCCGGGCTCGAGGGACAGGTGGTCGACGCCGGCCACGAGCCCCTCGGCCAGAACGTCCGCGGCAGGATCGCGCTGGTCGACGGCCTCGCCTCCCCGGCGCGCGCCCGCGCCGCGGAGCAGGCCGGCGCCGCCGGGATGATCTTCATCAACCCCCCCGAACTGCACGAGATGATCATCTCGGCCGTCTGGGGCTCGCCGACCCCGGAAACCGCCGGCGCGCTCCCCAAGATCGTCGCGGTCTCGATCCGCCAGCAGGACGGCGAGCAGCTGCGCGCGCAGGCGCAGCGGGGGGATCTCCGGGTCCGTCTCCACGCGGCCGTCGATACCCGCTGGCGCAAGACGCCGCTCCTGGTGGCGGACCTCGCGGGGCAGGAAGAGCCCGACCGATTCGTCCTGTTCAGCGGGCACGTGGATTCGTGGCACCACGGAGCGATGGACAATGGGAGCGCCAACGCGGTGATGGTGGAGATGGCGCGCGTCTTCAGCCGGCGGCAGAAGCGGCTGCGGCGCGGCGTCCGGTTCGCCTTCTGGTCCGGCCACTCGCACGGCCGGTACTCGGGCTCCACATGGTACGCCGATAACCACTGGGACGACCTGTACCGGCACGCGGTGCTCCACCTCAACGTGGACTCCACCGGGGGCATGGGGGCGACACTGCTGAGCGAGGCCTTGACGATGGCGGAGACGTGGGCGCTGGCGGCCCGGTGCATCAAGGATGTGACCGGCCAGGACCTGCAGCGAAGGCGGATCACCCGCATGGGCGACCAGTCGTTTTGGGGGATCGGGCTGCCCTCGATGTTCGTCGACGTCTCCGCGCAGCCCCCAGGCGAGTCCGCCACCGGCGCCGCGCTCAAGTCGTTGACCGGCGGCACCGCCCACCACGGCGGGTTGGGGTGGTGGTGGCACACCACCGAGGACACGCCGGACAAGATCGACAAGGCGAACCTCCACCGCGACGCGCAGGTGTACGCGCTCGCCCTGTGGCGGTGGTGCACCGCGCCGGTCCTCCCCCTCGATTACCGCGAGACCGCGGCCGAACTGCGGGAGACGCTGCGCGGGATCCAGGAGGCCGCGGGCGATTCGTTCGACATGCGGCCGCCGCTGGGGGCGGTGGAGCGCTTGACCGCGGCGGCCGGACGCCTGCACGCGGCGGCCGAGCGCATCGGGGGCGGCCTGCGCGGACGCGGCACCCGGAAGCAGCGCGAGGCGGCGGCCGCCATCAACGATGCGCTGATGCGCATCGGCCGGACGCTGATCCCGGTCAACTACACCGCGGCCGGGCCGTTCGATCACGACCCCGCGCTGCCGGTCCAGCCGGTCCCGGCGCTGCAGCCGGCGGCGCGCCTCAGGACGATGGCGCAGGGGAGCGACGATTCCCTGACGCTCCTGACCCGGCTCGTGCGTGAGCGCAACAAGGTCACCCACGCCGTCGACACGGCGACCGAGATCATCGAGCGGACCCTCGAGCGGATCGGCGAGAAGCGGCAGTGACCGCGGCCGGCAACCGCCCGGCGGATCACCGTCCGGCGGACCGCGGCCCGAGTCTAGAGACGCGCCGGCGGGTCCGGCAGGCGATCAGGACAGCGGGTCGACGTCGTGGGGCATGCCTTCCCGGACCCCGGCGTCCGTGACGCGGATGAAGCGGGCGTTCGCGCGCAGCTCGGCGAGCGTGGTCGCGCCGCAGTAGCTCATGCCCGACCGCAGCCCGCCGACGAGTTGGGTCAGCACCGCCGCGGCCCCGCCGCGGTGCGGGACCATCGCCTCGATCCCCTCGGGCACGATCTCGGAGAGCAGCTCGTCCTCATGCGGCATATCGCGGCGCTCCGCGGAGGTCCACAGGCTGGCCATGCCGCGGTAGACCTTGTACTGACGGCCGTTCCGGGTGACAGAGGCCCCGGGGCTTTCTTCGGTGCCGGCGAGCAGGTTCCCGAGCATGGCGGTCTCGGCCCCGGCGGCCAGGGCTTTCACCAGGTCCCCTGACCCGCGAATCCCGCCGTCGGCGATGATCGGCACGCCGGCCTCCGCCGCCGCCTCGCCGCAGTTGAGGATCGCGGTCAGCTGCGGGACGCCGGCGCCGGTGACCACCCGGGTCGTGCAGGTGGAGCCGGGACCGACGCCGACCTTCACGCCGTCCACCCCGCAGGCAATGAGATCTCGGGTCCCCTCGGCCGTGGCGACGTTGCCGGCGATCAGGGGCACGTCGGGACACCGGGCGCGGACGGCTTCCACGGTCGCAAACGCGAGGTCGGAGTGGCCGTGGGCGATGTCGATCACGAGGACGTCCACTTCCTCATTCACCAGGGCCTCGGCGCGCTCGAGGAAATCGCCGCGCACCCCGATCGCCGCGCCGACCCGCAGCCGGCCCTTCTCATCCTTCGTCGCATCCGGATACCGCAGCCGGCTGCGGATGTCCCGGCTGGTGACCAGCCCCACCAGCCGTCCCTCCGCATCGACGAGCGGGAGCTTCTCGATCCGGTGGCGGTGCAGGATCTCCTTGGCCTGCTCGATGGGGGTGCCGGCGGGGGCGGTGATCAGTCGCGCCCGGGGGGTCATCGCCGCCGTGATCGGACGGTCGAGCTCCTCTTCGAACAGGACGTCCCGCGCGGTGACGATGCCGAGCAGGCGGCGGTCGCGGTCGATCACCAGGATGCCGGCGGAGCCGTGCTCTTCCATGAACGCGGCGGCGTGCCTGATCGTCGCCTCGGGGCCGACCGTGTACGGCGTCTCGATGACCACGCTCTCGGCGCGCTTGACCCGCCGGACCTCGGCGACATGATCCGCGATCGGCAGAAACCGGTGGATGATCCCGATGCCGCCTTCGCGGGCAATGACGCTCGCCATCGCCGCCTCGGTCACGGTGTCCATGCTCGCGCTGACGACGGGGATCGCCAGCTCGATGCCGCGGCACAGCCGCGTCCGGGTGTCGGCCTGACGCCGCGTGCTGACGGCGGACCGCTGCGGCACCAGCAGCACGTCGTCAAACGTCAGCCCGATCTCGATTGGCTCTGCCATACACCGTCACGATACCATGCCGGATGTTAGGATGAAAGGGTGACCGGCACCGCACCGCCCCCCGGAGCACGGCCGCTCGAGGCGAGGGAGCGGCGGCGGCCCGGAACGTTTGCCGCCCTCCGCCACCGGAATTTCCGGCTCTTCTTCATCGGGCAGATGATCTCGCTCGTCGGCACCTGGATGCAGCGGATCGCCCAGGCGTGGCTCGTGCTCCAGATCACCAACTCGCCGTTCCTGCTCGGCCTCGTGGGCGCGCTGCAGTGGCTGCCGGTCCTCTGCCTGGCCTTGATCGGCGGCGCCGTCGCGGACCGCGTCAGCAAGCGCAACGTCATCGTCGTGACCCAGGCAGTCCAGATGCTGCAGGCGCTGGTCCTGGGCGTCCTGATCCTGACGGGGACGGTCCGGTTCTGGCACGTGGCGGTGCTGGCGACGGTCCTCGGCACGGCGCAGGCGTTCGACATCCCGGCCCGTCAGGCGTTCATCTTCGAGATGGTCGAAGGGACCGACATCCTGAACGCGGTCGGGCTGAACTCCACCATCGTCAACGTCGCCCGGCTGCTCGGCCCCGCGATCGCCGGCGCGGCCATCACCTGGGTGGGCATGGCGTGGGCGTTCCTCGCCAACGGCCTGAGCTTCATCCCGGTGATCCTGGCCCTGCTGCTGATGCGGGTCCGGCCCGCCCGGATCGTGCACGTGACCGATGGGATCCTCGCCGAGCTGCGGGAAGGGCTGGTCTATCTCGCCCGAACCCCGCTTGCGCTGCAGGTCACCGTGCTGCTCGCCGCGGAGAGCATCTTCGTGATGAACTTCACCATCCTCGCCACCGTGTTCGCCAAGGACGTGCTGCGGATGCAGGCCGCGCAGTTCGGCCTGCTGATGTCCGCGCAGGGCGCCGGGGCCCTGGTGGGAGCGATCACGGTTGCGTCGCTCAGCCACCTGGGGCCCCGCCCGGGGTTCCTCTTCGGGGGGGCGCTCGTCCTGACGCTCGCCAACATCGCGCTCGGCGCGATCCACCGCTTTCACGCCGCGGCCGTCGTCCTGGGCGTCGCCGGCGCCAGCATGGTCGTGTTCACGGCCACGGTCAACACGACGCTGCAGCTCGGCACCCCCGACCGGCTCCGGGGGCGGATGATGGCGGTCTACTCGCTCGTCATGGGCGGCATGACGCCCGTGGGAGCGCTCGTGAGCGGGACGCTGGCTCAGCTCTGGGGCGCCTCGGGCGCGTTCGGGATCGGCGGGCTGGCGGGGCTCGCGGCCTTGGGCGGGGTCGCGCGCTGGCGCCTGCGCACGGCCCGGCGGGATTCGCCGTCCGCGGCCGGCGCCGCCCCCCTCTGGGACGCGGCGGGAGGAGACGGCGGCGACGGAGAGACCGGAAGCCGGTAGCCCCCTGCAGATCGACGATGGGTGGATCCGCGACCTGATCAGGCCCGACGGACCGCTCGGCTCGCTGCGGCCGTAAGAACACACGCCTCAGAAAGACTTCGATTCGCCGTCCCGCGGAATCCAGACGCGGTCCGAAAGCCCGGCGGCGGCCACGGACGACGCCAGGGCGGCCCGGGTGAGGACGCAGTGATTGATCGCCTCCATGTGCACGGCGATCACGTTCGTCCCCGGAGCGCGGCGCGCCACCTCGATCACATCCTCCGCCGCCATAGTGATCGGCCCGCCCTCGAGGAACTGAGCCGCGCCGGCATTCACGACTGTGACGGCAGGGGCGTGACGGCGCAGCGCCTCCTCCACTTCGGGGCACCAGATGGTGTCCCCGGCGACGTACAGCGTCCGCTCGCGGGAGGCGCGGAGGACGAACCCCGACACCGGAGCCATCCGCCGGCCGACCTCGCCCACTCCATGCCGGCCCCCGGTGCGGTGGATCTCGATCCCCTCCCATTCCAACACCCCGGTGACCGGGCGCACGCTGGCGAACCCCAGCCCCTGGAACTTCGCTTCATCCTCGGGCTGGCAGATGAGCGGGAGGTGCTTCGGCACGATCGAGGCGGCCGCATCATCGAAGTGGTCGCGGTGGGTGTGGGTGATCAGGACGGCATTCACTCCTCCGATCAGCGCGGGCGCCGGCCGGGGAAGTGGGACGAGGGGATTCGGCCGCGGGTTCGGGGAGTTCGGGACCGGCGGATTCGCGCCGACATCACCGAGCATGGGATCGACCAGGACCGTGACGCCGGAGAAGCGCACGGCGAGCGTGGCGTGCCGGACCAGGCGGATCTCGATCGGTGGCCTCCCCCCGCGCGGTCCGCGGTTACCAGTACTTGTGAGCGACCACCTTGGGCTGGAGAAAGTTCAGCAGATACTCGGGCCCGCCGGCCTTGCTGTCGGTGCCCGACATGTTGAACCCGCCGAACGGGTGGGTCCCCACGAGCGCGCCGGTGGACTTTCGGTTGAGATAGAGATTGCCGCACATGAGCTCCCGCCGGGCCTTCGCCAGCTTCTCCGGGTTCAGGGTGTAGACCGACCCCGTCAGCCCGTACGCGGTGCCGTTGGCGATCCGGATCGCGTCGTTGAAATCGCGGGCGGGGATCGCCGCGACGACCGGGCCGAAAATCTCTTCCTGCGCGATCCGGGCATCCGGCCGGACGTCCATAATGATCGTCGGCGCGATGTAGTGGCCCCCCGCCCGCGCCCGGCCGCCGCCGGCCGCGAGGCGTCCCTCGCGCTTCCCGATCTCGATGTACTCGAGCACCTTCTGCTCGGCGCGGGCGTTGATGACCGGCCCCGCCGGAAAGTTCTCGGGCGCCGGACCGACCTCGAGACGGCGGACCCGCTCGGCGAGCATCTCGACGACCTCGCCGTACACCTTGGGCGTCACCACCACGCGGGAGCCCGCGGAGCACTTCTGCCCCTGGTACCCATAGCCGGAGGCCACGACCCCCGCGACCGCCTCGTCCAGCGCGGCCTCGTCATCGACGATGATGGCGTTCTTGCCTCCCATCTCGGCGATGATCCGCTTGAGCCAGATCTGACCGGGAGGCGTGCGGGCCGCGAGCTCGAAGAGGTGCGTCCCGACGTCGCGCGACCCGGTGAACGCGATCATCCGCACCTTGGGGTGCGCGACCAGCGCCTCTCCCACGGCCCCGCCGGGGCCGGCGATCACGTTCAGCACGCCCGGCGGAAGGCCGGCCTCGGTGAGCGCGTCCGCGATCGCATGGGCCGTCGCGGCCGAGTCGCTCGCGGGCTTCATCACCACCGTGTTGCCGCAGACGATCGCGCCGAGCGCCATCCCCGCCGGGATCGCGAGGGGGAAGTTCCATGGGGAGATGACCGCCACCACGCCCAGGGGAAGATACAGATACTCGCTCATCTCGCCCGGGATCGAAGGGAGCGGCCGCCCGGGAGCGTACCGGAGGATCTCGCGGGCGTAGTATTCGGCGAAATCGATCGCCTCGGCGACGTCCGCGTCGGCCTCCGTCCAGTTCTTGCCCACCTCGTAGATCATCCACGCCGCGGCCTCCATGCGGCGGCGCCTGAGGAGGTTCGCCGCCCGCATCAAGAGCGCCGCCCGCTCCTCGGCCGGGACCCAGCGCCACGACTCGAAGGCGGTGAGCGCGGCGGCGACCGCGGCCTCGACCTCGCCCGCGCCGGCCTGGTGGACCACCGCCACCACCGTGTCGGTCTGAGAGGGGTTCACCGTCCGAAACGTCTCGCCGGTCCTCACGGGACGGCCGCCGATCAGCAGCGGGAACTCGCGCCCCAGGGCCGCCCCGACGGTGCGCAGCGCCTCCTCCATGGCCTGGCGGCCCGGCCCCTTCGCGAAATCCACGAGCGGCTCGTTGCGGAACTCCGGCGGCGTCATCACGGCTGGTGCCTCATGACAGCGCGGCAAGCGCGCGGGCGATCCGGTCGATGCCCTCCTCGATCCGCGCGAGCGAGGTGGCGTACGAAAAGCGGAGAAAGCCCGGCCCTTCGAACGCCTCGCCCGGAACGACCGCGACATGCGCCTTCTCGAGCAGGACCTCGCACAGCGCAACGGAGGTGGCGGGCCCGCCGGGCCGGCCCAAGAGCCCGCGCACGTCCGGAAACGCGTAGAACGCGCCCCGAGGCGTCGCGCACCGGACGCCGGGAAGGGCGTTGAGGCGCGCGACGATGGTCCGGCGGCGTTGGTCGTATTCGGCGACCATCTCGGACGGATCCACGCCCTCCTGCAGGGCCGCCAGAGCCGCCCGCTGAGCGATGGAGTTGGGGTTGCCGGCAAGATGCCCCTGCACGTCTGTGAGGGCCTCGGCCATGGGCCTGGGGGCCGCCGCGTATCCAATCCGCCACCCGGTCATGGCGTACGTCTTCGACATCGAATTGAGCAGCACGATCCGGTCGCGGGCATCGGGCCAGGCGCCGGGAAGGCAGTGATGCCTCGCGCCGTCATAGACCATGCTCTCGTAGATCTCGTCGCTCAGGAGCGTGAACTCGCGCCGCCGGCTCAACTCGATCAGGCCGGCGAGCGTCTCGCGGGTGTACACGACGCCGGTCGGGTTGTGCGGAGAGCAGATCAACATCGCGCGGGTGCGGGGGGTGACGAGCGAAGCCACCCGATCCACGCGCGGCTGGAAATCCTCCTCCGCCCCGGTGGGGACGAGCACCGGACGGGCCCCGGCCAGCTTCACCTGCTCCACGTAGGAGACCCATGCCGGGACCGGCACCAAGACCTCATCCCCGGGCTCGCACAACGCGCGCAGCGTGAAGTACAGCGCGGGCTTGCCGCCAGCCGTGATGACGATCTCTTCGGGCGCGTACGCCGCGCCGTACGTGTCCCGAAGGTGCTTGGCAACGGCCTGCCGCAATTCGATGATGCCGGCCGGGCTGGTGTACTTGGTGAACCCCTCCTGAATGGCCTTGATCGCTGCCCGCTTGATGATCTCCGGCGTGTCGAAGTCCGGCTCGCCCGCGGCGAAGCTGATGACGTCGACCCCCTCGCGCCGCAGCCTGCGGGCGCGGTCATCCATGCCGATCGTCATCGACGGGGTGATCGCGCGAACGCTTGACGAACGCTGCATCGAACCGCCTCCCGTCTGCCCTGCGCCGCCCCCCGGGGGCCGGGCGACCATCGCTGGGATCGGATTGCGTTCAGCGTTTCCTATTCGCCGCAGGAGAGACAGCCTACTGCACCGCCACCAAAAACGAAGACGCCCCCCGACGATTTTCGACGGGAGGCGTCTGGGCCGGCTCCGACCTGTTTTTCAGGCCTGCACGGCCGGCGGAGAACTCTTCTCGATGAGCATCAGTGCAGACGGCTTTGGAGGATCATCGAGACCAGCGTCTGCGCGCCAGATTCGGTGGTCCCCTCGGTGACCACCGCGTCCACAACCTCTCCCGCGCCCACAAGGGCGGCGGCCAAAGCGTCGCGCGCGTCCAGCGCGTGCTTGATCCGCACCGTGACCACGACTGTGTGTGGCCGTCCCTGCCGGGAACTGTCCTGTGACATAGCCATCGCCTACACAGTAGTCCCCAGGCGCTTCCGGCCCTATCGGGTAAAAGCCCGAAGCATAATGGGGAAAACCGCTTATGTCAATCCCGCCATGCCCTACTCGAACGGTCGGTGCATCCTTCATTAGTCGGTGCATCCTTCATTAGAAGGAGAGCGCTCTCACGCCGGCATCAGCGCATCCTTCGTCTGGAGGAGGGCGATCCCCATCGGCCGGCGGGGAGAGCGATCATGTCAGGCGCGGTCATCGCCGGCTCCGATCCCTCAGCCTAGAGGGTTGCGGCTGAAACGTCGAGAAGAGCGAGCCAATCCGTGATTCAGCGCGCCGGGCCGGACGGCTCGCGACGGGGGGGACCTCGAGATCGCGACGGGGGGGGAAGAACCGAATGGTCTACGAGCTCCGCGTCTACCGCTGCATGCCGGGCCGCAAAGCCGATGTGCTCACACGGTTTCGGGACCACACGATGGGGTTCTTTCGAAAGCACGGGATCCACGTGGTCGGATTCTGGGAGACGGCGGTCGGCGAGCTGGACGAGCTGACCTACATCACCCGTTACGAGTCGTGGGAAGACCGCGAGAAGAAGTGGGGCGCCTTTCAGGCCGACCCCGAGTGGCACCGCGTCCGCGAGAAGAGCCACGAGCGCGGATGGCTGGTGGAGCACATCCGCACGGCGCTGCTGACCGCCACCGACTTCTCACCCAAAGTCTAGGCTGGAGCGCAGCACCGCCGCCGGGCCGGCGCGTAACCGCCCCGGAGGAGGCGGGATTGCGGCGCCGTCGAAGGAAAATTTGAGCGCCCGTCCCCGCAGGGGCGCGGCGCGTGGCGGCGGGACCGCCCGGGAGGTGGGGACATGGTCACGGTGCTCTCCAAGACAGGCGCGCAGGTCATCGTGGACCGGCTCCTCTGCGAGGGGGTCTCCTTCGCCTTTGGCCTGTGCGGACACGGCAACATCGGCCTCCTGAACGCCCTGTACGACGTGCAGGAGCAGATCCACACGGTCTCCGTCCACCATGAACAGGCGGCCGGCCACATGGCGGACGCGTACTGGCGCGTCGCCCACCGCCCCGCCGTGACGTTCACCTCCTGCGGGCCCGGCTCGACGAACATCCCCGTCGCCGTCGCGTCGGCGATGATGGACTCCTCGGCGCTGCTCGCGATCACGGCCAACGTCCCGAGCGTGCAGTTCAATCGCGGCGCGTTCCAGGAGACGTACCGGCACTACCAGGCCGACTTTCCGTCCGTGCTCCGGCCGTACGTCAAGCGCAGCTTCCAGCCGACCCGGCCCGATCAGCTGCCGCTGGTGATGCGGCAGGCGTTTCTGGAAATGCTGGGAGGCCGGCCCGGCCCGGTGCAGGTCGACGTCCCGCTCGATCTCTTCGTCGAGACGGTCGACGTCGGAGGCGAGCGCCCGCAGGCGGTGGGGGACGGCGTGCGCATCCGCAGCGCCGCGGAGGCCGGCCAATTGCAGGCCGCCCTCGAGACGCTCCTCGGCGCCGCCCGCCCCGTGATCCTGGCCGGGGGCGGGGCCGTGCTGTCCGAGGCGGAGGCGGAGGTCCGGACGCTGGCCGAGCGCCTCGGCGTGCCGGTGGTGAGCACGCCGCTGGCGTCGGGCGTGCTGCCGGCCGATCACCCATTGTATTTCGGCAACGTGGGGCGGAACGGGACGTTTGCGGCCAACGAGGCGACCCGGAATGCCGATGTGATCCTGGCGCTGGGCGTGCGGTTCGATGACCGGATGAGCAGCAGCTGGATTCCCGGGTACACGTTCGAGATCCCGCCGACCCGGCTCATCCAGGTGGATATCGATCCTTCCGAGATCGGGCGCAACTATCCGGTCGCGGTCGGCGTCCTCGGGGACGCGCGCACCGTCGTCCGCCAGCTCGCGGCGGAGGTCGAACGGCGCCGGGAGCCGCGGGACGGCCATGCCCCGTGGGTCAGGCGCCTGGAGGCCGCCCGGCAGGTGTGGGAGAGCGACCGCGCCCCCCTCGCGAACGCGGAGGGGCTGCCGCTGCATCCCGAGCGCGTGGTGGCGACCCTCTCGCGCGCCCTGCCCGAGAACGCCCTCGTCCTGTCGGACGTCGGCGTCCACCACAACTGGCTGGTGCAGCGCCTCAGGGTGCGGGGGCCCCGCTCCTTCCTGCAGTCGTGGGGGTTTGGATCGATGTGCTTCGCCGTGTGCGGCGTCCTGGGGGCGAAGCTGGCGGCCCCGGACCGCCCCGCCGTGGCCGTGTGCGGGGATGGAGGCTTCCTGATGGCCGCGCACAGCGTGGCCACCGCCGTCGAGTACGATATCCCCGCGATCTGGGTGGTGTGGAACAACCGCGGGTACGCCTCGATCTACGATCTCCAGGTGGGGGCGTTCGGGCCTCGCGAGCTGGCGACGCGCTTCAGAAAGCAGCGCACGGGCGAGCCGGTGAGCGCGGACTTTGCTGCGATGGCCAAGGCGATGGGGGCGGACGGGTATCGGATCACCGGCCCCGGCGACCTGGACGGCGCCCTGGCCGCCGCGCTCGCCGCGAACCGTCCCGCGGTGATCGACGTGCCGGTCCGCTCCGACGAGCGCCCGGTGCCCACCGGGGGGTGGGTGTTGCCGCCGCTGCGGCCCTTTGCGCCCGCCTACCGGCCGAAGCCGGGATAACATGCATGGCTTCTTCGTCGCCCTGGGGTTCGGCCTGGTCACCGCGGCGATCCTGGCGTTTTCCGCCGTGGCGTTCTCGCTGCAGTACGGCGTCAGCAACCATCCGAATTTTGCCCACGGGGAGCTCCTGACGGTCGGCGCGTACGCCGCCTACGTGTCGCAGAGCCTCACGACCAACCTGCTCGTCGGCGGCCTGGCGGCGGCCGCGGCCGGGGGACTGGTCGCGTGGGGAATGAACCGGGGGATTGTCGAGCCGTTCGTCCGGGCGCGCGCGCGGAGCCTGGTCATCTTCATCGCCACGATCGGCGTCGCCATCATCATCCAGAACGTCCTGCTGGCGGTGTTCACCGGCACGAACGTCGTGTACGTCCTGCCCCAGGCCGTCCCGCACCGGGTGGGACCGTTTCTGTGGACGAGCCGCGATGAGCTGATCATGGCGGCGGCCGCGGGGACGATGGCGCTGCTCCACCTCCTGCTCCGGTACACGAAGTTCGGGAAGGCGCTGCGGGCGGTGGCGGACAGCCGCGACCTCGCCCGCGTCAGCGGCATCGACGCCTCCCGCGTCATCCAATTGACGTGGGGGCTGGCCGGCCTCATCGCCGGGCTCGGCGGGTTCGTGCTGGCCGGACGGGTCGGCAGCTTCGCCCCCTCGTTCGGGTTCAACTTCCTGCTCGTGACCTTCGCCGCCGCGATCGTCGGCGGGATCGGCAAGCCGTACGGCGCGATGGCCGGCGCGCTCCTCGTCGGCGTGGCCATGGAGACCAGCGCCTTCTACGTAGCCGCGGACTACAAGCTGCCGATCGCGTTCGCGCTGCTGATCGCGACCCTCCTGGTCCGCCCGGAAGGACTGTTCACCACCAGGCCGCGCGTGGGAGGCGGCGCGGCGTGATCAACTACCTCGTCTCCATCGCGACCCAGGGCGTGATCTTCGCCATCTTCGTCCTGGGCCTGAACGTGCGCTGGGGATGGGAGGGCGACCTCGACATCGCCTATTACGCGTTCATCGCCATCGGCGCGTACATCGACGCCGTCCTCACCCTGCCGCCGGCCGGCCTGCGGCCGCCGACGGAGTACATCCTGGGGCTCAGGTGGCCGTTCGTCGCCGGCGCGCTCGGCGCGATGCTGGCCGGCGGGCTGCTCTCCCTGGTCGTGGGGGCGATCGCGCTGCGGAAGCTGCGGGGCGACTACTTCGCCATCACCACGCTGGCCACGGCGCTGATCATGCAGGCCGTGATCAGCAACGACGCCCGGATCTTCGCGGGGTACAACGGGCTCTACGGGCTGAGCCAGCCGTTCAACAGCGTGCTGCGCCTCGACCCCCACGTCTACCCCGTGTTCTACCTGGCGTTCTGCCTGGCCGTCCTGATCGCCGTCTACCTCTTCCTGGAGCGGCTGTTCTGGAGCCCGTTCGGGCGCGCCCTGCGATCGGTGCGGGAAGACGAAACCGCCGCGGCGGCCTTCGGCCGGAACGTGTTCGCCCTCAAGCTCAAGGGCTACGTCATCGGCGGGGTGATCGCGGGATTGGGCGGCGCGCTGTTCGTCCATTTCCTCGGCGCCTTCAATGTCTCGGCATGGTCGCCCGTGGAGACGCTGCTGCTGTACGCCGCGATCTTCGTGGGAGGGACGGGGAACAACCGCGGGGTGATCCTGGGCATCTTCCTGGTGTTGATCTTCTTCCAGGAGGTCACCCGGTTTCTCCCGGAGATCCCGGGGCACCCGGATTTCGGTCCCGCCGTCCGGGAGATCCTCATCGGCATCCTGATCCTCGCCGTCCTGCGCTGGCGTCCCCAGGGGATCCTCCCGGAGCCCCGCGCGCAGGACCGGGACCCCGCCTCGGCAGCGGGGTACGCCGCCGGCTCCGCGGTGGCCGGGACGCGGGCGGGCGGGTGAGGGATGCCGGCGCTCCTGGACGTGCGTCATTTATGGAAGAGCTTCGGCGGCGTGCACGCCGTCCGAGACTGCAGCTTCGACGTCGAGGCCGGCAGGATCACCGGCCTCATCGGGCCGAACGGCGCCGGCAAGAGCACGGCGATCGACCTGATCTCGGGCTTTCTGAAGCCCGACGCCGGCGTGATCAGGTTCGCCGGCCTGGACGTCGGGGGCCGGCCCGCCCACCGCGTGGCCCGGCTCGGGCTCGTGCGCACGTTCCAGTCGCCCCGCGTCTGGGCGGGGCTCACGGTCATGGAGAACATGCTGCTGGCCGCGCCGGAGGGAGGGCGGGAAGAAGTCTGGCGGGCCGTGTGCACCCCCGCGCGTCTTCGCGAATCAGAGGACGCCGACCGCGTCCAGGCGCGGGCGATCCTGGGCGAGTTCGGCCTGCTGCCCCTGAAGAACGACCCGGCAGGGAACCTGAGCGGCGGGCAGAAGCGGCTCCTGGAGATCGCCCGGATCTTCCAGGCCCGGCCGCGCATGGTCCTCATGGACGAGCCGCTCACCGGCGTCAACCCGGTGCTGGGGGGGCGGATCGGCGAGGGCATCAAGACGCTGGTCGCCGCGGGGATGACGGTGTTGATGGTCGAGCACAACCTCCCGTTCGTGGAGCAGGTCTGCGGGACGGTCATCGTCATGGCCCTGGGGCGGCCGATCGCCCACGGCCCCCTGGCCGCGCTCCGGTCCGACCCCGCCGTCGTCGATGCGTACCTCGGGCAGGTGCCCGCCCGTGTCTAGCTCGCCCCCAGACGAAACGGGTCCCGGCCGCGCTCCACGTGGTCCCGTCCTCGTCACGCAGGGCCTTACGGCGGGATACGGCGGCCCCCCCATCATCCAGAACGTCGGCATCGAGGCGGGATCCGGCCGGGTGACCGCGGTCGTCGGCCCCAACGGGGCCGGGAAGTCCACGCTGCTCAAGGCGATCGCCGGGCTGATCCGGCCGGCGGCGGGCCGGGTGCTGCTCAACGGCAGCGACGTGACCGGCCTGGCGCCCGAGAAATTGATCCGCGAAGGCATCGCCTACGTCCCGCAGGCGCACAACGTGTTTCCCACCCTGACCGTGCGCGAGAACTTGGAAGTGGGCGGATACACCCGGGCCGCGGGGCTCCGGGACCGGATCGAGTTCATCACCACGATGTTCCCGGATCTGGGCGCGGCGATGAAGCGGCCGGCGCGAACGTTGAGCGGCGGGCAGCGCAACATGCTCGCCATGGCCCGCGGGCTGATGGTCGACCCGGCCGTGCTGCTGCTCGATGAGCCGAGCACCGGGCTCTCGCCCCGCTTCATCGCGACCGTCTGGGAGCACATCCGCGCGGTGTGCCGCTCCGGCGTCGCGGTCGTGGTGGTCGAGCAGAATACGCGGCAAACCCTGGCGCAGGCCGCGTGGGCCTACGTCATGGCGCTCGGCGCGACCCGCCTGGCCGGGCCGGGTCCCGACCTGCTCCGCGACGAGGAGGTGGTGGATCTGTACGTCGGCCGGTTGACGTAAGACCCCGCCGCGGAGCCCGGGCCTTCGCGGGGCGCGGCGGCGGGATTCTTCCTGGGGAAAGGGGGATGTGCTGGTGCGCGGAACTGGCAGGCGGAAGGTGTGCATGCTCTCAACCGGCGTGCTCGCAGCGGCGCTGCTCGCAGCATCGCCGGGGGGCACGGCGCCGGCGCCGATCTCGGTCGGGGTGCTGGCCGCGATGACCGGGGTCCACGCCGACGTCGGCGCCGCGATCCTGGAGGGCGCCCGGGTGGCGCAGCGGGCGATCAACGAGGCGGGCGGCATTCTCGGCCGGACGATGGAGATCCATCTCGCCGACACCCAGAGCGACGCCGCGGACGCGGTGCCGGCGGAAAACAAGCTCATCGGCGCCAACCGCATCGTGGTCCAGATCGGGCCGACGAGCACGGAGCTCTTCGCCGTGCGGCCGATCATCGACGCCAACCGGATTCCGATGGTCTTCCTCGGCGGCACGACGGTGTTCGACACCAACGAGGACCAGTGGATCTGGCGGCCGAACCCGTCGGACTCGCAGTTGAGCGTCGCCATGGCGCTGTACGCGATCAAGAAAGGCTACCGCAACGCGGCCCTGGTCTTCTATACCGACATCACCAACGAGACGCTCAAGGCCCCCATCGTGAAGACCTTCCAGAAGCTCGGCGGCAAGATCGTGGCCGACGTCAAGCTGACCGCGGGGCAGACCTCCTACCGGTCCGAGGTTGAGCGCGTCGTCAGCGCCCACCCGGACGTGATCTTCACCCAGACCGACCCGGGGACGGCGGCGGTGATGTACGCCAACTTCAAAGAACTGAACAACCTGGCCGTCCCCCTGATCGGCACGGACCTGACGGCGGGGAGCAACTACATCAAGTCGGTCACGCCCGAGGTGGCCAGCAAGGTGCTGGTGTCCCTCGTCGGCTCCACGCCACCCGGCGCGGCCGCCGATGCGTTCGCCTCGATGTATGCGAAGCTGTACACGCATCAGCCGCTGGAGAGCTCCAACTACGCGTACGATGGGACGATCGTCATGGCGCTGGCGATCCAGAAGGCCGGGAGCACGGATCCCGAGAAGGTCGTGGCGTCCATCCCGCTGGTCACCACCCCCGGCGGCGCGGTCGTCTACACGTACCGGGATGGGCTCGCCGGGCTCGCGGCCGGCAAGAAGATCAAATTCTACGGGGCGAGCGGGCCGATGGTCTTCGACAAGTACCACAACGCCTACGGCCCGTTCGACGTCGTCCAGGCGGGGACCAACGGGAAGCTGCGCACGCTGGTGACGATCTCCGCGGACGAGATCCAGAAAGCCGCGCAGTAGACTACCAATTCGCGTCCCGCCCCGGGCCGGCGCCCGTGAGGACCGGCCCGGCCGAGGCGGACGGCGCGAAACCAGACGGACGGGAGGAAGCCACCTGATGAAGACAGGAACCGCGGTGAAGCGGACGGGACCACAGCGAACGGGCGCCCAACGGACGGGGGCGCAGCGGGCGGACGGGCAACTGAAGAAGGACCTCGCCCTCGGCTACCGGATCATCGCCCACGAGGGCCAGGCGCACGCGATCATCGGCATCCTGGCCGCGCGCGAGCCCGGGGCGGACACCTTCTGGATCAAGTCGATGTTCCATGGGCTGGACGAGATCAAGCCGGGCTTCGGGCTGATGCGGATGGACCTGGACGGGAAGGTGCTGGAGGGCGACTACCCCGTGCACGGCGAGTGGTCGCTGATGGCGGAGGTCTTCCGGGGCCGGCCCGACGTCGGCGGGATCGTGCACACGCACGCGCCGTACATCTGCATGCTGATGGCCGCGGACCGGGAGATCGAGCCGTACGATCAGTTCGGGGTGCTCACCCGAAAGGTCGCCTGGTTCAAGAAGACCCCCAACCGGGTCTACGCGCCGGCGCTGGCCCGGGAGGTGTCGAAGAGCCTCGGCGGGACCACCGCCCTGTTCATGAAGTACCACGGGATCATCACGGTGGGGCCGGACATCCGTAGGGCCGTGCTCGCGGCGTCGTTCCTGGAGCTGGCCGCCAAACGCCAGGTCCTGAACGCGCAGGTGGCCGGCGCCCGTCCCATGGACCGGGCGATGGCCGACGATCTGGCGACCGACACCAACTTCGAGCGGATCGGCGCGGCGATCTGGTCGTACTACGAGCGGAAGCTGGGACCGGGCGTGATCTCGTAGTCGTCAAGGCCAATCGAAGCGAAGAGTGGGACAAAGGTAAGGGGGGAGCCGGCATGGAGAAGAGGCCGAAGAGACAGACACCGTCCATCTCGCGGCGCCGGCTGCTGGCGCACGCGGGTCTGGCGGCCACTGCCGCGGCGGCGGGGGGCGCTCCCGGGGTCGTGCGCGACCTGCTCAGGGCCCAGGCCGCCGCCCAAAGCGCTCAGCCGAAGCGCGGAGGCACGCTCACGGTCAGCCAGTCGGTGGACATCAACACGCTGCACCCCTGGGTCGGGAACCTCAACGTCTGGAAGGTGATCAAGACCGGCATCTACGATCAGCTCTCCTACCAGGACCCGGTCACCTTCCAGGTCAAGCCCAAGCTGGCCAAATCGTTCGTCTGGACCGACAACAACACGAGCCTGGTGATCGCCCTGCCGGGCGGGGTGACGTTCCACAACGGCGAGAAGCTGACCGCCGAGGACGTCAAGTTCACCATCGACAGCATCCGGGATCCCAGGGTGGGCTCGTGGCTGCGCGGGTTCATCGGCCCGATCAAGGAGGTCCTGGTTCTCGACGAGACGCACCTCAAGATCAAGACATCGGCGATCGAGAACCAGCTCATCCCGGCCTTCACGTACGTCGACATCGTGCCGCGCAGCATGGGCACCGATCTGGCCAGACGGAACCCCATCGGCTCGGGCCCCTACAAGTTCGTGGAGTGGATCCCAAACGACCACGTCACGCTCGAGCGGAACCCGGCCTACTGGAACGAGGCCAGGGCCGGGCACGTGGACAGGATCGTCTTTCGCCCGGTGACGGAGCTCCAGACCCGGATCTCGCAGCTCCTGGCCGGCGACGTCGACCTCGTCTACGACTTCAGCCTGCAGGAGGTCCCGCGCCTCCGGGCCGACAAGAGCGTCGCTGTGGCCGTCGTGCCCCCGGCGGACCAGATGTTCGTCGTCTATCTCAACCAGCGCAGGCCTCCATTTCATAAGGTCGAGATGCGGCGGGCGATGGGCTGGGCGCTCGACCGCCAGGGATTCATCAAGAATTTCCTCGCCGGGCTGGGACGTCCCGACAACAGCCCGTTCACCCCCCAGCATTGGGCATTCGACCCCAAAACCGAGGATGCGTACGCGTACAACCCGGACACCGTGGCGAAGCTCTTGGAGCAGTCGGGGTACCCCCGTGGACGCGGGCTGGAGTTCAGCTTCCTCGTGCCGTCGGGTTACCCCGAGTTCAAGATCATCTCCACGCTGCTGCAGGCCACCTTCGCTTCGGCCGGCTACCGGCCGGCCATCGAGGAAGTCGACATCGCCCAATGGGCCGCCCGCCTGAATCAGAGCCACGACTTCTACGCCGCGGTGGATTATCCGCCGCGGGGGTCGACGGACCCGGCGCTCACGTATTCCGCGGGGTTGCTCTTTCCCCCCAACCCCGCGAACGTGGGGGGCCTGACGCCCGAGACGATCCCCGGGTACGTCGACGAGCTGCGAAAGGGCGCGACGACGCTCGACCGGGGGGCGCGCAGGGCGGCGTACGCCAAAGTCCAGGAGCTGTGGCTGGCGTACCTCCCGGGCCCGATCTACTGCCACCGGTCGACGGCGCACGCGCACCGGCCGCACGTGCAGGGATTCGTGCCGCATCCGGCCTTCCAGCAGAGCTTCGCCGATGTCTGGCTCGCCTCCTGAGCCCCGGACGGCCGGACCGGCGGCCTGACCGCAGGCCCCGACGGCCGTGGCCCGATACCTGATCTGGCGCGGGCTGAGCGTGATCCCCACGCTCACCGGCATCACGATCCTGGTCTTTCTGGTGACGTACTTCATTCCCGGCGATCCCGCCCGGATGCTGGCCGGCACGGAGGCCCCACCCGAGGTGGTGGCCGGCCTCCGCCATCAGTGGGGATTGGACCGGCCAATCCACGTCCGGTACGGGTTCTGGATGGCCAATATCGCCCGGGGGAACCTGGGCGAGTCCTACTTCAGCCATCAAACGGTCCTGCAGCTGGTGCGGCGGGCGTTTCCGGTGACCTTCGAGCTGGCGATGCTCTCCCTGGTCGTCGCGCTCCTGATCGCCGTCCCGAGCGGGATCCTGTCGGCCGTCCGGCCCGGTTCCTGGTTCGATCTGGGGGCCACGGCGGCCGGGTTCGTCGGGCTGTCCGTCCCCGGGTTCTGGCTCGGGATCATGCTGATCTACCTGTTCGGCGTGGAACTGCGCTGGCTGCCGGCCGGCGGGTTCGCCCCACTGTCCGGGGGGCTGGCGCAAAATCTCCGGAGCATGCTCCTCCCCGCGATCGCGCTCGGGACCTTCGCCTCGACGCAGCTGATGCGCTACCTGCGCGCGGGCATGCTCGACGTGCTCAACGCCGACTACATCCGCACCGCCCGCGCCAAGGGGCTGGCCGCGGCGATGGTCCTGGTCCGCCACGCCATGCGCAACGCGCTGATCCCGTTCATGACCGTCCTGGGCGTCCAGATGGGATACCTGCTGGGCGGGACCGTCATCACGGAGTCCGTCTTCGCCCTGCCGGGCATGGGCAGGCTGGTGCTGAACGCGATCCTGAACCGCGATTACCAGGTGGCGACGGGCATCATCCTGTTGATCGCCGCGTCGTTCGTCCTGCTCAACCTGGCCGTCGACCTCCTCTACCCCGTCCTCGATCCGCGCGTCCGGCTCGGGCGGTCGACGGGCTGGGAGTGAGGGCCCAGGTGCGGTCCGCCGAGCAGGGCGTCGCCCCCCGGCCGGGTCTCGACCGGGGGGGCCGCGCCGCGCCGCGCGCGGCGCCGGGGCGGCGGGCGCGCAGAGCCGTCCGCTGGGCGATCAGGCGGTGGAGCCTCACGCTCGGCCTGGGTGTGGTGCTGGTCCTGTGCGTCGCCGCCCTGGCGGCCGGGACGGTGTCCCCCTATGCGCCCGACCGCCAGAACATGGCGGCCACGCTCCAACCGCCCTCGCGGCTGCACCCGTTCGGCACCGACGAGTTCGGGCGGGACACCCTGAGCCGGGTGGTCTTCGGGGCGCGCCTGACGCTGCTCGCCAGCAGCGCCGCCGTGCTGCTCGCCGCGCTGGCCGGGAGCGCCGTCGGGCTGACGGCGGGCTACTTCGGCGGCGCCTACGACACCGTCACCGGGCGCGTCATCGACATCTTCTTCGCCTTCCCGGTGGTGCTCCTCGGCATCGCCATGGTGAGCGTGCTCGGCCCCGGCGAGCCGGGCGTGGTGGCGGCGATCGCGCTGGCCTCGCTGCCCAATTTCGCGCGGGTGTCGCGCGCGGCCATGCTCCGGGAGCGCGGGCTCGAGTACGTAGTGGCGGCCCACGCCGTGGGCGCCTCCACCCCCTACATCATCGTCCGCACCCTGCTGCCCAACCTCATCGGCCCGCTCGCGGTGCTGGGGTCCCTGGGGTTCGCCTACGCCGTCCTCTACGAAGCGTCGCTCAGCTTCCTCGGCCTGGGGGCCCAGCCGCCCACGCCCGAGTGGGGCGTGATGCTGTCGAGCGCGCGCGACTACCTGTTTCAATCCCCCTGGTACGCCTTCTTTCCCGGCGCGGCGATCGTGGTGCTGGTCTTCTCGCTCAACCTGGTCGGCGACGGCCTGCGCGACCTGCTCGATCCATACCGGCACAACCGTTAGGGAGGGGATGGGGCCGTGACCGCATCTCGACGCGTCACCGTCGGCATCGTCGGCGCCGGGTTCGCCGCCAATCTGCATCTGGAGAATTACGCGGGCGTCGCCGGCGTCGACCTGCGGATCGCGGGGATCGCCTCGCGCAGCCCGGAGCGGAGCCGGGCGCTGGCGCGGCGGCACGGGATCGAGCGCGTCTACCCGGCGGTGGACGATCTGCTCGGCGATCCGGAGATCGATCTGGTCGATCTGTGCGTCTCCAACGACCAGCACGTGCCGCTGATCCTGCGCTGCGCCGAGGCGCGGAAGGCGGTCATCTGCGAGAAGCCGTTCACCGGCTTCTTCGGCGACGGGGAGCCCATGGTGGGGACGCGGTACGGCCGCGCCGAGATGCTGGCCGGCGCGCTGGACAACGCCGACCGCGCGCTCGGGGCGATGGCCCGGGCCGGGGTGCGGCTGCACTACGCGGAGAACTGGGTGTACAGCCCCAACGTCCGCAAGGCGGCCCGGCTCGTCGCCGAGACCGGCGGGGCGATCTTGAGGATCGCCGGCGAAGAATCGCACAGCGGCACCCACTCCGACTACGCGCGACAGTGGCGCTACAGCGGCGGCGGGAGCGTGATCAACAAGGGCTGCCACCCCCTCGGCGCCGCCCTCCAGCTCAAGTACGACGAGGGCCGACGCAAGTACGGCGCCCCCGTCCGGCCGGCCGGGGTCCTCGCCGCCGTCGCCCGGCTCACCCGCACCCGCGGGTTCCTCGCCGACGAGGAGAAGTTCATCCGCGAGGGCTGGGTCGATTCCGAGGACTGGGGGGCGCTGCTGGTGACGTTCGATGACGAGACCGTCGCGCAGATCACCGCCTCGGACATCGTCCTCGGCGGCATTCAAAACGGGCTGTCGATCTACAGCAGCAAGGCGGTCGTGCACGCGAACATCGTCCCCAACACGAGCGTCGTCGCCTATGCTCCGCGCGCCGGCCTCTTCGGCGGCGAGTACATCCGCGAGAAAGTGGAAACGTCCGCCGGGTGGCAGTTCACCAGCGGTGACGAGCACTGGATGAACGGGTTCCCCGCTGAGCTCCAGGATTTCTGCGCGGCCGAGGCCTTCGACCGCGAGCCCACAAGCGGCGCCCTGCTCGCCCGCGACGTCACCCTCGTCTGCTACGGAGCCTACCTCTCCGCCGAACAGGGCCGCGCCGTCGACCTCCGGCCGTACCTGCGCGGCGGCGGGCCGTCCGGATGACCGGAAGGCCTCGACGCGGCGGGCCGCCGCCGGGCGGATCGCTCCGCGGACCGCGTCTTACCCGGTCGCCTTCATCCCGAAGGCGATGCCGGCGGCGGTCGTCCGCAGCAGGCGCATCAACTCCTCGGACCCGCGACGCCGCCGGCGCCACCGGGTGAGGAAGTGGAGCTGCAAAAAGTTCAGCGGATCGACGTAAGGGTTCCGCAGGCGGAGTGATTCGGCCAGGACCGGGTTCTGCGCCAGCAGCGCGGTGCGGTTGCAGACCTCGAGCACATGCCGCGTCGTCCGGTGGTATTCCGCGCAGATCTGCCTGAAGACGGCGTCCCGCAGCCGAGGTGGACGCACCATCGCCGCGTACCGGCCGGCGATCTCCAGGTCGGTCTTCGCCAGGGAGACCTCCGCGTTGTCGAGCAGCGCGGCGAAGAACGGCCACCGCTGGTACATCGCGCGGAGGATCTCCCGCCGGCGGGGGAGCCCGCGCACGAACGTTTCCAGCGCGTACCCGAGGCCGTACCACGCCGGCAGGCAGTGGCGAGACTGGGTCCAGGCGAACACCCAGGGGATCGCGCGGAGCTCCTCGATGCCGCGGGACCTGGTGCGCCGGCTGCGCCGCGAGCCGAGCCGCAGGCGCTCGACCAGATCGATCGGCGTGGCCTGGAGAAAATACTGGAGGAACCCCGGCGTCTCGTAGACGAGCCGCCGGTACTGCCGCCGGCTCATCTCCGCCAGCGACTCGGCGATCTGTTCCCACTCCGCGAGGTGCGCCTGCCACCGCGGATCCCGACGCTCGGCGGCCAGGAGGTGGCCATCCAGGATGGCGGTGACGAGCTGCTCGATGCTCCTGAGCGCGATGGCAGGGTGCGCATACCGCTGCGAGACGACTTCGCCCTGCTCGGTGATCCTGATGCGGCCTCCGGGGGCGGCGTGAGGCTGCGCGCGGATACTGCGGTACGACGGCGCGCCGCCCCGGTCGATGGTCCCGCCGACGCCGTGGAAGAGGGTCAGCCGGACGCCGTGGCGGTCCGCCACGCGGCCGAGGGCTTTCTGCGCCCGGTAGAGCGCGAAGTTGGCGGCGACGTAGCCGGCGTCCTTGACCGAATCGGAGTAGCCGAGCATCACCTCCTGGGCGTCCCCCCGCGAAGCCACCAGGCCGCGATAGAGGGCATCCGAGAGGACCCGATCGAGGATCGCCGGACACCGTTCGAGGTCGTCGTAGGTTTCGAAGAGGGGGACGATATCGACGTGAGAGACCACGCCGTCGCGGCCTGGCTCAACCAGGCCGGCGGCCCGCCCCAGCAGGGCCACGTCCCACAGATCGGAGCACGCCGACGTCATGCTCACGATGTAGCGATGTGAGGCGGCTTCCCCGTAGCGGATCTGGATCTTCCGCTGGGCGAGAAACTCGCCGAGGACCGGCCTGGCGCCCCGCGGGATAGGGACGTCCGCCCGCCTGAGGAGCAGCCGCCGGATCGAGCCGATGCGCTCTCCTTCGGGGGCGCGCGGCAGACGCGCGGACGTCAGGAGCGCGTCGACCGCCGCGCGGGTCAGGCGCGCGTGCTGCCGGAGATCCAGACTGGCGGCGTGGAAGCCGAAGACGTCGACCGCCGCACGGAGACCACCGGGTCCATGCCTGGCGACGCGCGGGCCCGGGTGCGCGGCGACCAGCGCTTCCAGGCGCCGGAGATCGCGGCCGAACGCCTCGGCCGATTCGTAGGCTCCCGGCCTCTGCCGCGCGGTGCGATCCAGCCGCCAGATCATCACGCGGAGCTTGCGGCGGTAGAGCTCGTGCGGCTGGTCGATGACGGCGAACCGCCGGGTGACGGGGAAACGGCGGCCGTCGCGCATCAGCTCGGCGCGCATCCGCGCCGCGATCGGGGCACGGCGCACCGGACACGAGAGCAGGTTCACCATCTGCTCGCAGCGCTGACGGTAGTAGCTGAGGATACTCTGCCGGAGCCGGGCCGCCGCCGCCGTGGTGACGGCCGGGGTCACGCTCGGATTGCCGTCGCGATCCGCCCCCACCCACGACCCAAAGCGGAGCAGCGGGGACGCCGTCACGTCCGGGAAGACCCGGGAGACCTCCGCCTGCAGCGCCTCGTGAAAGCGCTCCGGCAGAGCGTAGAGGGTGCGTTCCAGGAAGACGAGCGCGGTCTCGACCTCCGTCGCCGGCGTCACACCGGACTCGCGCACCTCATCGGTCAACCACAAGGCTTCGATGTGCATGTCGATCTCGTCGAGCGCGCTGTCGGCCGCGCCGCGGCCCGCATCGAGCGCGTCCGCGATGCGGAAGAGGTGGTTCATGACACTGCGCCGTCTGGCTTCCGTCGGGTGCGCCGTCAGGACCGGCTCGACGCGCATGGAGGCCAGGAAGCGCCGCAGGGCGGCAGGCGGCACGTGGTGGCACCGCAGCTGCCTCAGCGTGCGGCGCAGCGTCATCGGGCCTCCACCCGGATCGCGGGCGTACATCCTGAGGCGCCGGATGCGCTGCCGCTCCTCGCAGAGATTGACGAGAAGGAAGAACAGGCTGAACGCGTGCGCGACGACGGACGCCTGCGGGAGCGTCAGCCCGCGCACGGCGCGGACCTCCCCCCGCGCGCTCCCTCCGCGGCCTCCGCCTTCCCGCCGGCGCCGCGCGAAGCGCCGGAGGGCTTCGATGGTGTCAAACACCTCCCGGCCGGACTGCTCGCGAATGATCGCGCCCAACCGGGTCGTCAGGAGCCGCACCTCCCGCCGCAGCCGGGGATCCGCAGCGCGGCTCGGGCCGGGTCCACGCTCAAGGAGCCGCCCGGCGGCCGTCCATGCCTCGGGCCCGGCCGAGACGAGTGCGCGCGCCGGTTCAGGGGCCATCTGGAGCGGAAGGCGCGGGGGAAGGGCGCAGCGGTTACACGCTCGGCGTGGGTTCGATGCCCCGCTTGGCGAATGCGGCCACAATCGCCGTCCGGTTCCGGCCGGCGTTCAACTGCTCGTCCGCCTGGAGCAGAGCGGTCAGTCCCGCCGCGTAGCTCTCCCTGGCCCCGGCGGTCCTGTCGGCGGCGGCCTCCGGCGCGGGGTCACCGTATTGCCCGAGCACGCGCAGGGCGTGCAGCACGAGCAGATCGGTGTTCTGCCCACCGGCCGGGTCCGTTTCCCCCAGGCGCGTGCGGAGGTCCCAGAGCGCGGCGGCCCAGATCGTGCCGTTGAGATGCGGGTCCGCGCCGGGCCTCCGGTCATAGTCCGCCATCGTTTTGGAGGAGGTGAGGCTCCGCGGATGCACCTCCTGATCGTCATGCCGGCGGTGCCAGGCCCAGATGTGCGGGGTGCCCAGCATGGCCGCGGTCCAGTAATCGCAGGTCCCCTCGTCCATGGGGATCTTGCGGTTGCTCTGCAGGTGGGGGGGCCGCCGCGCGTTGGCGCGAAAGTCGGCCGTGTGCCGGTTGATGTGGTGTCCGTACTCGTGATAGAGGATGGCGCCGTTGTGGGAGGCGTTGTGCTGGTACGGCCCGCCGGCCGCCTCGACCAACGCGCCAAACTGCAGCGCCGACCGGCCCGGCCCGAGATGAATCTCCCCGTCCGGCGAGACCGGCGTGTACTCCCACGCGTCGGTGTAGCGGTGACTGGGCAGCCGGTAGTGGCCTCCTTGAAACGGCACCCACCGATCGCGCCGCCGGACGCCGTCGCGATTTCCACCCTCCTCCTCCGTGACGGCGGTGTGGGCGGCCACCACGGCGGTGACACGGGGGAGGGACGGCGCCCCCAGTTCCTGCAGGAGGTGGTCCACATAGGCGGCGATGCGGTCGAGGTGGAAGTACGTGTTCACTTCCCCAAAGTGGGTAGCCTCGACGTAGTCGGCCTGCGAGGCCGGGGCGCGGACGGTCGCGTCGTCGATGGGCCCCCCTCCGCGCCGCGGGTCGAACAGGAAGTCGCCGTCCGCGTTCGGCTGCGCATCGCCGATGAGGACGGGCCGCGCCGACCCCGTCGCCGGGTCGGGCCGGCTCACGACCCCGTCGTTCCGCACGCGGACAAAGCGGCCCCACAGACGGCCGCGCCCCGCTCCCTGATTGTCGAGGCGCAGCAGCGGCACCACCGCGGCGGTCACTGTCCCGCCGAGCGGGCGCGAGGGGTCGGCCGTCCAGAGGTACACGCGCCCGGATGGGAGGGCTCCCCCGGCACGCCCCGTCCCGGGGAGGCCGGCGCGGTCGACGGGAACCAGGCTCGGCGCCATCTCAGGCCGAAATCAGGCTCGGCACCGCCTCCAGCAGCTGCGCGGTCAACCGGCCGCGTTCCAGCTCCTGGCCGGGAAGACACGGCAATCCTGTGGCGGCCTCGGCCTCTTTCATGGCGAGCGGGCTCATGCAGACGATGCCCGAGACGGCCAGCGGAGCGATCCCCCAGCTCCGCAGCATGCGGAGGCCCGCCGCCGCGCCCAGGGGGTCGCTGGCGGCGAAGATCCAGGCGTCCACCGCGGCGGTGAAGCGCTTCGTCTTCAGCAGCGCGGCGGTTTCCAATTGGAGCAGGCCGTCCGCGATTTCCACCACCGCCCACTCCGCCCGGTGCGACGCCGCGTGGGCGAGCAGAAGATCGTAGAGGCTGAGGAGTTCCTGGGTGGTGCAGAGATAGGTGGAGGGGTAGCCTCCGTCAACGAAGTTCAGGGCGGCACACGCCCCGGCATCCAGAAAACTCCAGGTGTCCTTCCCCGTGGCCGTGCCGGTCAGCTTGATGCCCGCCACCCGGCAGCCCTGCTGCTGGAGGCCCTTGATGAGGCTCGTGGCGGTGTGCGTCTTCCCGGCGTCCATCGACGTCCCGCAGACCACGATGACCCGGGGGCGCTCACGGGCCGGGGGGGGCGCGAGCGCGAAGTCGCCCAGCCGCAATGGATGTCCGCGCTCGTCCGCGATGGCGCCCAGCAGGCGCAATTTCGTCGGGTCCGGCACGGCGGCGTGCTTGCTCGCGACCACCCCGCACACCCCACCCTTGGAGAGCAGATCGCAGCGTTTCCCCTCAGCGCGGGCGTAGCCCTCGAACTGCATGGTGGCATACCGGTTGCCAAAGACCACCGCGAGGCGATCACCGGCGTGGAGCCTGCAGCTGCGGCCGTCGGTGACTTCCAGACTCGCGTTCTTGCCGATCTTCTCCACCTCTGCCAGCACGATGTCGCCGGTCCGGGGGGTATCCGGACAGGGCAGGACGCCGGCCAGCCTGTCCTGCGGGACCCGGCGCAACGCATAGGCAATCCGCAGGCTCGACTTCACGTCGTCGGTAAAGGGCATTGCGGGGTTTTGCGTGTTGTGCATGGCGCACCTCCCGTTTGGGATCCTCTGCAAGGCGACATGTACCGGGTCACCGCCGCGATGATCGACGAGACTAAGGTAATTCGGAGCGGCCGGCGGGCGCAATTGGAAGATCCCGCAAGCGTGGAAGAGGATTCAGCACTCGCGCGCGGGAGAGTCCGAGGTCGAGCCCGTTCCGCTACTGAAAGTCATTACCCTAACTGTCGTCGCTCTCCCTCGTTGCACGCAACGTTCATAACGTTTTCTTCAGCGAGTTCACACTGAGTTCACACTCCCTTAAACTATCTCGCCACGACCTCGCGCCCCTCCGGCAAACAACCGGATGCTTTGCTGAGACAACAGGGTAAGATTGAAGCGTGAAGGCGTTTTCACCCCCGTGGGCCCTGGGAGGACGGCCGTCGATGGACCGGGAGCGGCGGCCCGGCGCATTTGCCGCCCTCCGCCACCGGAACTACCGACTCTTCTTCATCGGACAGACGATCTCGCTCGTCGGCACCTGGATGCAGCGCCTCGCCCAGGCCTGGCTCGTGCTCCAGCTCACCGGCTCGCCGTTCCTGCTGGGCCTCGTGGGCGCGCTGCAGTGGCTGCCCGTGCTGTGCCTGTCGCTGATCGGCGGCGCCGTCGCCGACCGCACCAGCAGGCGCAGCCTTCTCATCGTCACCCAGACGGTCAAGATGCTGCAGGCGATCGTCCTCGGCACGCTGATCCTCACCGGGGCGGTCCGGTTCTGGCACGTGGCCCTCCTGGCGGCGATCCTCGGCACGGCGCACGCGTTCGACGTGCCCGCGCGCCAGGCGTTCCTCTCCGAGATGGTCGAAGGGACCCATGTCATGAACGCCGTCGCGCTGAACTCCACCATTGCCAACGTCGCCCGCCTGCTCGGCCCCGCGGTCGCCGGCGCGACCATTGCCTGGACGGGCATGGCATGGGCGTTCCTCGCGAACGGCCTGAGCTTCATCCCGGTGATCCTGGCGCTGCTCCTGATGCGGGTGCGGCCTTCCCAGGCGGCGGGCAAGACCACCGGGATCCTCGCCCAGCTTCGGGAGGGGCTGGCCTATCTCGCCCGGACCCCGCCCGCGCTGCAGGTCGTCGTCCTGCTCGCCGCCGAGAACATCTTCGTGATGAACTTCACGAACCTCACCACGGTGTTCGCCAAGAACGTATTGCACATGCAGGCCACAGGGTTCGGCCTGCTGGTGTCCGCTCAAGGCGCCGGCGCGATGGTGGGGGCGGTCTCGGTCGCATCGCTCAGCCACCTCGGCCCACAGCCGAAGTTGTTGTTCGGGGGGGCGTTTGTGATGGCGCTCTCAAGCGTCGCGCTCGCCGCGGTCCACACCTTCCCCCTGGCCGCCATCGCGCTCGGCGTCGCCGGGGCCAGCATGGTGACGTTCACGGCCACGGTGAACACAACGCTCCAGCTCAACGCCCCCGCCCACATGCGGGGGCGGGTGATGGCGGTCTTCTCGATCGTGATGGGCGGGATGACGCCCCTGGGGGCGCTCGTCAGCGGGACGCTTGCCCAGATCTGGGGCGCTTCGGGCGCGTTCGGGATCGGCGGGCTGGCGGGGCTCGCGGCGGTGGCGGCCGTCGTGCGCTGGCGCCTGCGGCAGGCCCCGGAGCCGCGCCGGCCTTTAGGGGCGCGCCGGCCTTTGGGAACGAATGGAGGTGATGGACGGCGCCGGGCTGTTGCCGGGCGGACGGGGGATGCGGCGCCGGAACTCGGAGCGGGGAACGCCGGGTCCGGCATCGCCCGCGCCTTCACGCCGCAGGAGTACGTTGAGCAGGATCAGGACCGGGACCGCGTACATCATCTGGCCCATCACCCACATCAGGGCTCCGCCCAGGTGCAGGTCTTCGAGCGGGGTGAGGCCCCACAGCCGGGCGACCCCGGTGTAGTGGCCGTACAGCGGCCGGCCGGCGAACGCGAGGCCGAACCCTAGGAGAAAGTTCACGAGATCGGCCGCGACCACCAGGCCGAGCCGGAGCCCGAGTGACGCGCGGACGAGCCTCGGGGCCGGGGACACGATGACCCCCCAAAAGACCATCCCGACGGCGACGAAGCTCGCGTGCTCCACGGCATGGACCCACCCGGCCCGCAGCGTCGCGTCGTACGCAAATGGCAGGTGCCAGAAGAGGAGGACCCCGTTGAACAGGATCAGCGAGGCGGCGGGCGACCAAATGCTGTGCAGCAGACGCCCCAGATGGGGCTGCCGGTACAGCCGGCCGATCAGGGCCGGGGGGATCGCGAGCGCGAGCAGCGGCGGCGCCACGAGCAGGAGCAGCATGTGCTGCGCCATATGGAGCGTGAACAGGAGGTCGGCTCCCGCATCGAGCGGAGACAGCAGCGCGGCCGCCAGGGCGAGCACGCCTGCCCAGAAGCACACCCACTGCCGGCGCCGCGCAGGGAAGCGCCGCGCGATCCACAGGTAGCCGAGGACCGTCAGCCCGAGGCCGAGCACGATCGCCGGGTCCCAGGTCCAATCCGACCACCGCAGCACCGCGCCGCCGGCCCCGGCCCGGGCTCCCGCCGGCGGGTGCGCGCCCGCCTCCTGAGCAAAGAGGAGCGCAGCGCACGCGGCCGCCGGCGCCGGCACCCCGCGGGGTGCGCCTCGCATCCGCACGATCCGCCGCCGGCCTATCGGGCGATCCGGCCCGCCGTCCGGTCCACCGCGCAGGTGAGTTTCAAGAGGCCCATCCGGACGTACATGCCGGCCTCCGTCTGGTCGAAGATGATCACGCGGGGATCCGCATCCACCGATATCGGGAGCTCGCTGTGGGGGCCTTCCACCCGCGGCAGCGGATGCATCACGATCGCGTTCTGGGGGAGGAGCGCGAGGACGTCCGAGGTCACGGAGAACGCGTCCCGGATCTGTTCGTACGCATCCATATTCTGGTTTTCGAACCGTTCCTTTTGGATCCGGGTCACGTACAGCACGTCCACGTCCCGGACGCCCGCCGCGAGGTCCTCCGTTTGGACGAACGGCACCCGGTGGCGGCGCAGGTAGGCCAGCAGGTCGTCCTTCATCTGGACGGGGCGGGGGGCGATCAGCTTGAACGACACCCCCGGGTACTTGGCCAGCAGGTAGCACAGCGAGCGGGCGGTCCGGCCGTTGAGGAGATCGCCCGCAACGGCGACCGCCGCCCCCTCCAGGGTGCCGCGGACGCGCCAGATCGTGTAGGCATCGAGGAGCGCCTGGGTGGGATGCTGCCCGGGCCCGTCCCCCGCGTTGAAGATCGGGATCGGCCGTCCGGTGCGCGGGTCGGCGGCCACGGCGGCCGCCCGCTCCGCGGCGCCTTCCTCGTAGTGGCGGATCACGATGGCGGCCGGCCGGTAGCGGCAGACCACCCGAATCGTGTCCTCGATCGACTCCCCTTTGGCGGCCGAGGAGAACTCCCGCGCCGCCTCCGAGGACAGCACCCGCCCGCCGAGATGGTAAGTGGCGAACTCGAAAGACAGCCGGGTCCGGGTGCTGGGCTCGTAGAACAGCGTCAGGACGATCTTGCCTTTGAGGAGGTTGCTCCCCCCGCTGTTGATGATCTCCTCCGCGAGCCGGGCCTCCCGGAAGACACGGTCCAGCGCGGCGGGATCGAATTGCTGGGCTCGGAGGACGTGGGGCCACCCGGTCCACAGATGGAGGGCAGCGGGCGCAGCCATACGGCGTCCTTCTTCGCGCCCCCCTCGGGCCGGCCCTGCCCATGATCCCGGAGCGCGCGGCAGGGGTTTTTCTCTGCATCGACGTACAAAGGGCTCCGTGCGCGACGCCCCCGGGCCCTCCCGTCCGTGACCGCCGAACTCAAGATCAGCATCCGCGGCCTGCGCAAGGATTTTGCCACCCGCTTCGGCTGTGTCGGCGCCCTCGGCGGCGTCGACCTGGACGTGCGGGAGGGGGAGTTGTGCGTGCTCGTCGGGCCCAGCGGCTGCGGCAAATCGACCCTCCTCCGCATCCTGGCCGGGCTGGAAGGGGCGACCGCGGGCACCGTCGAGATCCGGCGCAGCGGCGGCCGGCGGCCGCCGACGGCTATGGTCTTTCAGGAGCCGTCCGCGCTTCCGTGGCTGACCGTCCGGTCGAACGTCGCCTACGGCCTCCGCATGCAGGGGATGGACGCCGCCCGCCGCGACAGCATCGCCGCCCGGTTCATCGAGAAGGTGGGTCTGGCCCGGTTTGCCGGCGCGTACCCGTACCAGCTCTCGGGCGGCATGAAGCAGCGGGTCAGCGTGGCCCGGGCGTTCGCCAGCGATCCCGAGATCCTCTTGATGGACGAGCCCTTCGGCTCGCTCGACGAGCTGACGCGCCTGGCGCTGCAGGACGAGCTCTTGTGGCTGTTCGAGGAGACCCACAAGACCATCGTGTTCGTCACCCACAGCATCGACGAAGCCCTCGCGCTCGGCGATCGCGTGGCGGTGATGTCGCCCGCGCCCGGGCGGATCTTGAGCACGATCGACGTGCCGTTCCCGCGGCCGCGAAAGCTTATCGCCCTCAGGGAAAATCCGGAATACGGCCGCCACGTCGCCCGGATCTGGAACCTGCTGGGCGTCGGCAGGGAGCGCGATGCCGCGCCGTCCGCCTAGAGGGCTCCCCCTGCTCTCGCCGCTCTTCATCCTCGCCGTCTGGGAGGCGCTGGCGCGCGCGCGCCTCATCGACGTCCGTTTCTTTCCGGCCCCCACCGCCGTCCTCGCGGCGGCCTGGGGAACGGCGCAGAGCGGCGAGCTCTGGGCGGATCTCGAGATCAGCCTCGAGCGGATCGGGGTGGGGTTCGTCCTGGGGACCCTCCCCGGCATCGTCCTCGGGATCCTCATGGGCCTGATCCCCTTGGTCCGGCTGACCTGCATGCCGGTCGTCTCCGCCATCTATCCCATCCCGAAGAGCGCGATCCTCCCCCTGATCATGCTGATCTTCGGGATCGGCGAGCTGGCCAAGTGGGTCTTCATCGCCATCGGGGTGTTTTTCCCCGTGCTCATCAACGCGATGGTCGGGGTCTTGACGATCGACCGCATCTATATGGATGTGGGACGCAATTACGGGGCCCGGGGGCTCAACTTCCTGCTCACCATCGCCCTCCCCGGAGCCCTGCCGGTGATTTTCGCCGGGATCAAGCTCGGCTTTGGGCTGGCCCTGATCCTCGTCGTCATCGCCGAGATCGTCGCCAGCCGGGCCGGCCTGGGCTTCCTCATCTGGAACGCCTGGCAGATCTTTGACGTGGAAAAGCTCTACTCGGGGCTGGTCGTCATCGGGAT
>VBAK01000157.1 GCA_005882275.1 Candidatus Segetimicrobium genomatis
TCGATCGATCCGCGCAGCCCGGGCACAGCGGGTCCCCGGTCCTGAATGCCAAGGACGAAGTCGTCGGGCTCTATAATTGGGCAAATCGGAGCCGCACAGAGGGCATCGCCATCGCCAGCAACGGGCTGCTCCACCCTTGCCCGTAAGCGTCAGGGGGGGACCGGCGCTTCGACGGAAATTCGGGTGAGATAACAGTCCCAGCCCTTGGATGTGCGATCCGCCCCTCGGGTGGGAACGCGCGTCGCCGCACGCCGCCCCGAGGCGTATCGCGTCACGCGCCGCCAGAAGGGCTGCTTTTCCGGGGCCCCGAATGCCCGTCCTGGTAGAATGACGAATCCGCTCGGGGGCGCACCGTGGTTGCCTACGCAGTCCGCCGCCTTCTCCACGCCGTGCCCGTGCTCCTCGGTGTCTCCGTGGTCGTGTTCCTCACCATGAAGCTGGTCCCGGGCGATCAGGCGGAAGCGCTGCTCGGTCCGCAGGCCACGCCGGAGGGCGTTGCGCAGATGCGCCGCACCCTCGCGCTCGACCGGCCGCTGTATGTCCAATACACGCGCTGGGCGTGGTATGCGGCGCACGGCGACTTCGGCTACTCGTGGAATCTGGGCCGCCCGGCGATCGACGTGCTGGTCCCGAAGATCGGGAATACCATGATCCTCGGCGTGGCCAGCTTCCTGCTGGCGGTGGTGCTCGGCGTGACGGGCGGCGTTGTGGCCGCCGGCCGGTCGTATTCGTGGATCGACCGGGCGAGCGTGGGGGTGGGGGCGCTCGTGGGGAACGCCCCGCCGTTCTGGCTGGGCCTCGTGCTCGTGTTTGTCTTCGCCGTCTTCCTGGGCGCCTTCCCATCGGAAGGGATGCACGATCTGCGCAGCCCCGGGGGCCTCGTCGATCTCCTGCGCCACCTCGCCCTCCCCGCGCTGACCACGGCCGCCGCCCCAGGCGCCATCATCCTGCGCCAGGTGCGCGCGAGCGTCATCGAGACCCGCCTGCAAGACTTCGTGAAGGTTGCGTACGCCAAAGGACTGCTACGCCGCGTGGTGTTCTGGCGCCACATCTTCCGAGCGGCGCTCCCGCCCATCATCACCATCGCGGGGTTGCAGCTCGGCTATCTCATGGGGGGCGCCATCTTCAGCGAGGTGGTGTTCGCGTGGCCGGGGTTGGGACGGCAGCTGTATCTCGCCGTCACGGCACGAGACGTGGCTGTGGTGCAGGGTGCCGTCCTGTTTATTGCCATCGCGTTTGTCGCCATCAACCTGCTCGTCGACATCCTCGTGATGGTCGCCAACCCTCGGCTTCGGACGACCTGAGCGGCGGGGAGCCGGGGCAGCGCGGATCGGGAAGGGCACTCTCTGGGAGGTAGGTCATGCTGCGGTGTCCGACCATCGAACAGCTGCGCCGGATCGCGACCGATCAGGGGCTGCACCTCAGCGATGCGGAGTTGGAATCGTTCCGCCGGCTGATCGGCGGCGCGCTCGAATCGTACCGCCGGGTCGACCGGCTGGCGGATCCAATCCCTGCCGTGACCTACCCACGCGGCTCCGGCCACCGTCCGCGGCCGGAAGACAACCCGTACAACGCCTGGTATTGGCGCTGTTCTATCCACGGCGCCCCCGATGGCCCCCTCGCGGGGAAGCGCGTTGCGATCAAAGACAATGTCTGCGTGGCCGGCATTCCGATGATGAACGGCTCCTCGATCCTGGAAGGGTACGTGCCGGAGTTCGACGCGACCATCGTGACGCGGATCCTCGATGCCGGAGGCGAGATCGTGGGCAAGTCGACGTGCGAAAATCTCTGCTTCTCGGGCAGCAGCTTCACGTCCGATACCGGCCCTGTGCCGAATCCGCACGATCCGGCGCGCTCCGTCGGCGGTTCCTCGACGGGCAGCGCGGTCCTGCTGCTGCTGGGCGAGTGCGACATGGCGATCGGCGGCGACCAGGGGGGATCGATCGCCCACCCCTGTGCCTGGACGGGCGTGTACGGTCTGAAGCCCACCTACGGGCTCGTCCCGTACACCGGGATCTTTCCGATCGAGCAGACCCTCGACCACATCGGTCCGATGGCGACCACGGTGGCGGACGTCGCATTGCTGCTCGAGGTGCTGGCGGGACCGGACGGGCTCGACCCCCGGCAGCGCGACGTGCGCACAGACCGCTACACAGCGGCGCTCGGAAAGGGGGTGCGCGGCCTCCGCGTCGGCATCCTCGAAGAAGCGTTTGGCTGGCCGGACCGTTCGGAGGCCGACGTCGACGCCGCGGTGCGCGCGGCGGCCGCGGCGTTCGCGGATTTGGGAGCGACGGTGCGGAACGTCTCAGTCCCGATGCACCGGCACGGCGTGGACATCTGGAACTGTATTGCGGTCGAGGGCGCCGCGGCGCTGATGATGGACGGCAACTCGATGGGCACCAACTGGAAGGGCCGGTACAGCGTGTCCATGCTGAAGGCGTTCGCCCGCGGACGCCTGTGCGAGGTGGACAGCCTGCCGGACACCGTCAAGTTCGTCATGCTGATGGCCCGGCACATGCATGAGCAATATCACGGACGCTACTACGCGAAGGCGCAAAACCTCGGCCGCGTGCTCACGCGGGCGTACGACGACATGTTCCGTGAGGTTGACGCGCTGCTGCTGCCGACGCTGCCGATGAAGGCGATTCCCCTGCCCACCGCCCTCGAGCTCACGCCCGAAGAGGTCGTCGCCAGCGCCCTCGGCATCAACCACAACACGTGTCCGTTCAACGTGACGGGGCATCCGGCGCTGACCGTGCCCTGCGCCAGGTCGGAGGGGCTGCCGATCGGCATGACGCTTGTCGGCCCGGCGTGGGGGGAGGCGATGCTGCTCAGAGCCGGCCACGCCTTCGAGCAAACCGGCGCCTACATCGTCTCCCAGATCCGCTAGTGGCGAACCGCAGCCCGGGAGCGCGCGAAGGGGGGCCCGCGGCGATGAAGGCGCGCAGGGGCGTGACCCGCCGGCCGGCGACGTCCGCCTGGACGCTGATCTGGCGGGCGACCGTGGCAGACCGGCCTGCCCTCACCGGCCTCATGGTCGTCACCGCGGTTGTGCTTGTCAGTGTCGCCGCTCCCCTCTTCTCACCATATGACCCGACGATCCCGGTGAACGGCTCGCGGCTCGCGCCGCCGTTCACTCCCGGCCATCCGCTCGGTATCGATAGCCAGCAGCGAGACATGCTGGCTCGCCTGCTTTGGGGCGGGCGGATTTCGCTGCTCGCCGGGGTCGTCCCGACGGCGGCGGCGACCCTGGTGAGCCTCGCCCTGGGCACGGTCGCCGCGTACGCCGGCGGCGTCGTTGAGACCGTGGTGATGCGGGGCATGGATATCTTGTTTGCGTTTCCAAGCGCGCTGCTTGCCATCGCCATCGCCGGCACCCTCGGCCCGAACGAACAGAACCAGATGCTGGCGATCGGGATCGTCCTGATCCCATACATCACACGCGTTGTGCACGACTCGGTGCGCGGCGTCGCGGTGCTGCCGTACGTCGAGGCGAACCGGTCGATGGGCGCCTCCACACGGCGCACGCTGGTGAGACACGTCGTGCCGAACGCGTTCCCGCCGGTGCTCGCGTACAGCACCACGTTGGTCGGCATGATGATGGTGCTGTCGTCCGGGCTCAGCTTCCTCGGCCTGGGCGTGCAGCCGCCGACCGCGGACTGGGGCGCAATGGTCCGCGACGCCAAAGATGTTCTGAGCGTGGCCCCGTGGTTGTCGACACTGCCGGGCCTTCTGATCCTGCTGACGGCGCTCGCGTTCAACTATCTGGGCGACGGCCTTTCGGACGCGCTCGACCCGCGCCGTCGCCGCCTGAAAGCGGCGGGGGCTCTCGGGACCGATCGATGGGCCGGCTCCGCGGGGACCGACCAGGCGCACGCGCGCCTCGCCTGACGCGCCTGGGCGCCGGCTGCAATGCCTGACGAGAGGGACTTTGCATCAAGGACGGAGAATTGGCGCACACTCTCGGAAGGGGGAGGTGGAAGATGCACGATTTAGACCCAGACCTGTTGGACAGCCTCAGATCGGTCCACGTCAACCGTCGTGCGTTTCTCAAGGCGGCCGCAACCACCGCGGCGGGAGCAGCGGGCGCAGCGATCGCATCCGGTGGACTGCCCGCGTCCCCCCAAACGTCCTCGGCTGCGCCGTTACCCTCCGCGGCGCTGCTCCCGGCCGACCGGTACGGATCGCAGACGGCCGACGGCGCGCCGCGGAGGGGCGGCACGCTGATCTATGGGATGGAGGGCCCGTCCGATATCCTCGATCCCCAGGCCGCCGGCTGCTGGCTCACCTACCGGGTCACGTACCAGATCTTCGAGGGATTGATTACAGAAGATCTGTCGAAGATCGACCGGCCCGCGCCGCCGTTGATCGGACGCCTTGCCGAGAGCTGGCAACTCAGCGACGACAAGCTGACCCGCACCTTCGCGCTGCGCCGGGGGGTAAAGTTCCACGACGGCACGGATTTCAACGCCAAGGCCGCCCTCTGGAACTGGGAACGGATGTGGGACAAGAAAGCCCCCCAGTACTACGCGCGGGCGAACAGTTACTGCTCCTACGTTGTGGACGTGATCAAAGATGTCCAGGCCCTCGACGAGTACACCTTGAAGATCACGTTCACGACCCCGTTTGCCGAATGGGAGCGTATGACGGTGCAGAGCTTCGGCGAACCGCTGATGATCAGCCCCGCGCAGGCCCAGAAGCTCGGCAATCAGAACTTCAACCAGCACCCGGCCGGGACGGGTCCATACCGGGCGACGGAAAACGTGCCGAACGATCACATTACGCTCGACCGGTTCGAGGGGTATTGGGGGCCCAAGCCCAACGCCGACCGAATCGTGTTCCGGCAGCTCGACGACCCGAGCACCCGCGTGGCGACGCTGCGCAAGGGCGAGGTGGATTTCATCCTGGCGCCTCCGCCCGACAGCGTCGCCGCGCTGCAGCGCGAAGGGTACGTCATCCTCGCCAGCCACGCGCCGCACATCTGGTACTTCGCGTTCAATCTGAAGGACCCCATCGTCGGCAAGGACAGGCGCGTCCGCCAGGCGCTCGTCATGGGCGTCGATCGCGAGCGCATGTGCCGCGAACTGCTGAAGAACACCGCGACGCCGGCCTACTCGATGCTCTCTCCGGCGACCCTGGCGTATGATCCGAGCTACAGACCGCACGCCTACAACCCCGCGGCGGCCAAGAAACTGCTGGCCGAGGCGGGATATCCCAATGGGTTCGAGACAACGCTGGAAACGTCGACCGCGGGATCCGGGCAGATGGTCCCTGTGTCGATGATCGAGTGGATCCAGCGCGACCTCAAGAACATCGGCGTCACCGCGCACATCAAGACCTACGAGTGGGTCACGTACGTCGGCATGTTGTTCAAGGGCCGTCCGGCAGGGACCGGCGGGGCGCAGCTGTCGTGGGGCATGACCTCGAACTACTGGAACGATATCGTTTGCCGCTCGACCCGGCAGCCTCCGCACGGGGTGAACTACGGATTCTACGCCAACCCTCGGGTCGACAGGCTTCTCGACCAGGCACGGTCCGAGTTCAATGACGCCGCGCGGGCCGGCCTGTATCGCGAGGTCGATCGGATCGTCATGGGCGACGACGTGGCCTTCTGGCCCATCTGCAACGACCTGAACATCGTGGTGCTGAACAAGAAAGTACGCGGGTTCGTGAACCCACCGGAGGAGTGGTTCCAGCTGTCTACTCCCTGGCTCGCCGGGTGAGCACGGCGCGTATGAGGGCCGTCTTGAATACGGCCAGGCCGGCCCCGCCCGTTGCATCCGCCGCGCGCCGGCTGCCGCTGATCGCCGTCGAAGTGCCGCTGGCCTGCGACCTGCCGGCGGCGCGCAGGATCTTCGAGGAACCGGACGAGCTGCTGCGCCTATGGCCGGGTGTCGAGTGGGTGCGGCCGGCGGGCGCTGCCTTTCACGTGCGGCAGCGCCTGGAGCTTCCGTTCTGGGACGCCAGCACCCTCGAGTTCGCCGTCTGGATCGAGGCCGCGCCTCGGGATCGCCGGTGGCGCCATGCGCTCTGGAAGAGCGATGGCTGGTTCTTCAACCGCGCCGTGCTCTGGCAGCTCCGGACCGGCAAAGACGGGATCACGCTCGATTTCGCGAGCCAGCATTCGCTGAGTGCGGAACGCCTGGAAGAAGCGGTGAACGCGTACCGGGCTCGCGCCGTCTGGCCGATGCGCCACGATGCCGACGCCATCCTCGAACGGCTGGCGACGTCGTTCATCCATGACCACCTCGTGGCGCTTGACCGGGCCTATGTTGGGCAGGTCCAGGCGTGGATCGGAGCGCAGCCGTCGCCGCCTCGTCCACCACGAAATCCTCCGGCAGCAGCACCGTTTCGTCGTCGGGGACCAGGCGGCGGATGACGACCCCGTAGTCCGCGCGCGCCGCCTCGAGGCTCACGAACCCGTTGAGCACGTCGCGCAGCACCGCCTGGGGATCGCGCGTCAGCGGATCCCCAAAACCGCCCCCACCGGCGAGCTCCAAGATGACCCGCCGATCGGGTGGGACCTGCTGCGTGCGCTTGAAGTCGCGCGCCTCCCCGGAGTCCAGGATGGTTCGCGCGGGGGCGCCGGGGCCCCCGCCGGCGGCGCCTTCGGCGGCGCACCGCGTGCGATCCGCGGAGGCGGCGATGCTGTACCGGCGTCCGGTGCGCACGGCGAGGTCGATCGTCTGCCCCAGCCCGCCGCGCTGACGGCCCGGTCCGCCGGAGCCGTCCCGGAACTCGCGGCGGTGGATCAGGACCGGCGCCAGCGTCTCCGTGACCTCCGCGGCCATGCCGGCGACACCGCTCGGGAACCCCGTCGTGGAGAGCCCGTCCTTCGCCGCCCGCGCGCCCATCCCGCCGACGCAGAAGAAGGTGTAGGTGAACGGCGCCGCGGCGGTCTCGCCGTGCACCGTAATCAGGCAGATGGAATCGGCGCCCGCCGCCATGGCGCGCGACCCGAGCGCCGGCCCGAGGGCGCGGAAAATTGTCCCGGGCAGGAAATGTCCCACGATCGCCCGCGCCGCGACCGGCGCCGGGGGCTGCGCGTTCAGGATGCATCCCGGGGGCGCGATCACCCGCACCGGCCGGAAACTGCCGTCGTTGTTGGGGACCTCCGGGCCGATCGCGGCCTTGATCGCGAAGGTCGTGTAGGCCGTCGTGTAGTTCAGGGGCACGTTGATCCCCCGCCGGTCCTGGGCCGAGGTGCCGGTGTAGTCGACGGTCACCCCATCCCCGACGACGGCGACCCTCGTCTTGATGCGGACGGGGGCGTCCAGGCCGTCCGCGGTCGTCTCGCTGGTATACTCGCCGTCGGGGAGCGCCGCGATGGCGCGCCGCAGCGCCTCCTCGGAGCGTCGAATGATCGCGTCCGACAGCTCGTCGAGCGAGTCGAGGCCGAACTCCCGCATCAAGGCCAGGAGGCTCCTGGCGCCGACATCGTTGCACGCGACCTGGGCGTGGATGTCGCCGAGCACCGGCACCGGCGCGCGAGTATTCGCCTCCACGATGCGGAACAACGATTCGTTGGGCCGCCCCCCGTCATACAGCTTCATGATCGGGATGTAGAGGCCTTCTTCGTGGACGTCATCGGCGTCCGCGGAGAACGGCCGGCCCCCGATGTCGAGCGCGTGACACGTGTTGGCGAAGAACCCGACCAGGGTCTCTCCCGCAAACACCGGGGTGGCGACCGTCAGGTCCAGGAGGTGTCCCGACGTCTGCCACGGGTCGTTCGTGATGAGCACATCTCCGGGACGCAGCGTCTCGGGAGGATGCGCGGCGAGAACGTGCTTCATCCCGGTGGCCATCGAGTTGATGTGCCCGGGCGTGCCCGTGACGGACTGGGCGATCATGTAGCCGCGCCGATCGAACACCGCGGAGGACAGGTCTTCGGCGTCCCTGACGATCGGCGTAAACGCCGTCCGGATCAGCGCGGCGGCCTGCTCGTTGGTCACCGAAATGAGCCGCTGCCACAGGACCTGCAGGGTGACGGGATCGCGAAGGTCGCTCATCGCGGCGCGCCCTCCCCCGGCGCGCCGGGCTGCCCGGACCCCCGAGGGACGGGAAGGTCGACCACGACGCTGAGGAACTCGTCGACCCAGGCCTGCCCGCCCGGCCCGATGACAATCGTGGATTCACGCTCCTCGATGATCGCGGGACCCTCGACGGTCACGCCGGGCGCGAGCCGGTACCGGTCGAAGACGGGGGTGTCGAGGAGCCCGTGCGCGCCGCCGAAGTACGCGGGGCGCGAGCCTTTGCGCGCATGCCGCGGCCCCGTACCGTCCGCTGCGGCGCCGGAGTCCCGCAGCGCCGGCCGGGGGCCGCGGACGGCCACCCGCCAGTTCACGACTTCCAGTCCCAACTCGGGAACGGTCCGCCCGTACAGCGTCCGGTACCGCTCCTCGAACGCGCTGCGGATGTCGTCGGCGCGCCTCGCCGACAGCGCGCCACCCGGCACGGCCACGGTGACCTCCGATCCCTGCCCCTCGTACCGCACATCGCACGCGCGCTGCACGTGCGCCGCATCGCCGGCAACGCCGGCGCCGGCGATCAACGCCCGGCCCTGCGCCTCCATGCCGTCCAGGGCCTCGTTGACCCGCGCCCAGTCCACCTCGCCCAGCCGCGAGTACCATCCGCGCACGAACTCGAATGCCGGCGGCGCGGTGAGAAAGCCCACCGCCGAGGCGACCCCCGCGCTCGGGGGCACGATGACCGACGGCCCCTCGAGGAGCGACGCGACGCCGTACGCATGCACCGGACCGGCGCCGCCGAACGCGAACAGCGCGTACGCGCGGCGATCGGCGCCCCGCTCGATGAGGTGCACATGGGCGGCGTTGGCCATGTTCTCGTTCACAATGCGGTGGATCCCCCATGCGGCCTGCGTCGCATCGAGACCCAACGGACGGGCGATGTGATCTGTCACCGCCCGGCGCGCCAGGTGGGGATCGAGCGGCATCTGCCCGCCGAGGAAGTAGGCGGGATCCAGGTAGCCGAGGAGCAGGTCGGCATCCGTGACGGTGGGGAGGACGCCGCCGCGTCCATAGCAGGCAGGGCCGGGATGCGCGCCGGCGCTCTCCGGCCCGACCCGAACGAGGCCGAGTTGGTCCACCCGCGCAATGCTCCCTCCCCCGGCCCCGATCTCGATCATCTCGATGACCGGGATCCGCACGGGGAGACCGCTCCCTCGGGCGAACCGGTAGACGCGCGCGACCTCGAAGCCCGGAGCCACCAACGGCTCGCCGTCGTTGATCACCGCCAGCTTCGCCGTGGTCCCGCCCATGTCGAACGACAGCAGCCGGTGTCTGCGGGCGAGGCGGCCGGCGTTGGCGGCGGCGAGGGCGCCGCCGGCCGGCCCCGACTCCAGGACCCGCACGGGGAACCTGCGCGCGATCGTGGTCCCAAGCAGGCCGCCGGTCGACTGCATCAGATAGAACGCGCCTCGGAACCCGGCGCGGCTGAGCTCGCGCTCGAGCCGGTCCAGGTACCGGTCCATCCGCTCCTGAACGTAGGCGTTGCACACCGTGGTGGAGGCGCGCTCATATTCCTTGATCTCCGGCGCGACCTGCGAGGACAGCGAGACCCGCAGGGCGGGAGCGGCGTCCTTGGCGATGTCCGCGACCGCCAGTTCGTGCGCCGGGTTGCGGTAGCTGTGCAGCAGACAGACCGCGAGCGCTTCGACGCCGCGCTCCTCCAGCCGCCGGAGGAGCCGGGCGACCTGCTCCCGATCGAGCGGCAGGGCTACCTGGCCGTCCGCGGTCATGCGTTCCTCGATATCAAAGCGGAGATGGCGGGGGGCCAGCGGCTCCGGCGCCTCCAGCAGGACGTCGTACATGTCATAGCGCTGCTCGCGGCGGATCTCGATCGCGTCCCGATGCCCGCGCGTTGCGAACAGCGCCGTCCGCGACCCCGTGCGCTCGATCAGGGTATTGATGGCGAGCGTCGTTCCGTGCACCAGCACGTCGACGTCCGCGAGCGACGCCCCGGCGTGGGCCATGGCCTGGGCCACGACCGCCATGACCCCCTCGGAGGGATCCGGGTAGGTCGTCAGGCTCTTTTCGATGATCACCCGGCCGGAACGGTCATCGACCAGCACCAGGTCCGTGAATGTCCCGCCGATATCGATCCCCATCCGCACGGCTACCACCCGGGACCACGTGACCGGTCGGCGATGATCCCCGACGTTGTATGAGTCTGCGTGGACAGGAATGCCTGTTCTTTCACTTCAAACCGGAGTCCTCTCCACGCCCCCGGATTCCAGACGGGTGGGTGAACAACCCGCGACGAACCGGGCTCTCGCCGGCAGGAACCCGGGGGCGCCGCACCAAACCCCACGGCAGGACGCGCGAACGCGATCACGGTCAGGCGTCTCTACCCTCACCAGGAGGTGCTCCATGGATCGTCAGGCCATCTTTCCCCCCGGGCGTCCACGGCCCGTTCCACCATACTCCCCGGGCATCCGGTTAGGGAACCTGCTCTTCACCTCCGGCGCGGTCGGCAGCGACATCAACGGCAAGGTCCCCGAGGACATCCGCGCCCAGACCCGCAACGTGTTTGAGAACCTCAAAGCGGTGCTCGCCGCGGCAGGGTCGGGGCTGGACAAGGTGCTGAAGGTCACGGTCTTCCTCACGGACATGCGGGACTTCCAGGCCATGAACGAGGTGTACCGCACCTATTTCTCCGGCGACCTGCCGGCCCGCAGCACCGTCGGCGTCAGCGCCCTGGCGCGGCCGGAGCTGCACGTCGAGATCGAGATGGTCGCCCACGTTCCATCCTGATGACCCGCCTGAATGGGTGCGCGAGATCAAGAACGCCGCCGCCTGCTCGGGTGAATGACCAACACACATTCGGCGTATACAAATTTCGGGAATCGTGGGAGGATGGAACCGTACAGAGTCGCATTGCAGTCTGTTCCCTGCGATCTCGAGGGCAGACCCTGTTGCCCTGCTCCTCTCTAGACCTGCGAGGGACGAGGGCAAGTATGAGCATGACGAGCATGACGGTAGTCCCGATCGTCTTCCGGTTTCCGGGCACGCTCGCGCCGGCGGCGAATCACGTCGCGATCCTCGGACCCTGGAACGGATGGAATCCCCGCGCTCACGTCCTTGCGAAGGACCCTCAAGGCTTTTGGACGATCACGCTGTATCTGCCTCCGGGCCGCACGATCTACTGCTTCAATGTCGACGGCGCGTACTGGCTCGATCCCAACGATGACGGGCGGGTGCCGAACGGCTGGGGGTCGGAGTATTCGGTGCGCTACGTCGGCGCTTCCGGCCCGACGGCGGCGTTTCGCTCGCCAGAGCCGGAGCCCGATCGGCGCGAGGAGTGGCGCAAAGGCAAATCCACGCCGGTCTGAGAGGAACGATCGTGCCGGGCGCAAGAGAGACGTTCCAGGAAGAGTACTTCATCCAGAGCGATCTGCTTCGGGGCTTCGTGCGGGAGATTAGAGACATCGCGGCCGGGGCGGCGACTCCGGCTGCCGCCCTGGGATCGATGCGGGGGCCGTTTCGACGCCTGCTGGCCGACCAGGCATGGCTTCCCGAGAAGTTCCGACTGCCAGCCGAAAAGAGCGGCATGGGCGGCGGGATCGGCACCTGGCTCCTCTACCGCGCCGCCGACCGGTCCCTCTCCCTCTCGAGCCTGGTCGTCGTGCCCGGGGCCGTCACGCCCGTTCACGATCATCTGGCCTGGGGACTGGTCGGGCTCTACGCCGGAACCCAGGAAGAGTGCGTGTACCGCGAGACTCGGACGACGGAAGACGGGCGGTGCGAGCTCGAACTCGTCGCCACCCGGCAACTGAGCACCGGCGACTTCTACGAACTGCTGCCCCCCGAAAACGACATCCACAGCGTGCGGACGACCTCCCGGATCCCGTCGGTGTCGCTGCACCTCCTGGGGCGGGACATCGGCTGCGTGTGGCGGCACCAGTATCAGCCCGAACACAACACCGTCCGCCCCTTCCGCTCCGGCTACACGAACGCGCCGTGCGAGGAAGGGCCGCATCGAGACCTCAATAAGCAGCAGGCTCTGAGGCGCCCTTCCTAAATCCCCTGCCGGCTCCGGCAGGCGCATGTCGCTCCCGCTTCTCCGCGCGATTTTTCCCCAACGGCCTGGGGCAGGGGAAACCTGCCCGGGCGTGAACAATTGTCAGTGCGGATGGAAGGGGAACGATCGTCGCGCCCCGCCGAAAGGAGCCGTGCAATGAGGAGGGGGATCTCGCTCGTCATGGCCTCGCTGGTGCTGGGCCTCGCGCTGGCCCTTGGCGCGCCCGCGCTCCCGGTAACCGGGGCGGCTCCCATCGTCTTCGGCGTCGTCCTGGTGGGCCCGCACAACGACCACGGGTGGAGCGAGGCGCACTATATCGCCGCTCAGTACGCAAAGGCGCACGTCCCGGGCGCCAGGCTGATCTACGTGGACAGCGTCAACCCGGCCGCCAAACCCGGCGTCACCGTGCCCCAGGTCGTCGACAACATGGTCTCGCAAGGCGCCGGCCTCGTCCTGACGACGTCGGACGATTTCCAGGACGGCACGCTGGAAGCGGCCAGGCGGCACCCCACGCTGCCCATCATCAACGTGTCCGGCGACCACGCCTGGAAGGCGGGCAAAGACTACAAGGCCCCGCCGAACGAGAGCAACTTCATGGGCCGGATGGAGTACATGAAGATGGTGGCCGGCTGCGCGGCCGCCTTGACGACGCGGACGGGCAAGATCGGCTACCTCGGCCCGCTCGTCAACGACGAGACCCGGCGCCTGGCCGACTCCGTCTACCTGGGGGCGCGGTACTGCTGGACCAAGTATCTTGGGAAAGACCCGGCCGCCCTGAAGTTCAAAGTCACCTGGATCGGGTTCTGGTTCAACATTCCCGGTCAGACCCTCGATCCGACCAAGGTGGCCGACGATTTTTACACCACCGGCTACGATGTCGTGGCCTCCGGGATCGACACCACCGAAGCCCTGGTCGAGGCGAACAAGACGGCCAATGCCGGCGGCAAGGTGTGGGCGATCCCGTACGACTTCAAGGGCGCCTGCCGGGAAGCGCCGAGCGTCTGTCTGGGGGTCCCGTACTTCAACTGGGGGCCGGCCTACGTCAAGGCGATCCGGCTGGTCGAGGGCGGCGCGTACAAGCAGTACTGGGATTGGAACGGCCCGGACTGGAAAAACATCGACAATCCGGACACCTCCGCCGTGGGCTTTGAGCGGGGCCCCGCCCTCGGCGCCGAAGCGGGCGCGCGGCTCGACTCCCTGATCCGCGGCCTGGGGAACCGCCTGATCATCTTGTGGAAGGGACCCCTGTGGCTCCAGGACGGATCGCTCTACCTCAAGCCCGGCGAAGTCGCCACCGATCTCCAGATCTGGTACATGCCGCAGCTCCTCCAGGGAATGGAAGGACCGAGCCGGTAGCGCGCCCCTCGACGCTGTCTTCCGCCGGGGCCGCCCGCGGAGGATCGTGATGGACCGGCCTCCGCCCGCGGGAGCCGATGCGCGTTGAACTGAGGGATATCCACAAGTCCTTCGGCCCGGTCCACGCCAACGATGGCATCAGCCTCACGGCGGAGGCGGGCAGCATCCACGGCCTTCTCGGGGAGAACGGCGCGGGGAAGAGCACGTTGATGAAGATCCTCTCGGGCTTTACCGCGCCGGACCGGGGACAGATCCTCCTGGACGGCGCCCCTGTCCGGATCGCCTCACCCGCCGAAGCCCTCCGCCACGGAATCGGCATGCTCCACCAGGACCCGCTCGATTTTCCGACGCTGAGCCTGCTGGACAACTTTCTGATGGGACGGCCTGGCGCGCGCCGCGGGCACGGGCTGGCCGGCCTGCTCCCGGACCGCCGGGGGGCCCGCGAGGCGCTGCGCGCCCTCGCCGCCCAGTTTGCGTTTTCCCTCGACCCGGACGCCCCGTGCGCGGGCCTCAGCGTCGGCGAGCGGCAGCAGTTGGAGATCCTGCGTCTGCTCTGGCTGGGCGTTCGGGTCCTCATCCTCGACGAGCCGACGACGGCGATCTCTGAGCCGCAGCGGGTCAAGCTGTTTGCCGCGCTGCGCACGATGGCCGGGCAGGGCAAGGTCGTGTTCTTCGTCTCCCACAAGCTGCAGGAGGTGCTGGCGCTGTGCGACGCCGTCACCGTCCTGCGGGCCGGCCGGGTGGCCGGGGACGTGGCGGCGCCCTGCGATCCCGGCCGCCTCGTGGCGCTCATGTTCGGCCGGGATCTCCCGCACCCCCCCAGGACCGGGATCACGCTCGGGCCCCCGGTGCTCGAGCTCGCCGCCCTCTCGGTCGACGATGCGCGCTCGCCCATCGCCAACGTCTCCCTTCGCGTCCGCGCGGGGGAAGCGGTCGGCCTCGCCGGACTGGAGGGAAGCGGCCAGCGCCTCTTCTTACAGATGTGTGCGGGCCTCATCCCTCCTGCGGGGGGCCGCGTGTCCATCGCGGGCCGCGATCTGACCGGCCGTCCCTACCGGGAGTTCCTCGCCTCCGGAGTCGCCTACGTTCCCGCCGGGCGTCTCGGCGAAGCCTTGATCCCCGGGCTGACGGTGGCGGAACACCTTGCCCTGGCGGAACGGCCGGGCGTGTTCGTGGACTGGCACGCCGCGTCGCGGGCCGCGGCGCAGCGGATTCGAGCGTTCGACGTCCGCGGCACGGCCCGCACGCCCGTCCAGGAACTGTCGGGAGGGAATCAGCAGCGCGTGCTGCTGGCGCTCCTGCCCCGGCAGATCGCCGTGCTCCTGATGGAGCACCCCACCCGCGGCCTCGACGTCGAATCCGCGCAGTCCATCTGGAGCCACGTGCTGGAACGGCGCCGGCGCGGCACGGCGGTCGTCTTTTCCTCGGCCGATCTGGACGAGCTCCTCGAACGCAGCGATCGGATCCTGGTCTTCTTCAACGGCCGCGTCTCCGCGCCGCTCGACGCGCGGCGGGCAACGGTTGAGCAGCTGGGGCGGCTCATGGCGGGCGACGCGCCGGTGGGCCGTGAGAGACGACCGTGAACACCACCGGCGCCACGATGGGCATCCTGCGGTCCATCGCGGCCGGCGTTGTGGGCCTGGTCTTGACGGCGGCCTGCGGCGCAGGGATCCTGTCGGTGCTGGGCGCTTCACCCCTGGAGGCGTACCGCTGGATCGCGGCGGGCGCCTTCGGAACGCCGGAGCAAGTCTCGTATGTGCTGACCGCCTGGACCCCCCTCCTGCTCTGCGCGGCGGGACTGCTCCTCACCTTCGCGGCGGGCGTGTGGAACATCGGCATCGAAGGCCAGGTGATCTTCGGCGCCGTGTTCGCGACCGGGCTCCTGCGGGCGATGGAGCCCGGCGCGCCGGCCTGGGCCGGTGTGATCCTCGCAGGGCTCGCCGCCATACTGGGAGGCGGGATGTGGGGCGGGGTCGCGGGCGCGCTCCGAGCCTACGGCAACGTCAACGAGATCTTCGGGGGACTGGGCCTCAACTTCATCGCCGGCAGCCTGACCGTGTACCTGGTGCTCGGGCCCTGGGCCCGGCCGGGGATCGCCTCGACGAGCGGGACCCTGCCCTTTCCCGACCGATTGTGGCTGCCCACGTTCGCCGTTCCGCCGCTGGTCATCCCCGGTGAGACGCTCCTTGGGCTGGCCGCGATCGGGCTGGTCGCGGGCGCCCTGCGCGGGACGCAGTTCGGCCTCCGCCTCAAAGCCATCGGCAAGAGCAGCCGCGCAGCCTACATCCGGGGCGTCCCGGTGACCCGGGGACTGCTGTGGGCCTTTGCGGGCTGCGGGGGACTCGCCGGGCTGGCCGGGTTCGTCCTGGTGATCGGCGCCTACTCCAGGCACCAGCTCTTTCCGCTGATCTCGGGCGGCTACGGCTTCCTCGCGATCCTGGTGGTGCTGCTCGCCGGCTCAAACGCCCTCGCGGGGATCCTGATCTCCGCGTTCTTCGCCGCGGTCTCGACGGGGAGCCTGCAGCTTCCGCTGCAGATGCATCTGGATTCCGCGGTCAGCGGCATCCTCGAGGGGACGCTCGTCCTGCTCGCGCTGCTCATGCGCGGGGTGCAGGCCCGCTTGGTCCCCGGGGGGAGGTGACCCGTCAACCTCGTCGCCCTCGGGGCCGCCGTCGTGGGTGCCGCGCCCCCGGTCCTCTTCGCGGTGCTCGGCGAGACGATCGCGGAGAAGGCGGGGGTGATCAATCTATCGCTGGATGGGTTGATCCTGCTCACCGCAATGGCCGGATTTGCCGCCGCGCGGGCCACCAACAGCCTGCTCGCGGGATTTGCCGCAGCGATGGCGGTCGGCGCGGCCTGCGGCCTCGTCGTCGCGGCCGGAAGCCTGACCCTGCGCCAAAACCAGGTGGCCGTCGGCTTCGTGTTGATGATCGTGTGCCAGAACCTGGCCTACGTGCTGGGGAATCCCATCGCCCACGTCCCCGGACCCCAGGTCCCGTACACCCCCATCCCGCTGCTGCGGCACTGGCCCATCGTCGGGCCCCTGCTCTTCAACCAGGACCCGCTCGTCTACGCGGGCGTCCTGGCGACGGCCGGAGTCTGGTGGTACATGTTCAGGACCCAGCCGGGCCTGACGCTGCGGGGGTTGGGGGAGCGGCCGGCCGCGGCATTCGCGCGCGGGGTCGATGTCATCCGGATGCGCTACATCTACACACTCGTCGGCGGAGCCCTGGTGGGCCTGGGCGGCGCCTCGTTCTCGCTGGCGGTCAAGCCGGGATGGAGCCGTCCCTACGGGATCGAGGGCACGGGCTGGATCGTCCTGGCGCTCGTGGTCTTCGGCAACTGGGACCCGCTCCGCGCCGCGGCGGGCGCGTATCTCTTCGTCCTGCTCCAGACGCTGGCGACCGTGCTCCAGAGCCTGATCCCCAGCGCGCCGACGCAGGTGTTTCCTACCCTTCCCTTTCCGTTGATGATCCTCGCGCTGCTGCTTGTCACCCTGGGGAACTCCGAGCCCGTCCGGCGCCTGCTCAAGCCCCTGCCGGTCGGCGTCCAGCGGCGCGTCTCGCGCGCGCTGCGCGCACTGCAGGCATCACCGCCGGCCTCATTGGGCATCCCGTTCGAGCCGGAGTAGTGCGCCTGGGCAACACGAGGCGATCGTGCGGCCGGCGCGCGCCGGGCGTGGGGGATCAGAACCCGATGTGACGCTTTGCGCGGCCGAAGAGAACCAGGTGCAGGGCGACGGCTCCGGCGGCGCCGAGCACGAGCGTAACCCCGCCGATGGCGCGCGGCACGCGTGAGAACAGGCCGGTGAGACTGGTGACGCGCGGCGGACGGCCGGCCTGCCGGCGCTTGCCGACCCGGCGATCACCGTTCACCGGCTCCATCAGATCGAGATAGCCGGTGTCGACCGGATCAAAGCGGCCGGCGGCAGCCGGAGCGGAATGACCAGCTTTGGCGGGACCAGGGAAGCCGAGATTGATCACATCAGGGCGGCCGGCCTTCGCGGGGGTGAGACGGCCGGACTTTGTCGGGCTGGGACGGCCGGAGGCGCGACGACCGTTCCGGCGGCGGGCGGCGATCCGGCGGGAGCGCGCCGTCATCCGGTGCGGCTCTGTGGCGCTCACATCAATCCCCCCTTGCCCCCTAAAGAAAAGAAGGCCGGCTTCCATTGATGGAAACCCACCCTCTTCGGCAGCGCAGCCGGCCCCGATCGCCGTGGCCCTGTCGCTTTGCGTCCCCGGATCGCTCCGGGTTTGCCTGTTCGTGAGGTCGTGTCTCACTTCATATGTATACCGAACTCCGCACAACAAGCGGACATCGCCGCGGCCCGTCCACCGCGAACGTTCGCCGAAATATCCGCGCGGACGATCACTCTCATCCGGTGGGGCGCCGGATCCGTATCGGAAGGATGGAGCGCGGCTGGACGAGGGAGAGATGCTGGGCAGTATTCCGGGAATCTCTCGGGAGGACCGCCGCTGCTACGGAGGGGGGTTCTAGCGGAAATCCGCGAGCATCGCCTGCGCGGCGTTGTGGCCGGGGGCCCCGGTGACCTCGCCGCCCGGGTGGGTTCCCGCGCCGCACAGATAGAGGCCTCTGATCGGGGTGCGGTAGTGGGCCCATCCCGGCATCGGCCGGGTGGCGAGGAACTGGCCCGGCACGATGTCGAGGTGGCGGATGTTCCCGTCCGTGAGGCCGACGCGCGCTTCGATATCCTGCGGAGTGAAGAGCTGCCAGTCCGCGATGCACTCGGGAAGATCGGGGGCATACTGCGCGAGCGTGTCGATCATCCGCTCGCCCACCTCCTCCCGCCGCTCATCCCAGGTCCCCTCGGCCGGATGCACGGGCGCGTACAGGGCCCAGATGGACATGATGTGCTTCCCGCTGGGCGCCATCGTCGGGTCATAGCCCGAGGGGATCTGGATGTCCATCACGGGGCCCCGGGGCGGCCGGCCGTGCTTCGCATCCTCCCAACTCTGCTTGAAATAGCCGATCGACGGCGAGATCCTGGCGTAGCCGAGGTACCGCGCGTCATAGTCGCTCCCAAAATATCGGGAGAGATCCGGCAGCCGGTTCAGCGCGGCGTGGAACTTGAAATACGCCGTATTGGTCTTCAGCCGCCGGACTCTGCGCAGGAAACCGGCGGGGAGGTGCTGCTCGCCGACGAGCGTGAGGAACGTCCGCTTCGGATCGGCGTTCGAGGCGACCAGACGCGAGCGAACCTCGCCCCCGCCCGACAGGCGGACCCCCACGGCGGCGCCGTGTTCGACGAGGATGCCGGCGATCGGCGCGTTCGTCTCCACCGTCACCCCCAATGACCGCGCGGCCGCGGCCATCGCCGCGGTGATCGCGCCCATCCCTCCCCTGACGATGCCGATGTTCTCAGGCGGCGTGAACGTGTTGCACTTGATGTAGGCGTAGACCCACGCGCTGCCGGGCGCCGCCGGATCGCCGGCGTCGTGGGCCTGGATGAAGGCGCCCCGAACGGCCTCGTCCTCGAAGAACTCGGTGACGACATCTTCCATGCTGGCCCCCACCAGCGCGTCGAGGAACGCCTGGTCGTCCGCCGTGCGCAGCCCGGCCGCCAGCTCGGCCAGGGTCGGCGCGGGTTTGAGGAAGTAGGGGTAGATCAGGCCGGCGGCGCGCTCCCAGAAGCGCACCCAGTTCGGATACGCGGCGGCGTCGTGCGTTGAAAACCTCCCGATCGCCTCCTGCGTGCGCTCGACGTCCTCCCACACCACGAGCGCGCGATCGCCGGGGAACAGGCTGCATTTCTGTGGATCGATATGATACACGTGAAACCCGTGGCGGCGCAGCTCGAGATCATCGATCACCTTGGACTGGAGGAGATGACAGTAGTAGGAACAGGCGGAGAAGCGGAATCCCGGGAACAGCTCCTCGGTGACGCACGCGCCCCCCAGGATTTCTCGGCGCTCGAGCACCAGGACGCGCAGGCCGGCCCTGGCGAGGTATGACGCGCACACCAGCCCGTTGTGCCCTCCACCGACAATGATCGCATCATAGGCGCCCGAGCTCATCGCCACCAACCTCTGCGTGCGGTTTGCCTCAATCGGGTATGGAGCCCCCGCCGGGGGCAACCTCTGCGTGCTGTTTGCCTCAATCAGGTTTGGAGCCCCCGCAGGGGGGGCATACGCCGCCATCCGCATCTTCTCCTATGCCTCTGCCGAGACCGGCGGGAGCACTGTTCCCATGTCCTGTCCAATTGGTATATTATATGGTAGCGGTGGCTCGATCTCGTTGCCTCATACAGTATCTCTTCTGACTGTTCAATCTTCTGAGGTTGGAGGATGAGCACAATGAGCAGCGATCCCCTCGACGGCAAATCCGGCGGCCGCGTGGCGCTGGCGCCCGGTCTCCCCGGGTGGCCCTCCCCGCTCCGGCTCACCGTGAACGGCACGGCCCACACGGTTCGCTCCTCCCCGGACACCCCGCTGCTCTACGTGCTGCGGGACGAGCTGCAGCTCCACGGGCCGCGCTTCGGCTGCGGGCTCGGGCAGTGCGGGGCCTGCACGGTCCACCTGGGAGGCGTGGCGGTGCGCTCGTGCTCCATCCCGGTCTCCGCCGTCGGCGACCAGCCGGTCACGACCCTGGAAGGCCTGGGCTCCCCGGAGCATCCGCACCCCGTCCAGCAGGCTTTCATCGAGGAGCAGGCGATGCAGTGCGGGTACTGCATCAACGGGTGGATCATGACGGCCGCGGCGTTCCTGGACAAGACACCCCATCCGGGCGACGCGGAAATCCGGACGGCCCTCTCGGGCCTGATCTGCCGCTGCGGCGCCCACATGCGCATTCTGCGCGCGGTCCGCCGCGCCGCCGCGCACGGGGGGTGAGGACGCGATGACTGCGGTCAGCGCACACACCCTTTCGCGCCGCCATTTTCTGAAAACTTCGGGGGCGGTGGTCGTCAGCTTCGCGATGCCGCCCGTGATCCTCGGCTCCCAGCCCGGTACGGCCGGCGCGGAGGAGGCGGTCCCCGATCCTGCGCAGCTCGATTCCTGGCTCGCGATCGGTGAGGACGGCAGCGTGACGGTGTTCACCGGGATGCTCGAGCTCGGGATGGGAGTCGCCACGGCCTACGGGCAGATCGTCGCCGAGGAACTCGATGTGCCGGTCCGGTCGGTCTCGATCGTCATGGGCGATACGGCGCGGACCCCGGATCAAGCGGGAATCGGGGGGAGCCGGGCGATCTCCACCGGCGCCAGGCCGCTTCGCCACGCCGCCGCGGAAGCCCGGCGGGTGCTCCTGGACCTCGCGTCGACCCGCCTCGGGGCGCCGGCGGACCGGCTCACGATCCGGGACGGCGTCGTGCACAGGACGGATGACACGACGAAGACCGCGTCGTTTGGAGAGCTCATCGGAGGCCGGCACTTCGACGTGACCCTCCGGACGAGCGGCGAGGGCTCCACGCTCGACGTCGCGGGAAGCGCTCGCCCGAAATCCCCGGACCAGTATACGATTGTCGGCCAGCCCGTGCCGCGGATCGACATTCCCGACAAAGCCACGGGGCGCTTCACGTACATTGTCGACGTGCGGGTGCCGGACATGCTGCACGGCCGCGTGATCCGGCCGGCGCCGCCGGGCGCCAGGCTCCTCGCCGCGGAAGGGGCGCGGGTCCTTCCCGGGTCGGTCAAAGTGGTGAGGAAGGGGAACTTCCTCGGGGTCGTGGCCGACACGGAGTGGGACGCCATCCAGGCGGCGCGGAACCTCAAGGTGACGTGGTCGGCCTCCGAGGTCTCCTGGCCGGCGATGGCCGACCTGTACCGGACCATGCGGACGATGCCGGCCCGCCTCCGACGAGTGATGGCCGACGTGGGCGACGTCGACGCAGCGCTGGCCCAAGCGGCGCGGACGATCGAGGCCCGGTACGAGTGGCCGTTCCTCTCCCACGCCATGATGGGTCCATCCTGCGCGGTGGCGGACGTCCGCGATGGGGGAGCGACGATCTGGTCGGGTACTCAGCACCCCCACCAGCTGCGCCAGGGTCTGGCGGAACTGCTCAACCTGCCGCCCGCCGACGTGCACATCATCTGGGTAGAGGGCTCCGGCTCCTACGGCCGCAGCGGATCCGACGACGCCGCCGCCGACGCCGCGCTCCTCTCGCAGGCGGTCGGCCGCCCGGTGCGCGTGCAGTGGATGCGGGCGGATGAAACCGGCTGGGATCCCAAAGGACCGCCGGTCGTCACGGCGGTCCGCGCCGGCCTGGACGATCAAGGGAACGTGGTGGCCTGGGACTACGTGGCGCGCAACTTCACCGGCCGGGGGGTCCCGCCGCAGCCGGCGCGTGGGGGGAATTTCCTTGCCGCGCATCTGATCGGGCTGGCGGCGGACAGCATCGATGAGCCCCCCAATCTACAGGAGGCCTACACCTTTCCCAACAAACGCAGGGCCGGCGAGGTCGTGCCCTGGCCCCAGGAGGCGTCGCCGCTGCGCACCGGCTATCTCCGCGCTCCCAGCCAGCCGGGGACGACGTTCGGGGCGGAGTCGTTCGTCGATGAGCTGGCCGCCGCGCTGCGCGCCGACCCGGTGGAATTCAGGCTGCGCTATCTGCAGGACCCGCGGGCCGTCGCCGTGATCCAGGCGGCGGCGCAAAAAGCCGGCTGGGCCTCGCGGCCGTCGCCCAGGAAGGGCGTCTCGCCGTCCGGGTTGGCCACGGGACGCGGGATCGCCTACGCGCCCCGCGGCGACACGCGGCTGGCCACCATCGCGGAAGTGGAAGTGAATCAGGCCACGGGGCAGGTCCACATCAGCCGCCTGGTGATCGCGCACGACTGCGGGCTGATCGTCAACCCGGACGGCCTGCGGGGCACGATCGAAGCGAACCTGATCCAATCGACGAGTTGGGCATTGAAGGAGGAAGTGCAGTTCGACCGGTCGGGCGTGACCAGCGTCGACTGGGCCACCTACCCCATCCTCAGGACGCCGGACGCCCCGGACGCGATCGACATCGTCCTGATCAACCATCCGGACCTGCCGCCGTCGGGAGCCGGGGAGCCGGCCGCGGTGGCGACGGCCCCGGCAATCGCCAATGCGATCTTCGACGCGACGGGTGCGCGCCTCCGCACCGCGCCCTTCACGCCCGCCCGCGTGAAGGACGCGCTCGAGCGCCGAGCCTAGGCGATCTCTCCGGCGTGGGGATGGGCGCGGCGACCAAGGTGGCCATCGTGACCGGCGCCGGGACGGGCGTCGGCAGGGCCGTCGCGCTGGCGCTGGTGGGGGCGGGGTATTCGGTCGTGCTCGCCGGACGCCGCCGGGAGCCGTTGACCGCGACGGCCGAGGCGGCGGGATCGGAAGCGCAGACGCTGGTCGTCCCCACCGACGTCACCGATCCGTCGTCCGTGAGAAGCCTGTTCGCCAGGACGAAGGCGGCCTTCGGCCGGCTCGACCTGCTGTTCAACAACGCCGGGGTCGGGGCGCCGCCTGTCCCGCTCGAGGATCTCACGCACGAGCAGTGGAAGACGGTCGTCGAGACCAACCTCACGGGCGCGTTCCTCTGCACCCAGGAAGCGTTCCGGCTGATGAAGGGCCAGGACCCCCGCGGGGGCCGCATCATCAACAACGGCTCGCTGTCCGCGTACAGCCCCCGGCCGAACTCCGCGCCGTATACCGCGACGAAGCACGCGATCACCGGCCTCACCCGGTCGGCCTCGCTCGACGGCCGGAAGTACGACATCGCCTGCGGCCAGATCGACATCGGCAACGCCGCCACCGACATGACGGCGCGCATGGAGGGGGGCGTCCCCCAGGCCGACGGGTCGATCCGCGCCGAGCCGCGGATCGACCCGGCCAACGTCGCGCGCGC
>VBAK01000158.1 GCA_005882275.1 Candidatus Segetimicrobium genomatis
ACCCGGGGGCCTGCCGCCGAAAGTCGCCCCGATGAGCGCCATCGAGGAGACGGGGTCCGGCGCCGATCGCCGGTGGCTCCGCCATAGCGTTGCGACGCTGGCGTATCGGGGAGGTAAGGTGCTGCGCGGCGCGCCCCCCGGCTTCGCGGAATTCCGTCTCTCCGAGACCACCCGGACTCCGGGGGAAATCCTGGCACATCTCGGCGACCTGCTCGAGTGGGCATTGTCCATGGCCCGGGGAGACCGGGCCTGGCACGATTCCGCGGCGCTCCCGTGGGACGCAGGGGTCGAGCGCTTCTTCGCCTCGCTCGCGGCCTTCGACGCCTACCTGGCCTCCGGCGCTCCGCTCGTGGCGCCGGCAGAAAAGCTCTTCCAGGGCCCCATCGCCGACGCGCTGACGCATGTCGGACAGATTGCCA
>VBAK01000159.1 GCA_005882275.1 Candidatus Segetimicrobium genomatis
ACCGTCGCGTGGTACGTTGTCGCTCCGTTCATCCCTCTCTACCTCGCCGCCCAGGGGGCGCCGGCCGGCGTGATCGGCGCCATCATCGGGTTCTCGGGCGTCGTGCCGCTGCTGATCGCCCTCCACGCCGGCGCGCTGGTGGACGAGCGTGGCTCCGCCCTGGTCACGCAGGCCGCGGTGATCCTGTACGCCGTCGCCGGCGTGATGTTGACGGCGCTGCACGCCGTCTGGGCGGCGGCCGCCGCGTACGCGCTCATGGGAATCGCC
>VBAK01000025.1 GCA_005882275.1 Candidatus Segetimicrobium genomatis
GTCCCAGGGATCACGGCCGATCAACTGGGGCGCCAGGAGACGATCGACGATCGTGGTGACGACCTCCGGGGCGCGCCGGACGATGCACTCCCCAACCCCGATCAGCCCGTCGTCGGTGCGCACCTCCACCAGCCCGGCGTAGAACGTCGAGAAGGTGCCGATGGAAAACTGCACGGGGCGCGGCGGGGTCGCCGCGAGCGGGGTGCACGTGATGGAGGAAATCTTCATGCCATGATATTCGGGGGAGCGACCGGGCCCTCCTCGGCGTCGCGGAAAGAGGTGTTGACATATATGTCAGATTACGTTACGATCGGCGAAGGATGAGAAAGACGATGGTCTACCTCACCGAGGCACAACGGACGGCGCTGGCCCGCTATGCTCGCAGCCGGCGGAAGCCCGTCGCCCAGATTATCCGCGACGCCGTCGATCGCCTTCTGACCTCCGAGGCGCGGCCTCGTCGGCGCGCGCGGTTCATCGGCATTGCCTCGGGGCCGGACCAAGCGCCCATTTCGGAGCACACCGAGGAACTCCTCCGGGACTACCTGCGCCGCCAATCATCGTGATCCTGGTTGATACAGGCGCGATCTACGCGTTGGCTGATCGCAATGATGGCCATCACAAGGAGGCCGCCGCGTTTTTTCAGAAGACGCAGGGGCAGGAGATCCTGGCGATCCCGGTGCCGGTGCTCACGGAAGCCGCCTTACTCGTCGAGGCACGGCTCGGCATGCACCCCGTCCGGGCACTATGGGATGATGTGCTTGACGGAATGTTCGAGCTGCTGCCCCTCTCAGTGGAAACCCTGGAACTTGCGCGGAAGATCGATCGTCGCTACGCCGACGCCAATCTTGGGCTTGTGGATGCGGTCTGTCTGGCGCTGTGCGAGCAACATCAAATCGTCGCGGTCTTTACGTATGACCGGCGCGACTTCGGATTATATCGCCCGACATTCGCCACGTCGCTCACGCTTGTACCGTAGAGCACGGGGGAAATTCTCCCGGCATCGGGCCCGTTGAACCAGATCAGAGCGATGTGGGAGAGGAGGATTCCGGGATGGAGTGGGGGCCGGTATTTGCCCAGGGGCTGAGTTACCGCGACTTCCTGGCGAAGCACGCCACGCCCGACCAGCAGAAACGGTGGCAGGCCGTGTACGACAGCGTCACGCTGACCGGCGACCAGCGCGAGCTCCTCGGCGGATTCGTCCGGGAGATGCGCGTGCTGTGCATCGCGGGCGCCTGGTGCGGGGACTGCGTCAACCAGTGCCCGATCCTGGCCCGGATCGCCGAGCAGAACCCGCGCATCGTCGTCCGGTTCGTCGACCGCGATGTCCAGGCGGCCGCGCAGGAGGCCGCGATGATGAACGGCGGGCGGCGCGTGCCGGCGGTGATCTTCCTGAGCGAGGACGACTACGAGTGCGGCCGGTACGGCGACCGCACCCTCGCCACCTACCGGCAGATGGCCGCCGACCGGCTCGGTCCGGCGTGCCCCACGGGGATCGTGCCGCCGGGTCCCGCGCTCCTCAGCGCGGCGACGGCCGAGTGGCTGGGCCAGTTCGAGCGAAACCAGTTGATGCTCCGCCTCTCCAAGCGGCTCAGGGAGAAGCACGGCGACTGAGCCTGACCCTGACGAGAGACCGACACCGCCTCAGAACGGGCCCACAGGCAGCGCAGCAGCCCTCCGGTCCCCGCCGGAGGGCCGGTCTGTCTCACCGGGCTATTTCAGTTGACAGACGCCACTACGGCGAAGATAATCGATGTGACGGGAATTCTACGTACAGGCGAAAAGTGTCACATATAGGGAGGCCCAATTATGGAGGCCCGCCCACAGCCCCAGGATGACCCCGAACTGCTGGCTCGGTTCACCGAGCGCATCGCGGCGGGGGACCAGATCGAAGCCGGCGAGTGGCTCCCTGGGGAATACCGGTTCGAAGCCCAGCGCCTGATCCAGATGCACGCGAACTCCGAGATCATGGGCGCGCTGCCCGAACGCGAGTGGATCCCGCGGGCGCCGACCCTGGCCCGCAAGATGGCGCTCACCGCGAAGGTGCAGGACGAGGTCGGCCACGGGATGCTGCTCTACCGCGTGGCGGAGACACTCGGGCGCACCCGCGAAGAGATGATCGCGGAGCTGGTGGAGGGCCGGGCGCGCTTCCACAACGTCTTCCATTACCCCGCGGAGACCTGGGCGGATGTGGCGATCATCCAGGTGTTCGTGGACGGCGCCGCCATGCAGACGCAGGGCGCGCTCAGGTCCTGCTCGTACGCGCCGTACGCGCGGGTGCTCAAGCGGATCTGCTACGAGGAAGATTTTCACATCCAGCTCGGCCTCGACGTCTGGCGGACGCTCGCCGAAGGGACCCCGCGCCAGCGGGCGATGCTGCAGGATGCGCTGCGGCGGTGGTGGACCCCCCTCATCCACTTCTTCGGCATGCCCGACCGGGTCTCGCCGCACACGGAGAAAATGCTCGCCTGGCGCATCAAGGTCAAGTCGAATGAAGAGCTCCGGCAGCAGTTCCTCCGTCGCTTCGTCCCGATCATCCTCGAGTACGGCCTCGAGGTGCCCGACCCCGGCCTGCGCCGGGTGGACGGCGAGGATCGGTACGTGTACACCGAGCCAGACTGGGAGGAACTGAAGCGGGTGGGCCGCAACGGCGGCCCGAAGAGCGCGGAGCGCCTGGCGCTGCGGCAGCGGTTCTACCGGCAGCACGCGTGGGTCCGGGAGGCGGTGATCCAGTGGGCCGCGGCGTGAGCGCGGAAGAGCCGCCGGAGGGGGCGCGGGAGCCCGCGGGTGGTGGCGCGGTCCGCGGAGGCGATGCCTCCGGCGCAGCAGGGCGCGGGGGATCCTGGGAGGGGCGTCTCGACGCTCCCCCGGATGTCTGGGCCGTGTTCCTGCAGGCGCGCACGCGGGACCCGCACATCCACGTCGGCGATGTCCACGCCCCCGACGCGGAGATGGCGCTCCTCGTCGCCAAGGAGAACTACACGCGGCGGGACCCGTGCGTCAACCTCTGGGTCGTCCGGGCAGGGGAGATCCACGCGACGACCGAGGACGCCGCGGAGATGTTCGCGCCGGCGACCGATAAGAGCTACCGCTTCGGCGGGTCCTACCGGAAGCAGCAGCAGATCTACCACAGCGGCTGGCGGCTCTCGCACCGCGACGAGGACCAGTAGGTGAGCGGCACGGCTCGGGCGGCCGCCGATCCCCGCGTCGACGCGGCGTTCCGCGAATGGCTCCTGCGGGCCGCCGACGACGAACTGATCATCGGCCACCGGCACTCGGAGTGGACGGGCTTCGGCCCCGATATCGAGAGCGACGTCGCCCTGAGCAGCATCGCCCAGGAGGAGATCGGCCACGCCCGGGCGTTCTATGCGCAGCTGGCCGCCGGCGGCGGCGACGCCGACCGCCTGGCGTTCGCCCGCGCCCCGGCCGAATACCGCCACGCCACCCTCATGGAGCGGGAGAACGACGGCTGGGAGTGGAGCATCGTGCGCCTCGTCCTGTATGAGCGGTACGAGGCGGAGCGGCTCCGGCTGTTGAGCGCGTCCGGGCAGGAACCCGCGGCGGGCCTGGCGCGGACCCTCCTTCGCGAGGAACGCTATCACGCGTTGTTTGCGGACGCGTGGCTGACCCGCCTGGCGCGGGGGAGGGAGGAGGGGCACCGGAAGGTGCAGGCGGCGCTGGAGGCGGCCTGGCCGGAGGCGCTCGGCTTGTTCGAAGAGACCGATGCCGACGCGACGCTCGTGGCAGCTAGGATCGTCGATGCCCCCGCCGCGCAGCGCCGGCGGTGGGACGCTGCCGTCCGGCAGGTGCTCGAGCCCTGCGGGCTGGTCATCCCCTCCGCCTCGCCCAAAGAAGGGGGCCGGCGCGGACGGCATACGCCCGAGTTCGACCGGCTCCACGATCAGATGACCGAAGTCTGGCGCTCCGACCCGGAGGCACGCTGGTGAACGGGACGGCGCTCGAAGCGGCGGTCTGGGGTGTGCTCGGGTCGGTGGAGGACCCGGAGCTGCCGATCGGGATCATCGACCTCGGGCTCGTGCGGGAGGTCCGGGTGGTCGACGGCCGGGTCTCGGTGCGGCTCGTGCCCACATGGACCGGCTGTCCGGCCCTGGACGTCATCCGGACGCGCGTGCGGGAGGCTCTGCTCGCCCTTCCCGACGTGCGGGAGGCGACCGTCGAGTACACCTACGAGGAGCCGTGGACGCTCGACCGGATGAGCGCGCGCGGGCGGGAGCAGCTCGCGGTGTACGGCCTCGCGGTTCCGCGGAGGCGGTTCAGCGAGCCGCCGGTCTGCCCCTACTGCGGATCGCACGACGTGGCGGTCGACAGTCTGTTCGGGCCGACCCTGTGCCGGGCGACGTACCTGTGCCGGTCCTGCCGGAATCCCTTCGAACGGTTCAAACCCCCGGCCGACCCCGAGCCCTCGACCCCGCCGAGTCGTTGAGGCGAGGCTAGATCGCCTCGATGAGGCCGCGGAGCGCGTTCGCCGCGGCGACCATCCCGGCCACAGAGGCGGATTCGTTGGCCTTGTGAGGCTGGCCGATGGATCCCGGCCCCAGGTTGCAGAAATCCCGGGTACGTTCCGCGAAAATGGAGAGGTCCTGCCGGCCCTGGGAGAACTGCACCGGCGCGACGCCCTGCGTCTTCTCGAGCGCCTCCCGAGCCACGGCCAGCGTGTGGCCGTTCGCGTCGGCGAGCGTCGGGAGACACAGCCGGCTAATCTCGAGTTCGTGATTCACCCCTTCGGCGGCCTGGCGCAGCTCTGCTTCGAAGACCGCGTAATCCTCGCCCACCGAGAGCCGGCGATCCACGGTCAGCCGCAGCCGGTCGGGGATAATATTGTCCGCCAGCCCCGCGTGCGCCGCGACGACGGACAGCGCGGGGACGCTCGTGACCCCGGGGGCGACCTCGACCGGGCGCAGGCCGTCGGCGATCGCCGCGATGCGCGTGATCACGTCCACCCCGCGGTAGATCGCGTTGTCCGCCCGGCGCCAGTCCGACGAGTGCCCGCTGCGGCCGAGCACGGTCAGGGACGCGATCGCCCGCCCCTGGCACCCGATACCCACGGACAGGCGGCCCGTCGCATCATCGTACGACGGCTCCGTCGTGACGGCGTAGTCGGGACGCGCCCGGCCGATGAGCCGGCGCACCCCGTTTCGCGGGGTGATCGACCCGCCTTCTTCGTGATTGGTGAACGCAAACCACGTGCGCACGTGGGGGCGGACGTGCTGGGCCAGCCACATCATGCAGGCCAGGCCGGCTTTCATGTCCGAGGCGCCGAGCCCGTAGACCCGGCCGTCCTCCACACGCGGCGTGAACGGATCGGTCTTCCAGCCGTCGACCGGGGGGACCGTGTCCATGTGGCCGTTCACCACCAGGAGACGCTCGCCCCGCCCGACCTCCGCGGTGACGTTCCCCTCCTCGTCGCGCCGGACGGAGACCCCCGCCCGCGTCAGGTGATCGTGGATGTACTCGGACAGCGCCGCCTCTTCGCCGGTGACGCTGCGCACGCTGACGAGGTCGCAGAGGGTCCGTTCCAGGTACGAGGCCATCTCCGGCACGCCCGTCACCTCTTTCAGCCGCGGACTCCCCCGGAGCCTCAAGAGACGGAGCCCCTAGAGGAGGCGGGCACACGCCCCTTTCGATTGAGGACGGCGCCATCCCTCCAGCATCGCGGCCGCGCCCCCCGGACGGTCGGGGATGCGGGCGCCGCAGTGTCGTTAGCGCAGAGCGTGAGGAGTCTGGCGAATGTGCGGGAGGGAGATCAGCGCGGCGCGAGCGCCGGCGAGGAGGCGCCCACCCCGGGCAGAGGGGCCAGGGCGGAGGGCTTCGCGGTAAAGCGCACCGTCTCGAGAATCCGGGAGATGGTCGCAAAATCTGTGCGGACGCGCGCGGGGTTGTTCACGGTGTATCCGGTGGCAAAGATCCCCATCCCACCTTCCCCGAACAGCGTAAACACCAGATAGACGCTCTGCCCGGGAGGGAGGTGACCGGCGGTCACCAGCATGTCGCTCGCAGCGAGCGTCTTGGTCGCATACATGAAGTACGCCTGGTGCCCCGCGATCTTTGTCGAGCCTTCCTGCACGACGTGGTAGCCGAGGTCGCTCATCTTCTTGGTGGGAACCGCTCCAAGCGCCGCGGAGGCGAGCGCCTTCCCGGAGACCTCGCCGGGGAGCTTGATCGTCACCACCGTCAAGGCGGGGAGGTGTTCAGGCCCGCGGGGAGCCATCGCGACGATCATCGAGAAGAGATCCTCGGGGACATCCTTCTTCATCTTGCCTGCGAGCACGTTGGCGCCGAGGGAGTACACATCCCAATCCACCGGGACGCTGATGGTGACCCGCCCTTTGGAATCGGTGACGGTACGCGTCCCGGACTCCGCGCCGGCCGCGAGCACGGACACCAGCACGAGGAGGACGCCACAGAGACCGCCGAGCGGCCGCCGGTGTCTCATCGTGGGGAGAGTATAGCATTGCCGGAGGCCGGAAGGAACGGGGACCGGGCAAGATTTCTCGGCCCTTACGCCCGGGCGTGTCAGCGGGCGCCCGTCCGCGCCCCGGAATCCTCCCGGTAAATGACGCGAAATCTCTCAAACGATTCCACGAGCCTCGCGCCCGTCCCCGGGTCCTGGAACTGATGCTCGTGGCGGCTTACCCGTGAGAGGAGCACCGGGGATCCGTCGCCGGCGGCCGCCGCCATGACCGGCCTGGGCGCCTGCGCCTCCCCGGTCAGCAGGGGGCTCGTCGTCAGGAAGTATTCGCGCAGGACGCGGGCGGCAAACAGGCTCGGCAGAAAGCGGGGCCCACCCTCGCACACGGCCGACCGGACGCCGCGGGCCGCCAGCGCGCTCATGACGGCACCGATCTGCGGGCGACCCGTGGGCCCCGCGGGGACCCGAACGACCTCCACGCCCCGGCGTTCCACCGCGCGCGTATCGGCGGGGTCCGCGATGCCGGTCAGCACGAGCTTGTCGAACCCGGAATCGCCAAAGAACCTCCGGGCGAAGACCCCGGCGTCCCAGTGGAGCGACGACGCCACCACGACGGCCAGCAGCCGGGGCGCGCGGCCCTGCGCGATCCGCCTCTCCACCTCTGCGTCCGGAAGCCCCGCGGTGACATCGTCGTGGATCAGGGTCCCGACGCCGATCAGCACGGCGTCCACGGCGCTCCGCACCCGCGTCAGCGCCGCCCCATCGACCCGCGTGCCGATCGTCGTCGCCTTGCCCTCGACGGTGGCTTCGCCGTTCTGCGTCATCACCATGTTCGCGACCATGTAGGGGGGCGTTCCGTCGGACGCCGGGATGTCGAGGGGCCGGTAGAACGCGTCAAGGGGAATGTCGCGCGGGCACGGCTCGGCTTCGTGCCAGACCAGCCGGACCGTGGCCGGGAGCGGAACCGTTCGTTTCCAGTCCGAGCGGCTCATGACAGACGCCCAGGTTCGGTTGGGGGCAGCGCCTTCCCTCCGCCACCACAGGCAGGCCGCTCCGGAGTGGGCGGCCGCCGCAGATCAGCGGATGAACGTGGGCAGTGGGATGGAGGCCGAGGCTCTCGTGTTGAGGTGAATCGTCTCGAGAATCCGGGAGATGGCGGCAAAATCCTTTCGCACGCGCGCGGGATCGTTCAGCGTGTACCCCGTGGCCCAGACGCCGAGGTGCCCTTCACCGAAGAAGACCGTGACCGCGTAGAGGCTCCTGCGGGCCAGGAAGCGGCCGGCGGGCCCCCGGGGGGAATCGAGCGTCAAGGTGGCATACTGGTAATACGCCTGGTGCCCCGCGACCCTGGCCTGGCCTTCCTTCACGATGGTGTACCCGGATTCGCTCAGCCACTGGGTCTGAGACCGCCGGAATCTCGCCAGAAGCGAAAACGCCGC
>VBAK01000026.1 GCA_005882275.1 Candidatus Segetimicrobium genomatis
ATTCTCAAAGGCGCCCGCCCGCGGCGTGTCCGGGACCGCGGCACGGCGCGAGACGACTTCCCAATCCCCCGGGAAGCTGATCGTGAACCAGCCTCTGGCGTCGGTCACCGGCCACATCCCGGACTGGGCCCCGACCGGGAACACAGACGCCAGGACGACCACGCCGCAGATCAGAACGATCAGCCTTCGGTGTCTCATCGCGGGGAGAGTATAGCATCGGCGCGGCCCGATAAACCGCCTCCGAACGCGAACTATCACTTCGGCCGGGGCAGATTTAGCCGTTCGGACGAACGCGGACCCGCCGTCCAGACGATCAACGGTTCGGGCAACCCTCTGAATTACGTACGCGAAACCTCGGCGGAGCCGCAGCGAAACCGACAGGCCCGCGTCCCTTCCTCGCGGAATAGACCGGGAAACGATCGTGAAGG
>VBAK01000160.1 GCA_005882275.1 Candidatus Segetimicrobium genomatis
AGAGACCGGCCGCCAGCACGGGCACCGCCAGGACGGCCGCCTGGCGGAAGATCCGCAGGGGCATGTTACCGGATCGGCTGTTCCGGAAGGTCAGAGGAGACGAATGTGCTGGTCGCCTCATCGGCCAGCGGCAGTTCCCGGGGGAGCTCAGGGCGGGGTCGTGATCGCCTTGCCGAGCATCGCGGCGCGAAGCTCCTGGACCCGGGCGGCCGGCGTGATGGCGACGATGATGTCTCCGGCGCGGAAGATGGTATCTCCGTGGATGACCTCGGCATCCTCCCCCCGCACCAGCAGGGCGAGCGTGCAGCTCTGGGGGAGGACGAGGTCCCGGACCCGCCGGTTGACGCTCGGGGAGCCCTCGGTCAGCGCGATCTCCACGAGCTCCAGGTGCCCCCTCCGCAGCGCGGTGAGGGGGATGACATCGGCGACCTCGACCTCCTGCTCGATGAGGCTGTAGATCAGCTTGGTGGAGCTCACGGTCTCGTCGATCCCGAGCATCTGAAAGGTCACTTCGTTCTTGGGGTTGTTGATCCTCGCGATGACGCGCTTCACCTTGAACTTTCGCTTGGCCATCTGACAGCTCACGAGGTTGTCCTCGTCATCCCCGGTCACCGCCGCCAACAGATCCGCGCGGGGCGCCCCGGCCTGCTCGAGGGTGCGCACCTCGCACCCATCCCCGAGGAATGCCGCGTCGCCGAACTCCTCCTGCAGCAGCTCATACCGCCGCCGCTGCTTCTCGATGACCGTGACCTCCAGGCCGGCGGACACCAGGGCTTTGGTGAGGTAGTACCCGACCTTGCCCCCGCCGACGACGATGACGTACATGATGGGCCGCTCCTTTCGCCGGGCTCCGTTCGAAGGACTACGAGTGGGCCAGGATTTCAGGAAGGGCCTGGTACTCCGCGACCGTCCGGAAGGGCCGCTCGAGGAAGAAGTCCAGACACAGCCCCGCCCCCAGCAGCGTCGGGCTGATCGTATCGATCCCCAGTTCCTTGTACGCCTCCGCGCGCAGCGGATCGTAGATGCGGGCGATCACCCGCGGCACCTTGAACTTCACCTTGGCGATCTGAGCGGACATGATGTTGGAGTTGTCGCCGCTGGTGGTCGCGGCGAAGGCGCGGGCCCGCTCGATGCCGGCCTTCCTGAGGACATCCTCATCGATGCCGATCCCCAGGATCGTTTTCCCCCTGAAGCGCTTGCCCAGCCGCCGGAACGCTTCGCGGTCCTGATCGATGACCGAGACCGAGTGGCCGGCGTCTTCCAGCATCAGCGCGAGCGTCGCGCCCACACGGCCGCATCCGAGAATCACCGTATGCATCGCGCCCTGTCCCCCCCCAACCTCTGCTTGCCGTTTGCCCCACTCCGGTTTGGAGTCCCCGCAGGGGGCAACCTCTGCTTGCCGTTTGCCTTACTCTGGTAGGAATACCCGCCTACACCGCCCGCAAGACAACATCGGCAGACCCGCGGCGCTCACTCCTGCCGCCCCGGCGCGGCCCCAACGGGAATGGGGTCCTCTTCAGCCGAGGCCCCGAGGCTCGTCTCCGCCAGCCTGTCGATGATCACCTCGCAGGGAGCATGCCGGAAGAGCGACTCCGCGCACCGCGCTGCGGAGCCCTCGGTGGCGCCCCTCTCCGGGGAGATTCCCACCACGAGGAGATCCACCCCCCTGTCCCGCACGATGCGCGCGATCCCCTCACCCGCTTCCCGAGCGCGGATGATTTCGCCCTGCACCTCGAGGCCGTGCATCGCCACGATCTCCTTGGCCTGCGTGAGCGCCTGATTCGCCCGCTCTTCCGCCTCCGGAAGGGGGACGCCCAGCGAGAGCGTCCGGGGCACCTCGACGACGTACCCGAGCAGGATCCTGGCTTTCTGCATCGCCCCCAGGCGGCTGGCCAGTTCCACCGCGCGCTCCGAGTAATAGTGCTCGAGGATCGGCACGAGGATGGTCTGCACGGCGCCCACCGAGCGCACCGCCCTGGCCACCTCCTGCGGCACCGGCCGCGGCAGCCGGAGCATCCACACGAGCAGCGCGCCCATCGGGACCGCGAATGTGACCGCGAGCACGGCCCCGAGCGCGCTGACGTGCAGCGACGCCGTCACAAGGCCCCTCCCCGGCGGACGTAGGCGAGCACAAACGAGAGCCGGTGCCCGCCGAGTCCGACGAAGGCCAGACCCACCAGCAGCGCCGTGAGGTGCGCGCCGAACACCAGCGTTCTGGCCAGGATCACGAGGCCCAGCGCCACCATGAGCGCGCTCGTCACCGTGCGGTAGGCGTCGATCCGGGTGAACCTCACCGCCTCACGCATGGGCCTGTCCTCGTGCACGCTGCCGGTCCCGCTGCGCCAGGCCAAATTCGTACGCCTCCAGGAGATCATACTCCTCCGCGTCCTTCAGGACGGCCCGCTGTTGTTCCTCCCAGGAGTGCGGGCCGCTGCGCAGCACCGGGAGCCTCCGGCGGAGCCGGTACGTCACGTAATAGGCCAGGCAGACGAGCACCCAGCACGGACCCGCGATCCGGCCGAGGGGATGCGTGAGGACCACCTCCCCCAGGGTGATCAGCACCCCGACGAGGCCGAGGAAGCCGATCACCGGGATGTGGACCACCTGTCCATCCTGCCGCTTCCAGCGGACGTTGAGCGGCACCCGGTACGGCCTGGGCGAGTAGGGGTCTTTGAAGCGCAGCGTGATGAGCGCGATGAACACCAGTGTGTAGCCCAGCGTGGCCCCGAACGCGTACAGGTTCGCGAGGGCATCGACCGCGCTGGGCGTGAGAAACGCCAGCACGGCCTCGACCAGGCCGATGCCGGAAAAGATCAGGATCGATCGGACCGGCGTGCGGTAGCGCGGGTGCACCGCCCGAAACCAGGGCGTCACGAGGTTGAGCTGGCTCATGGAGTAGACGAGCCGGCTGGCGCCCATGACCCCGGTGTTGGACGAGATCAGGAGGATGACGGCGCCCAGGAGGGCGGCGAGCGGTCCGGCCATCGGCCCGACGAATGGGAGGCGGTGGGCAAGGAGCGCGACGGAATGATCGACATCCTTCGCGTACTCCTGCCAGGGGAGAATGCCGAGGGCGGTGATGGAGAAGAACACGGCAAAGAGGAACACGCTGCCGATCAATCCGATCGAGGTCCGCGGAATCACCGTCGCCGGCCGCCGGGTTTCCTGCGCCGCCTGCGAGATGGACTCCAATCCTACGTAGGAGATGATCGCCAGCGACGATCCGTACATGAACTGGTTGAGCGTCGGAAACTGGTGCAGCCACTGGTCCGCGAGCAGTGCAGGGTTCCAGGCGAAGACCAGCCCGATGACAATGAGGCCGGCTTCCACGACCAGGCCGAACGCGCCGATCAGCTCGTTCAGCAGCGACGATTCGCGCACCCCCCGCACATTGAGCCACATCAGGAGGAGAATGAGGACGAACGACTCGGCCGCCCACAGGGGCGCGATGCCGGCGAACGGCCCAAGGGTCACCTTGAAGTTCCGGATCGCCGGGAAGAAAAAGTTCACGTACCCGGCGGAGAAGACGGCGAAGAGGGCGATGTCGATCGTGTAGTCGAGGAGCAGGGCGGATCCGGCGATGAATCCGGCGATATCCCCGAGGCCCCGGCTCACATAGTACTGACCTCCGCCCGCCACGGGGTAGGTCGAGGCCAGCTCGGTATACGCCAGGCCGATCATGATGTAGACGAGCCCCGCCGCCGCGAATGCGAGGGGCGCCGCCCCCATGGTGGCGGCGATCACGAGCCCCAGGGCCGCGTAGATGTCCGCCCCCACGTCGGCGAACCCCCACATGAAGGAGCCCCACACCGACACGTCGCGGCGCAGGCTCTGCCCCTCCGGAGGGGACCGGACGGCGACCTGATCAACCACGAGGCGCCTCCTGGCGGCGAAGCAGCGTCAACCGGTACCGTGGAAGGCGGCGGTCGCGAATGACCGCGAGGTCGGGCGCGCGGCAGAACCGGTCGTGGATGACCCGGGCGCTCATCTCCCCGATCGCTCCCGCGCCGTCCGCCCGGGGGGCGGCATCGTGAACCGAGGTGCCGTGCACCAGGCAGAGATCCCCTCCGGGCGCGACCCACCGAATCATCCTGGCCGCGACCTCTTCGAACTCGCGGCGGCTCATATAATAGAAGAGTTCCGCACAGAAAACGAGGTCATAGACCCCGCCGGGATCCGCCCCCCGGACGTCAAGCGACCTGACCTCCACCCCGGGGGCGCCGGCAAGCCGCCGGCGGGCGCGGCGGACCGCCAGCCGCGAAAAGTCCAGCGCGACAATGTGGTCGCACCTGCCCAGCAGGAGGGCCGTGAAGATCCCTTCGCCGCATCCCACTTCCAGCGCGCGTCCATACCGGCGGGCCGCCAGCATGTCCAGAGACGCCTGGAACCGCCGGTGTTCGTACACCGACGTCGCCAGGCGCCAGGGGTCCGGCAGGAGATAGCGCGCCTCGAAGTACGCCCGGCTCATCCACCGCCGGGCGGTGAGGAGCCGCTTCACCCACGTCTCGTCCGCCACCCACCGCCGGAGCGCGGCCGCCGCCCTCGGGCGGCCGGGACCCGTGGCCGCGGCCGCCTGGATGCTGTTCACGGTGTCAGCAACCTCTTGTTGCTGCTTGTCCCACTCTGGTTTGGAGCCCCCGCAGGGGGCAACCTCTGCGTGCTGTTTGTCCCATTTCGGTTTGGAGTCCCCGCAGGGGGCGTCCCCGTTGCCCGGCGGTTGTAGCGATTCATCGCGGCCGCGAGTCCCTCGGTCGCCGCGACGACGACCGCTTCTGCCGCCCGCTCGATCGCCTCGTCGATCTTGGGGCGCTCCTCAGAGGTAAACCGCTCCAGCACGAACTCGGCCGGATCCTGACCGGCCGGCGGACGGCCGATGCCGATCCGCAGGCGCGAAAACGCCCCTGTCCCCAGTTCCTCGATGATTGAGCGAACGCCGTTGTGCCCTCCGGCCCCGTTCCCCGGCCGCAGCCGCAGGTGCCCCAGCGTCAGATCAAGGTCATCGTGCACGACGAGCAGATCCTCGGACCGGCGCCGGCGTCTCTGCAGCAGGTCCTTGACGGCCTGACCGCTGACATTCATGTACGTCTCCGGAATCGCCAGGACGAGCGTGGCCGATCCCACCCGCGCTTTCCCGGCGGCAGCCCGGCCGTCCCCCTCGAGCCTGATCCGGAAGCGGTCCGCGAGCCGGCGCGCCACGTCCTGCCCGACGTTGTGCCGGGTGCCTCGGTAGCGGCGACCGGGATTTCCGAGCCCGACAACGATCATCATCGAACGCTCCTCCGCGGAGACCTCGCCCTCCCTGAGGACAAGCAGAAAGGGCGCGCCCTTCGCCGCGCCCTCTTTGCGTCAACGTCTGCTTGCTGTTGGCCCCACGTTGGTTTGGAACCCCGCCGGGGGCAACCTCTCGTCCCACGACCGCCGCAGCCGGCCGCGGCACACCCTATTCTTTCTTCTCCGGCTTGGCAGGCTTGGCCTCGGCCTTCTCCGGCTTGGCGGGTTTGGCCTCGGCCTTGGGCGCCTTCGCGTCGGCGCGCGGCCCGGGTTCGGCCTTCCCCTCGCCCTCCGCCGCCGCGGCGGCCTCGCGCCCGATCACCTCGGGCTCGGCCGGCGCCGCCGCTTCGGCCGGCGCCGCCACCTCTTCCGCCTTCGGCGTCACAACGGCCGCGATCACCTCTTCGGGGGGGGACACGATCTCGATCCCCTCATACGGCGGGAGATCGCGGACGTGGAGCGACCCGCCCACGCGCAGGTGTGCGACGTCGACCGTCAAGTGCTCCGGAATCGCCGTCGGCAGGCACCGCACCGCGAGTTCGCGGAGATGCTGCTCGAGGACGCCCTCCCCGGAGGCGATCCCTTCGGGGACCCCGGTCAATTGAATGGGCACGCGCGCCTCGATCTTCTCCGTCAGGATGATCTGGCGGAGATCGACGTGCAGGACCTCCCGCCGGATGGGGTCGTGCTGGATCTCGGCGATCATCACGGTGTCCGTGGCTTCTTCGCCGTTGCGCTTGACCCGCAGGTCGATGAGGACGTTGCGGCCTGCCTCCGTGCGCAGAGCCCCGAGGAGCGCGCGGCGGTCGACCGCCAGCGCCACCGGCGCCCGCCCCCGGCCGTAGAGCACCGCGGGCACGAGTCCCGCCTGCCTCACCTTCTTGACGGCGTTCTTCCCGATCTCCGTCCGGGCCGACGCCACCAGGCTTGTCCGCTCCATCTGACGTGTCCTCCCCGTGGGCGCGCCCGTGCGGCGACCCACGACCGGTCATTATAGCATGCGCTCCCGAGGGGGGCAATCTCGCCCTGCCGGGGCGTTCGCTCAACCCCGCTGCATCACCGTCTCATCGGGAAAGCGGGCCAGGTCGATCGCGGCATCCCGTAACAGCTGCTCCGCCAGCGGATCGGGGTACGGGGATGCGAACACGACCCGCGCGAGCCCGGCGTTGACGACCATCTTCGCGCAGGTGAGACAGGGCTGGTGCGTGCAGTAAATGGCTGCGCCGGCGATGCTCACCCCGTGGTACGCGGCCTGGATGATCGCGTTCTGCTCGGCGTGGAGACACAGACAGGTATCCAGCGCGAACCCGGACGCCGCGCCGGACCGGCAGCGCTCGCAGCCGCCATCCCCGCAGTTGGGCAGCCCGCGGGGCGTATCGTTGTACCCGGTGCTGAGGACCATCCGGTCCTTGACGATGACCGCGCCGACCTGGCGCCGGAGGCAGGTCGACCGGGTCGCCGCGAGGCGCGCCAGGTTCATGAAGTACTCGTCCCACGAGGGGCGCGCCACGCGATCGGTCAGCGGGTCCCGTACAACCGGTCCCCCGCGTCCCCCAGTCCGGGCAGGATGTACCCGTGATCGTCGAGCCGTTCGTCCACCGCGGCGGTGTAGATGTCCACGTCCGGATGCTCCGCATGCAGGCGGCGGATCCCCTCGGGAGCGGCGATCAGCACCATCAACCTGATGGTGCGGGCCCCCCGCTCCTTGAGCAGGTCGACCGATTCGACGGCCGAGCCTCCGGTGGCCAGCATCGGATCGACCACCAGCACCTGCCGCTCCCCGATATCGGGCGGCAGCTTGCAGTAGTAGGTGTGCGGCTCCAGCGTCGAGGGGTCGCGGTAGATCCCGACGTGCCCGACGCGGGCCGTCGGCATCAACCGAAGAATGCCCGTCTCCATCGCCAATCCCGCGCGGAGAATGGGGACGACGGCGATCTCCTGGCCGGCGATCGTCGCGCCCTTGGCCGTGGCCAGCGGCGTCGCCACGTCGATCGACCGGACCGGCAGCCCGCTGGTGGCTTCGAAGGCCATCAGCATCGCGAGCTCCTCGACCAGTTCGCGAAACTCCTTGTGCCCCGTCCGCCGGTCCCGGAGGATCGTGAGCTTGTGCTGGATCAGCGGGTGATCGAAGACCCGCACCTGGCCCACTAGCCGGCGACCTCCACCGGCTCCGGGTAGACCGGAAACGAGGCGCACAGGTCCCTCACCTGCCGGCGCACGCGCTCCGCCGCCGCCGCGTCCTCGGGAGCCCGCAGCACCTCGTCGATCCACGCGGCGATGCGCCGCATCTCCCCGGGGCCCATCCCCCGCGTCGTCATCGCGGGGGTCCCGATGCGAATCCCGCTGGTGGTCATCGGCTTCTCCGGGTCGAAGGGGATCATGTTCTTGTTCACGATGATGTGCGCGCCGTCGAGCGCCTTCTCGGCCTTCCGTCCGGTGAGCGCTCTCGCCCGCACGTCGAGGAGGACCAGGTGGTTGTCGGTCCCGCCGGAGACGACGTGGTAGCCGGCGGCGAGAAACGCCTCGGCCATGGCCCGCGCGTTCTCGACGATCCGGGCGGCGTAGGTCCGGAACGCCGGCCTGGACGCCTCCAGGAAACACACCGCCTTGGCGGCGATGCAGTGCTCCAGGGGGCCGCCCTGCGTGCCGGGGAACACCGCCTTGTCGATCGGCGCGGCATGGGCGGCCCGGCAGAGAATCAACCCCCCGCGGGGTCCGCGCAGCGTCTTGTGCGTGGTCGACGTCACCACATCCGCGTAGGGCACCGGGTCCGGATGGGCTTTGCCGGCCACCAGCCCGGCAAAGTGGGCCATGTCGACCATCATCAGCGCGCCCACGTCATCGCAGATCGCGCGCAGCCGCGGGAAATCGAAGGTGCGGGGGTACGCGGTGGCCCCGGACACGATGATCTTGGGCCGGTGCTCGTTCGCCAGGCGCGCCATCACGTCGTAGTCGATCCGCTCGGTGCGCTCATCGACGCCGTACGGAATGATGCGGTAGAGCTGCCCCGAGAAGTTCACCGGGCTCCCGTGGGTGAGGTGCCCGCCGTGCGCCAGGTTCATCGCCAGAATGGGATCCCCGGGCTTGAGGAAGGCGAAGTACGCCGCCATGTTGGCCTGGGCGCCGGCGTGCGGCTGGACGTTGGCGTGCTCTGCGCCGAACAGAGCCTTGGCGCGGTCGATCGCCAGCTGCTCCGAGATGTCCACGAACTCGCACCCACCGTAATAGCGCTTCCCGGGGTAGCCCTCGGCATACTTGTTGCTCATCGGCGTCCCCAGCGCTTCCAGGACGGCGCGGCTGGCGTAGTTCTCGGAGGCGATCAGGTTGACGTGATAGCGCTGCCGCTCGGTGTCCTGCGCGATCGCCCGGGCGATCTCCGGATCCGTCCGGCGAAGCTCATCCATCGTGGCTGCCTCCATTCGTGCCGGCGCACACGCGCGCGGGCCGTCTCAATACCGCAGTGCCGCCGCCGCCTGAACCAGGGTCTGGCCCAGCGCGTCCTGCACGGCCTCGAGGGAGACCGCGCCGGCTCGAACGATGACCGGCGGCGTGCGGGTGACATCGATCACGGTGGACGGCCGGCCCAGCGGGCAGCGTCCGCCGTCGAGGATGAGGTCCACGTCCGGCCCCACATCGAGCGCCACGTGGGCCGCCGTGACCGGCGCGGGAAGCCCGTGGGTGTTCGCGCTGGTGCCCACGATCGGCAGGCCGAGCGCGCGGCAGAGGGCCATCGCGATCGGGAGCCCCGGCTGGCGCACCCCAATCGTCTCCCCTCCGCCCCCCAGGAGGCGCGGCACGCCCGCGGCCCGCCGGCACACGATCGTCAGCGGGCCCGGCCAGAACCGGTCGGCCAGCCGGACGGCGGCCGGGGGCAATTCGGCGACCAGCGTCCGCCACTGGTCGCGGTCGGCGACCAGGACGGGCACCGGCTCGCCGGGTGGGCGCCGCTTCGCCGCGAACACCCGCGCCACGGCGGCCTCGTCGAGCGCCGCGGCCCCCAACGCGTAAAAGGTGTCGGTGGGAAACGCGACCAGCCCACCGGCGCGCAGCGTGTGCAGCGCCCTGCGCGGGGCCTCCGGGCTGCGCGGATCAACCCCGATGATTTCCATCCCGGCCAACTCGCTCCGCCATGACGACCCGCTCGGCGCCCGCGTCATCGCGGACAATCCGGGCGGGCGTGAACATCCCCGCGGCATCGACCAGCCGTGCGACGGTCTGGGCCTGCCGCCAGACGGCCGCCACCTCGAGCGCGAGCAGGCCGCCCGGGACCAGGTATCGTCCCGCCCACCGGATGATCGGACGGTGCACGCTCAATCCGTCGGGCCCCCCGTCGAGCGCGATCGCCGGCTCGCCGTCGCGGACTTCTCGCGGAAGGGTGGCGATCTCCTCCGTGGGGATGTAGGGAGGGTTGGACGCCACCGCGTCGACCCGCCCCTCGAGCTCCGCCCGCGACAGCGGCTCGAGGCCCGGGCCCTCGGCCCACCTGATGCGATCGGCTACGCCCGCGCGCGCGGCGTTGACCTGCGCCACTTCGAGGGCCCCCGTCGAGAGGTCCGTCGCCAGCACCCGCGCTCGAGGCAGGCTGCGGGCGACCGCGATGGCAATGGCGCCGCTGCCGGTGCCGATGTCCGCGACGAACGGGGCCGGATGATTCCGCAGCGCCTCCACGAGCAGCTCGACGAGCCGCTCGGTCTCGGGGCGGGGAATCATCACGCGGGGATCCACGAGGAGGTCGATCCCGAAGAACTCGCGGTGCCCGACCAGGTAGGCGCCCGGGACGCCGGCGGCCCGGCGCGCGATCAACGCTTCATAGGCCGATGCGGCTTCCCGCGCCAGGGGGGTCAGGGGTCGCGCCAGCAGCTCTTCCCGGGTCAATCCCGCGGCATGACGGAGCAGGACTTCGGCCTCGAGCTGCGCGTCCCGCGGATCGACCCCGGCCGCCCCCAGACGGCCGGCGCCCCACCGCCACGCGTCCTGCCGGGACCAGGCCTGGGCCGCCGCGGGCTGCGTCACGACCCGGTGGCGGTGAGGCTCTCCGCCTGGCTTGCCGCCTCCAGCGCTTCGATCAGGTCGTCGACATCGCCGTCCATCACGGTGGCAAGGTCGTGCACCGTCTTGCCGATCCGGTGATCGGTGACGCGGTCCTGCGGGAAGTTGTACGTGCGGATCTTCTCGCTGCGCTCGCCGCCGCCGATCTGCCGCCGCCGCGTCTGGGCCACCTCGGCCTGCTGCTGCTCGATCGCCCGCGCCAGCAGGTGCGCCCGCATGATCCGCATCGCCTTCTCACGGTTCTGGTGCTGCGACCGCTCGTCCTGGCAGGCGATGACCAGGCCGGTCGGCAGGTGGGTGATCCGCACCGCCGTCTCGACTTTGTTGACGTTCTGTCCCCCCGCGCCCCCCGCGCGGTAGGTGTCGATCTTGAGCTCGTCGGGCCGGATGACCACGTCGACCTCTTCGGCCTCCGGCAGGACGGCCACGGTGGCGGTGGACGTGTGGATCCGCCCGCTGGCCTCGGTCGCCGGCACCCGCTGCACCCGGTGGACTCCGCTCTCGTACTTGAGCCGGCTGTACGCGCCCCGCCCCTGGATGCCGATCGCGGCTTCCTTGAACCCGCCGAGGCCGGTCGGGCTGCCGGACAGCAGCTCCGATCTCCACCCCCGGCGCTCCGCGTACCGCATATACATCCGAAGCAGGTCCCCGACGAACAGGGCGGCCTCGCCCCCGCCGGCCCCGGCCCGAATCTCCATGATCACGCCCCGGTCGTCCCGGGGGTCTTTGGGGAGCAGCATCTGCTCGATCGACCGCGCGAGGCCCGCCTGCCGTCCGGCGAGGACCGCCTTCTCGGCCGCGGCCAGTCCGCGCAGCTCAGGGTCCGCTTCGCGGGACAGCGCCTCCGCCTCCTCGAGCTCGCGGGTGACCCGCCGGTAGTCCTGGTAGGCGGCGACGACCTGCGCGAGGCCGGCATGTTCGCGCGCCACCTGCTGATACCGCCCCTGATCGCCGAAAATCGCGGGGTCGGCCAGGGCGCGGGCCAGTTCTTCGTGGCGGGCCTCCAGCGCTGCGAGACGGGTCAGCACTTCCGGGCGCACTCGTCCCTCCTCCGAATGTTCTCCCAATTGATTATAGCATCAGACGGAGAGACGACCCGGCCCGGCCGGTGGGGGTGGAACGTCAGACGGCGTCAGACCTGGATGCCGTACTTCTTGGCAAACTTCTGAACGCGGCCCTCGGAGTCGACATACTTTCGCTGACCGGTGTAGAACGGATGGCACTTCGAGCAGATCTCCACCCGGATGTTCTCGCAGGTCGACCCGGTCATGAACGTTTCGCCGCAGGCGCAGGTCACCATGGTCTGTTTGTAATTGGGATGAATGCCCTTTTTCATCGGGATACCCACCTTGGCCCCGCGCCGGGGAAGTTCCGGGGCGGCGGGGCAGACTCGCAACAACCGACATTATACCACGGACGCTCTAGCCCAGCAATTGCGCCGCCGGGCGCGCCGGGCGCTCTCGGGCAGGAGTCGGGAAGGGAAATGGACGCAGAGGCCCGTACACCCTGGCTGAAGAGAGGGGCGCGACATCCAGAGAGCGGGGGGGGAGGCAGCCATGCAGCCATCCATTCGACCGGGCCCGTGGACCCGGCGGGATTTCCTCAAACTGGCGGGCACGTATGCCGCGTGCGGAGGGCTCGGCGGTCTGGGCGCGCTGGCCAGGCCCGCAGAAGCGCAACCGTCGCCCGTCCACCTCAACTTCATGGTGTGGTCCTATGGGATCGAAACCATCCAGGACAACATCAAGAGCTTCCAGCAGCGGAATCCCGCCATCACCGTCAGCCTCCAGGACACGTCGTGGTTCAATTACCACGATGCCATGGCGACCAAGTTCGCGACCGGCGACGCGCCGGATGTGGCCTACTCCTCGGACCACTGGCTGCGCGAGTGGGTGGCCGCGGACTGGATCGCTCCGCTCGATCGGTACGCGCCCGAGCTCGCGGGGGCCCAGGGCGAGTGGGCCCCGTACGCCCGCCAGGGGATGACGCTCGGCGGCCACCTGTACGGGCTGCCGTACTACGCCGACCTGATCATCTTCATGTACAACGCCAAGACGCTGAAGCGGGCCGGCTTCGACCATCCGCCCGCGACGTGGGAGGAGCTGGCCGCGCAGGCCAAGACGATCAAGGACAAGGGGCTGAGCGAATACCCCATCGACATCCCGCTGAAGAAAGACGATCCCTGGACCATTGAGATTTTTTACTCCATGGTCTACTCGCGCGGCGGCCACATGTTCGACAACGCGGACGCTCCCGTCTTCAACGCGCCGGGCGGCAAGGCCGTCCTCGCGCTGGACTGGCTGCGGGACGCCCTGCGGAACAAGATCCTGGATCCGGCGGTGCTCGAGTCGGCCGAACCGGATGTCGTGAAGACCATGGGGGCAGGCCAGCATGTGTTTACCGTCCTCGCGAAGTACAACTTGGCCGAACTGAACGCGGGGCAGCACGCGCAAAAGGGCAACTTCCGAATGGCGTTGATGCCCGGCGACAGCCATTCGACCGTCGGGTTCGTGCGCTTCTACGCGCTCACGAAAGCGGCCGTGACCCGCCATCACACCGAGGCGGCGGCCAGGTTTCTTCAATATTTCGGCGGCAAAACCGACGGCAGGTATCTGGTGCCTCAGCGGTGGGCGCTGGAGAAGGGCTTGGGGTTCGCCCAGCTGCCCCTCTATGACGATCCGCAGATCAAGGCCGCCATCAACGCCTGGGGCAGCGTCGCCCTGGAGCGACAGCAGGCGAAGCTGGCGGCGGTCAAGGAGGGTCTCACGCCCTGGTGGGGGACGTGGGACGTCTACGCGCGCGAGCAGATCGGCAACGTCATCGTGGGCAACGTCTCCTCCCAGCAGGCGATCAAGAACATGGCCGCAAAGTGGTCTGAGCTCAAGTAAGGTCACCGCAGGGGGGCCGGAGGCGCGGAGTCTCCGGCCCTCGCGCGTGTGGTTGAGATGAGCACGCCCCTCGGCCTGCGAAGAGCCGTCCTGTGGCGCGCCAGGCGGGCGGGAGCGTCCCCCGCCTACCACGCGCTGACGGTCATCCCGGTGCTGCTCCTCGTGGGGCTGTTCACGCTCTTTCCGCTCGGCTACGCGGCGATCACCAGCACCCGGCGCGTCCTGCTCACGCTGCCGGGCTCGACGCCGTTCATCGGCCTTCGGAATTACGCGCAGGTCCTGCACGACGGCACGACCCACGTCGCCGTCACGAACACCCTCCTCTTCGCCGCCCTCACCGTCCCGAGCGTCATCGTGGTGGGGTTTCTCGTCGCGCTCCTGCTCCATCAACCAATTCGGGGATTTGGACTCCTGCGGGCCCTCGTGCTGCTCCCCTGGTCGATCCCCCTCGTCTCCGCGGGCATCATCTGGCGGCTGCTGCTCCACGGGGACTTCGGCGCCCTCAACGGGCTCCTCTACCAGCTGGGCGTGGTCCACAGCTATGTGCCCTGGCTCTCCAGCCCCCGGCTGGCCATGCAGGCGGTGGCGCTCGCCCATGTCTGGCGCGAGTTCCCGCTGCCCGCCATCTTGATCCTCGCCGGGCTCCAGGTCATCCCCAGGGAAATCATGGAAGCGGCGACCGCGGAGGGCGCGGGGGCGTGGGCGCGCTTCTGGCACATCCTGCTCCCGTGGCTCAAAGGGCCCCTGCTCATCATCCTCGTGTACGAAACCATGATCTCGGTCAGTGTGTTCGACCTGGTGTACGTGCTGACGGGCGGGGGACCGGGGTCGGCGACGACCCTCTTCTCCTGGCACACGTACACCTCCACCTTCACCTTCCTCAACCTGGGCCACGGGGCGGCCCTGTCGTTCATCATGGCGGGCGCCTTGGTCGCCTTCATTGCCCTCACCCTGCGGTTGATCCGGGTCGAGGCGCGCTCGGCATGACACGCGCGGCGGGGATCCGGCAGGTCGCGCTCGGGGCGGCCGGGATCCTCCTGGGCGTGTTCATCGTGTTCCCCTTCCTGTGGGCGCTCAGCGCCAGCCTGCAGACCGAGCTGGCCATTTTCCGCCGCCCCCCGTCGTGGGCCCCGGCCCCGGCCACCGTGGCGAACTACCTCTACGTCTTCACGGGACGCATTCCCGAAGGGTACGCCGTCCGCGGCCTCCTCCGCAGCGCGATCACGCAGGAAGCGCGGCTGCTGCCGGCGGGACTGCGGAACTCGCTCGAGGTGGCTCTGGGCGTCATCGCCGTCAATCTCACGCTCGGTCCGCTGGCCGCCTACACGTTCGCGCGCGAGCGCTTCCCGGGGAAGGAGATCGCGTATTTCTTCATCCTGGGCAGCCGCCTGCTGCCCGCCGTCGCCGTGGCCATCCCCATCTATCTGATCGTGAAACAGGCCGGACTTCTGGACACGAAGCTGGCGCTGGCCCTGATCTACAGCGCGTTCACGCTGCCGTTTACGATCTGGGTGCTCACCCTCTACATTCGCTCACTGCCAATCGAGGTGGAGGAGGCGGCCCTGGTCGACGGCTGTACACGGTTCGCCGTGCTCCGCCGGGTCGTCATCCCGCTGGCCCGTCCCGGGCTGGCGGCCATCGCGGCCTTCAGCTTCCTGTTCAGCTACAGCGAGTTCTTTTTCGCGCTGCTCATGACCTCGAGCGTCAAGGCGAAGACGACGCCGGTCGTCATCGCGAGCATCTCCGTGAACCCCGACTCCAGCTATACGCTGATCGCCGTCGGGATCGTCGTGTCGATCATCCCGCCCATGCTGCTCGCCCTCCTCTTCCGGCGCTTCATCACCTCGAGCCTGGTGGCATCGATGGAGCAGGCCTAGGCGGCATTCCGCCCTGCCCGGCGCCGAGGGGCGCGGGTTTCCGTGGTGATGAGACCGGGTTCCTGGAGTTGGAGGGACCGGGGGGCGCGGCTTACGGGGCCGCGGTGGACGGCGCGCTGCGGTGCTCGGACGCGGGCGCCGGGGCCGGCGCGGGGGCGGCGGCAGGAGCCGCGGCCGGGGACAATCGTCTGGTTTCGTTCAAGAACACGAACGGGTCGATGGGAACACCCTTCCGCCTGACCTCGAAGAGGAGGTGCGGCCCCGTGCTCCATCCCGTGCTGCCGATGCGTCCGAGGATCTGGCCCATCTCGACGCCTTCGCCCCGCCACACCAGGATCTGGGAGAGGTGGGAGTAGGACGTTTCGAGTCCCTGCCCGTGGTCGACGATGATGATTCGCCCGTACCCGTGCAACCAACCGACGAACCGCACAATCCCGGTGCGGGCTGCGCGGACCGGCGTGCCGTACCCGCTGGCGATGTCGATGCCGGTGTGGAACTCGCGGGTGCCGAAGATCGGATGAATCCGCCACCCAAAGCGCGATGAGATCCGCCCGTCCGAGGGTTTAAGCATCGGCGTCTTGCCCGCTTCGGCCACAGCCAGCGGGACCGTCGCGGCGCTCCCGGATGCCGATCCCTGCGTGGGCCTGGCGGTCTGGAATTTGGGGTCGTGCGAGGGCACGGCCAGGATCTGCCCCGGATGCAGGTAATCGTCCAACGAGAGGTTGTTGGCGTCGGCCAGGGTTTCCACGCGGACGCCGGCATCCTGGGCGATTCCCCACAGCGACTCCCCCGCCGCCACGATGTGGCTCCCCACCGCTGTCGTATTTTGGGCGGGCGCAGCGGGCGTGACCGCGGCAGGGGCGGCGGCGGTCCGCGGAGGCACCATGACCACCTGCCCGGGGTGCAGCACATCGTCGAGCGAGATGTGGTTCAGATCCGCCAGGACCCAGATGTTGGTGCCCGCATCCTGCGCAATCGTCCAGAGCGACTCCCCCGACGCGACGGTGTGGGCTGTCGGCTGCGCGGCCTGGACCGCAGTGGACGGAGGCTCGGGTTTCTCCGCCGGCGCCGCGGATGGGGAGGCCCTGTCCCCGGCGGGGGCGGGCGAGGCATCCGCCTTGATCACTTCGCCTGAAGCAGGTACAGGATCCGCCTTAGCAAGATCGAGGGGAAGGACGAGCGGAACGCCCGCGAGGGTCAGGGCGAGCAGTATGCCTGCAGCCGCAAGCCGCGCGCGATCCGCCAACCTGGCCTCCTTCGCCTCGATGTCTGGTGGGTTCAGTAGAGTGTGTCAACTGGGATGTATGCCAAATGTACGTGCGGATTAGCCCAGATTGTTCGCCTGGAGGGGAAAACTTCCTGCAACGGAGTGGATGGTCAAAGGTGCGACGGCGTGCCTCCGGGCCTATCATTTTCTTTTACCCAGATCTCACCCATTCCTAACCAAACTTTGAGGAAAACCGGCGGGAAATGGAGCCGTGACTGCTCGGCGGAGGGCCTGGGGGGGAGGGCCCGCCGTGGCAGGGGCGGCGGGGAGCGGCCTGGGGGCCCCGGCGGCAGGCCTCGGAACGGCCGGCGCTTAGGCGTCGTTCTCGCTGTTCTTGATGATCGACCGGAGAAACGCCTGGTTGTTGGGAGTCTTGCGCAGCCGGTCCAGGATCAGTTCGGTCATGGCCACCGTATCGAGGGTCTCCAGGCTCTTCCTGAGCACCCACACCTTGCGCAGTTCCTCCTCGTTGAGCAGCAGCTCCTCCCGCCGGGTTCCGGACAGCTTGATATCGATGGCGGGGAAGGTCCGGCGCTCCTGCAGCTTGCGGTTGAGGTGCAGTTCCATGTTGCCGGTGCCCTTGAACTCTTCGTAGATCACGTCGTCCATGCGGCTCCCGGTATCGATCAGCGCGGTGGCGACGATCGTGATGCTCCCGCCCTCCTCGATCTTCCGCGCGGCGCCGAAGAACCGTTTGGGCCGGTGGAGGGCGGCCGGATCCAGTCCTCCCGAGAGGGTTCGGCCGCTGGGCGGAATCACCAGGTTGTTCGCGCGGGAAAACCGGGTGAGGCTGTCGAGCAGGACGACGACGTCGCGGGCCCCCTCGACGAGCCGCTTCGCCCGCTCGAGCACGAGATCGGCGACCTGCACGTGCTCTTCCGGCGGGCGATCGAAGGTGGAGGCGACGACCTCCGCTTCGACCGAGCGGCGCATGTCCGTGACTTCCTCGGGGCGCTCATCGAGCAGGAGGACCATCAGGTAGGCCTCCTGGTCGTTCTGCACGATGCTCTGTCCGATCTTCTTCAGCAGCGTCGTCTTGCCGGCTTTGGGCGGCGACACGATCATGGCCCGCTGGCCCTTGCCGATCGGGGAAAACAGGTCGACGATGCGGACGGTGAGATCGCTCTGGGGGAGCTCCAGTTTGAAGCGCTCGTGCGGGAAGACCGGGGTCAGCTTCTCGAAGTCGGGCCGGGACCGGGCCTGCTCCGGGTCGAGCCCGTTGACCGCTTCCACGCGGAGCAGGGCGTAGTACTTCTCGTTGTCCTTGGGGGCGCGCACCTGCCCCAGGACCTCGTCCCCCACGCGGAGGCCGAACCGCTTGATCTGGGAGGGCGAGACGTAGATGTCCTCGGGGCCCGGGAGATAGCCGCTCGTGCGGAGGAACCCGTACCCTTCCTGCATGATCTCCAGGATGCCCGAGCGGAACATCAGCCCGCTCTGCTCTGTCTGGACCTGCAGGATCTTCATGATCAGTTCCTGCTTCCGATAGCGGCGAAAGTTGGGGATGCTGAGGTCTTTGGCCAGACCCTGGAGCTCGTCAAAACTCTTGGTCTCAAGTTCCGCGATCGCCACGCCGTGCCACCTCCACGCGGTTCTGTGCCGTCACCGAAGAGCCGGGATCCCGCCGCTTACTGGCCCGTGGCCTCGATGTAGCCGGCCCGTCCCCGAGGCCCCGTAAGCAGCAGCAGCACCTGATCATTGGGCTTGAGGTCGCCCGGGGCCGCCGCCTTCTCGTTCCGGTAGACGGCGACCTGGGGGGTGAGCGCATAGGACTGCACCGCCTGGGTCTCGATGCTCACCGTGATGCCCTCGGACCCGATGCTCACGAGCTTCCCTTTTACGTAATTGAATTTGTTGAGCGCGCCCATCACCGTCGCCAGCGCGCCGGCGGCCTCCCCCCGGGTGGTCGGCGCGTTGGGCCGGAACATCCCGTCCGCGGAGGGCGGGAGGATCTTCTGATCGATGGCGACCGCCACATACCCATGCAGCGTCGCCGGAACGTCCTCCACGTCTTTGACCGAGAGCGGCGCGGAGCTCTTCTGCGTCGCCTCCCCCTGCCGGCCCAGGGCCCGGACCACGAGGGCCGCGAACTCGGCGCGGCTCACCTGCGCGTTGGGACGGAAGGTGTTGTCCGGAAACGTCGAGAGCAGCCCCTTCTGGAATTGCAGGGCGACCGTAACCGCGTTGTCCTTCGCCGGGGAGAGGCCGATGATCTCGTACGATCCCGCCGGCACGAGGTGGTTGTCCTGATCCTTCTGCAGCCACCGGGTGTTGTAGGTGAACGACTTTCCCGGGGCGAGGATGAGGTCGAGGTTCCCCTGCACGAACGTCTGTCCCAACGACCATCGGGCGACCTCCGCGGTCGCGGACTTCACGATGAAGTCGTACTGCTGCGTCGTCGCATACGTGAACTTCACGTCGTCCTTCCCCGTGTTCGTGATCGTCATGGTAAGGTCGACCGGGTCCTCGGTGCCGTACACCGCCTTGTCGGTCGCCAGCTGGTAGAGCACATCGCCTTTCTTGATCTCCGCCTTCTGCTGCGAGACGGCCCCGGTGTTCAACAGGGACGCGATCACCGGCCGCACGTCCTCGGGGACTTCGGCGAGGTCCTTGTAGTTCGGGAGCGTGCCGGAGCCCTTGACATCCAATCCTTTCGCCAGGGAGGCCACCGCCGCCAGACGGGTGATCGGCTGGCCCGGCTTGAACGTCCCGTCGGGGAATCCGGCGAGCACGCCGGCGACGGCCACTTTCTCGATCCCCCGCTGGTTTGGGTCCCCCTGGATATCGGAGAACATCGCGGCCGGCGCCGGCATGGCCGCAGCGGTCACCGCCGCCGCCAGCGTCAGCGCGGCGGCGGCGTGGGTCAGTCGGATCATCGCACACCCTCCCGCCAGATGTTCAAATACCCCAAGTCCGGCTTTCGCAGGCGTCTCCCCCCGCTCCCCCCCGGACCGCGCCGGACCCCCGGCGCCTCCCCACCGCCACCCGGCGTGTGCCGACCACTCAACGGGAGAGACAGGATGTCACCAACGAGAGGGAGCGTGGCATGCAGGCCGGCTGCTCGCGCGGACGATCCGCGGGGACTCAAACGCCTCGCCGTCCAGGTGGCGCTGGCGCAGGATGGAGCCGGCATCGGGCATGCGGGGGCATACAGTCAAGAAGTTTGGTCGGCGTATTCGCCGCAGAGCCTGCTTCTCCTCCCTGTCCCCATCCGGGTCGCGCGTCAATACGAGGGGCTGGAAACGCACTGAGAGTCATGCAGGGCTTGCCGTACTATGTATATCACGTTTGGACGCGCGCCGCAACACGCGTGGGTACCCGCGCGGCACCGGCGGCCCCCGGGGCCCCCGCCCGGCGCCTCCCAGGGGCCTCCTACATCTGCTCGACGGCCGTCACCCCGATCAGGTCGAGGGTGTTGCGCAGCCCCCGCCGCGCCGCGTCGACGAGGACCAGGCGCGCCGCGGTCAACCCCGCGTCGTCCGTCAGCACCCGGCACTGCGTATAGAAGACGTGGAAGGCCTCGGCGAGCTCGCGGGCGTACGCGCAGAGCCGCTGAGGCTCCCGCCTCGTCCCGGCGGCGTACACCACCTCGGGGAGCGTGACCACGCGCTTGGCGAGCACCCACTCCTCCGGAGCGGTCAAGGGGGTCAGGTCGGCCGCCTCGGCCGGCGGCAGGGCGATCCCCGCCCGCTCGGCTTCTCGCAGGATGCTGCAGATCCGGGCGTGCGCGTACTGCACGTAGTAGACGGGATTGTCGGCGGACCGGCGCTGCGCGAGCGCAAAGTCGAAATCCATCGGGGCCGCCGGGCTCGTCATCGTATAGAAGAACCGCGCGGCGTCCCGCCCGACCGCGTCCACGAGATCACGCAGCGTGACGAACTCGCCGCTGCGCTTGCTCATCCGCACCGCTTCGCCCTCGTTGCGCAGCCGGACGTGCTGATGAATGAGCACCTCGAACGCGGCCGGGTCGTTGCCGAGCGCCTGGAGGCCCCCGCGCACGCGGGCGACGTCCCCGATGTGGTCGATCCCCCACACATCGATGAGGTGGTCGAAGCCGCGGGCGTACTTGTCGAGGTGGTAGGGAATATCCGCGGCGAAGTACGTCGGCCGGCCGTCGCTCCTGACGAGCACGCGGTCCTTGTCGTCCCCGAACCGGGTGGCCCGGAACCACAGCGCGCCGTCCTGCTCGTAGAGCAGATCCCGCCGCCGCAGCTCGTCCAGGACCCGCCCGACCGCGCCGCTGTCGTGCAGCGAGCGCTCGCTGAACCACGTGTCGAAGGTGATGCCGAAGGCCTCGAGGGTCACCCGGATGTCGTCGAGCATGGCCCGGAGGGCGATCTCCTGGATCCGGGCCAGCCGCTCCGACGGAGCCAGGCCGGCCAGGGCGGCGCCGTGCAAGGCGGCGATCTGCCGCGCGATCTCGGCGACGTAGGCGCCCCGGTACCCGTCCTCGGGAAACGGGGCGGAGCGGCCGAGCGCCTCCAGATACCGGGCCTCGACCGAGCGGGCGAGCAGGTCCATCTGGTTCCCGTAGTCGTTCACGTAGTACTCACGGGAGACGCGGTAGCCGAGCGCCTCCAGGAGCCGGGCGATCGTTTCCCCGACCGCGCCGTTCCGCCCCGACCCCACGGTCAGCGGCCCCGACGGGTTCGCGCTCACGTACTCCACCAGGACCCGGCGGCCCCGGCCGGCGTCGGTGCGGCCGAAGCCGCGGTCGTCCGCATGCACACGGCGCAGCCACCGGTGGAGGAACTCCGGCGCCAAACTCAAGTTCAGGAATCCCGGGCCCGCCAGGCCCGCCCCGCGCAGCGCCGCCGAGGGGACGGGCAGGTGCCTGAGGATGGCCTCGCCCACGGCCCGCGGCGGCCCTCCCACGGTCCGCGCCAGCACCAGCGCCAGGTTGGCCGCGAAGTCCCCGTGCCGCGGATCCCGCGGGGCCTCGACCTCAAAGGGCGGAACCGGAGCCGCGGCGGGAGGAAGATCGCCGGCCGCGATGGCGCGGTCCACGGCCTGGGCGATGAGCGCCCGCAGCTCGTGGGTGAGCACGCTCAGAGCCGGATGACGCCCACCCGGGAGGGATCCTGGATGTGGATCGCGTCCACGAACCGGATCTGGCGCCCGGACGCGGTCATCACCAGGGAGTGGGTCCGCACGCCTCCGCCGAACAGCCGGACCCCGCGGAAGAGCTCTCCGTCCGTGATGCCGGTGGCGGCAAAGACGAGGGACTTGCCGCGGACGAGATCCTCGGTCCGATAGATCCGGTCCGGATCGCTGATCCCCATCTCCTTGGCCTGCTGGCGCTCGGCGTCGTTGCGATACCAGAACCGCCCCTGGATCTCGCCGCCGAGGCACCGCAGCGCCGCCGCCGTGAGCACGCCTTCGGGCGCGCCGCCGATGCCCATCACGGCCTGCACCCCCGGGCCCGAGACCGCGGCGGAGATCGCGGGCGCGACGTCGCCGTCGGAGATCAGCTTGATCCGCGCCCCCGCCTTGCGGACCCCCGCGATGAGATCGGCATGGCGCGGCCGGTCGAGGATCACCACGGTGATGTCGCTGATCCGGCGGCCCAGCGCCTCGGCCAGCACCCCCAGGTTCCGCTCCGCGGGCCACCGGAGATCCACCTTCCCGGCGGCCTGCGGGGGCACGATGAGCTTTTCCATATAGACATCGGGCGCATGCAGGATCCCGCCCTTCTCCGTCACCGCCACGATCGCGATGGCGTTGGGCAGGCCCTTCGCGACGATGTTCGGCCCATCCACGGGGTCGACGGCCACATCGACGGCGAACCCGTCGCCGCCCCCCACTTCCTCGCCGACGTAGAGCATGGGGGCCTCGTCCCGCTCCCCTACGCCGATGACGATGCGGCCGTGGATCGCCAGTTCGGCCATCGACGCCTGCATCGCCCGGACCGCCGCCGCGTCCGCCTGCTCGGTATTTCCCTCCCCCATGTGACGGGCCGCGGCGATCGCCGCGGCCTCGGTCACCTTGACCATATCGAGCGCGAGGGTCCGTTCCATTGCCCCCGCCACGGCTAGCGGGACTCCGCCGGCCGCTCGGTCAGGGTCACGGAGAGCGTGCGCGGTTTGCCGTCGCGGACGACGGTGAGCCGGATCGTCTCCCCGATCTTCTTGTTGACGATATCATGGACGAAGGTGTTCCAGTCGTCGATCCGGTCGCCGTTCAGCGCCGTGATGATGTCGCCGGCCTGAACGCCCGCGCGCCCGGCCGGGGCGCTCGGCTCGACCTGCCGGACCACGACGCCGTGATCCGTGCCGAGGCCATAGGCTTTGGCCGCCTGGGGGTCCACCTCCCCGCCGTAGTCCACCCCCAGCCAGGGCCGGATGACGCGGCCGTGCGCGATGAGCTGGTCCATTTCCTCGCGGGCGACGTCGCTGGGTATCGCAAACCCAATCCCCTGCGCGTTCGGGATGATCGCGGTGTTGATGCCGATCACGCTCCCGGAGCTGTCCACCAGCGCGCCGCCGCTGTTCCCGGGATTGATCGCCGCGGAGGTCTGGATCAGGTTCTCGACGACCAGGTTCGGCAGCTCGATATTCCGGTTGAGCGCGCTGACCACGCCGGTGGTGACGGTACTGCCGAGCCCAAACGGGTTGCCGATCGCGATCGCCAGCTGGCCGACCTGGAGGCTGCGGCTGTCGCCCAGCCGCGCCGCCGGAAGCGACTCCTTGCTGTCCACCTTGATCACGGCGAGATCGGCGAGCGGGTCGCGGCCGATCAACCGGCCGCTGAGGACTTTTCCGCCGGTCAGCGTCACCTTGATGGTGGTGGCGCCCTGGACCACGTGGTTATTCGTCAGGATGTAGCCGTCGGGGCGCACGATCACGCCCGAGCCCGCCCCCTGCTGGGGGAAGAGCCCGAACGCGGTCTGCACCTGCGACTCCGTATCGATGTTGACGACCGAGGGCCGGACCTGCTTCACGACGTTGATGACCACGGATTCCTCGGGCACCACGTGGACCGTCGCGCCGGGCGCCGGCTGAGCGAACGGCGGCTGGGCGCGCGCCGCCGTCGGGGCGGCCGGAGAGGCGGGCGAGACCGGCTGCGCCGAGAAGACGGGACGAATGTTCAGGTACTGGGGGAGGACGATGCCCCCGAGCAGGGTCCCAACGACGAACACGAGGATGACGGCCAGCGCAGCGGCCGGGTATCCGGCGCCCCGCCGCTTCGCGGGCGCGCTGGGTGATTCCATAACCATGAACAATCCCTCCTTTGATTGGCGCCTCCATTATAACATCCTCCCCGGGGGGCTCATTTTCGCCCGGCTGTTTTGCGCGCTCGGGAGTCCTACGGTATAATCGAGGCAATTTGAGCCGTCCCTGTTTTCGGGAATGGAGCTCGCCGCGGTGCTGAACTGGATCCGCCGTCCGGACCACCCCTCCGGCGGGCGCCGGGACGTTCCCGCCGGCCTCTGGTCTAAGTGTCCCCGCTGCGCGACCCTCGTGTACCGCAAAGAACTGGAACGCAAGCTGCGGGTCTGCCCCCGGTGCAGCTACCATCACCGGCTCTCGGCCGCCGACCGCCTGGCGCTCGTGCTCGATGAGGGGTCCTTCGAGGAGCACGACGAGGGACTGGTGCCCGACGATCCCCTGGGGTTCGTGGACGAGCAGCCCTACCCCGCGCGGATCGAGGAGGCGCAGCGCCGGACCGGGGTGCCGGAAGCGATCATCACCGGGACCGGCGCGATCGAGGGGCGGGGCGCGGTCGTGGGCGCCATGGAGTTCGGCTTCCTCGGCGGGAGCATGGGCGCGGTCGTGGGAGAAAAGGTGGCCCGCAGCGCCGAGCGGGCCGGCGAGCGGCGCCGGCCGCTCGTGCTCTTCTCCGCCTCCGGGGGCGCCCGGATGCAGGAAGGCGCCCTCTCGCTCATGCAGCTGGCCAAGACCAGCGTCGCCGTGGGACGGCTCAGCGAACTGGGCGTCCCATTCATCTCCGTGCTCTGCGATCCGACCACCGGGGGGGTGGCCGCCAGCTTCGCCTTTCAGGGCGACGTCATCCTGGCCGAGCCCGGGGCGCTGATCGGGTTTGCGGGGCGGCGCGTCATCGAGCAAACCATCCGGCAAAAACTGCCGGACGGGTTCCAGACCGCCGAGTTCGTGCTCGAGCACGGGCTCATCGACGCAATCGTGCCGCGCGGGGACCTCCGGCCGACGCTCGGCCGCCTCCTGCGGTTGTGCGGCGCTCCCCCCGCCCCGGCCGGCGCGGCCGCGGGACCGCTCCCCACCCTCGCGGATGGCCGTCCCGTCTAACCTCGCCGGCCCGGCAGGCCGGCCCGGCGCGTCGGCACCCTCGGACGCTGCAGGCGAGCGCCTGGAGCGGGACCTCGAGAGGATCGAGCAGAAGGTCGACGAGCTCAAGCGGATCACCGCCGCGGAGGCGACCGTGGATCTGACGCAGCAGATCGCGGCGCTCACGGCGCGGGCGGAGGCGCTGCGCGAGGCGATTGCGCAGGATCCCACGCCGTGGCAGACTGTGCAGCTGGCCCGGCATCCCGGGCGGCCCAAGATCGGCGACTACATCGCGGGCCTGACCACCGAGTTCGTCGAGCTCCACGGTGATCGCGCCTTCCGCGACGATCCCGCGATCATCGGCGGGCTGGGGCTGGTGGACGGCCACACGGCGGCGGTGGTCGGACATGCCAAAGGACGAGACACCCGGGAAAACATCGCCCGGAACTTCGGGAGCCCGAACCCGGAAGGCTACCGCAAGGCCCTGCGCATCATGCGGCTTGCCGAGAAACTGCGGGCCCCGGTCGTGACGCTGATCGACACCCAGGGCGCCTCCCCCGGGAAAGAGGCCGAGGAGCGGGGTCAGAGCGAAGCCATTGCCGGCGGGCTGCTCGGCATGTCCCGGCTCCGCGCCCCGATCGTCGCCGTGATCACCGGCGAGGGCGGCAGCGGCGGGGCCCTCGCCATCGGAGTGGGCGACGTCGTGCTGATGCTGGACAAGGCGATCTACTCCGTGATCTCCCCCGAGGGGTGCGCCGCCATTCTCTGGCGGGATGGCTCGCGGGGGCGCGAGGCGGCCCGCGCCCTCCGCCTGACGGCCCGCGATCTGCTCGGATTCGGCGTGGTGGACGAGGTCATCCCGGAGCCCTCCGGGGGGGCGCACCGCCACCCGGACCAGGCCGTCGCCGCGGTGGCCGCGGCGGTGCGCCGGCACCTCGCCGCGCTGACCGCCCTGCCGACGGAGGATCTCCTCAAAGCCCGCTACGCAAAGTACCGCCGCATCGGCTATCTCAAGGACCTGGGGCAGACCGCGGCGCCCGCGGGAGCGCAGGGCGCTTCTGGGACGGCGGGGGAGGGCGCGTAGGCAGGTGGAGGGCGGTCGCTCAGAAGGGGGGAGGACGAAGCGCATGGCTCACGAGAGCCGGCTCGACCTCGACGAGATCCGGGCGCTGATCCGGCTGGCGACGGAAGCCGACATCACCGAACTCGATGTCGACGCGCCCCACGTCAAAGTGCGGATCAAGAAGGCTCACGGCAACTCGGCCGGAAAGATCTCCGTCGACCTTCCGGCTCCGCCCCCCGCGGCGGCGGAGGCGCCCGCCGACGCCCGGCTCGCTCCCATCGCCGCGCCGATGGTCGGGACCTTCTACCGGGCGCCGAAGCCCGACGCCGAGCCCTTCGTCAACGAAGGGGACGAGGTCCACGTCGGCCAGACCGTCTGCGTCCTCGAGGCGATGAAGATGTTCAACGAGATCCCCAGCGATGTCGCCGGGCGCATCGCGCGGATCCTGGTCGAGAACGGCGCCCCGGTGGAGTACGGCCAGCCGCTGTTCCTCGTGGATCCCGCGACCTAGACGCATGTTTTCCAAGATCCTCATCGCCAACCGGGGCGAAATCGCGGTCCGGGTGATCCGGGCCTGCCGCGAGCTGGGGGTGCGGACCGCCGCCGTGTACTCCGAGGCCGACCGGGGATCGCTGCACGCGCGCCTGGCCGATGAGTCCTTCTGCATCGGCCCGGCGGCCGCGCGGGACAGCTATCTCAACATCCCCGGCATCATCAGCACCGCGGAGCTGCTCGGGGTCGACGCGATCCATCCCGGATACGGCTTTCTCGCCGAAAACCCGCACTTCGCGGAGATCTGCCGCGACTGCCGCATCGCGTTCATCGGGCCGGCGCCCGAGGCCATCGAGCAGATGGGCAACAAATCCCAGGCCCGGGCGATGATGCGCAAGGCCGGCGTGCCCATCGTGCCGGGCAGCGACGGGCCGGTCCGCGACGAAGCCGCGGCCGTGCAGGTCGCCCGAACGATCGGCTACCCGCTGATCATCAAGGCGGCCGGGGGCGGCGGCGGCCGGGGGATGCGCGTCGTGCAGAACCCGGACGATCTGCGCCGGGCACTCTCCGAGGCCCAGGCCGAAGCGGAGTCCGCCTTCGGCAACGCCGAGGTGTACATCGAAAAGTACCTTGAGGAGCCGCGGCACATCGAGATCCAGATCCTCGCCGACCGCCGCGGGTCGGTCGCCACGCTGGGCGAGCGCGACTGCTCCGTCCAGCGCCGCCACCAGAAGCTCATCGAGGAGTCGCCCGCGGTCGGCGTCTCCCCCAGGCTCCGCCGGGCACTCAGCCGCGCGGCGGCGCGGGTGGCGGAGACGGTCGGCTACACGAACGCGGGCACCGTGGAGTTTCTCGTGGACCAGTCCGAGCGATTCTACTTCGTGGAAATGAACACCCGCATCCAGGTGGAGCACGGGGTCACCGAGATGGTCACCGGCGTCGACCTGGTAAAGGAGCAGATCCGCATTGCGGCCGGGGAGCGGATGACCGTCCCGAAGGACGTCGAGCCGCACGGGCATGCGATCGAGTGCCGGGTGAACGCCGAGGACCCGGCCCGCGACTTCCTCCCGTCGCCCGGCCCCATCACGGCGTTCGTGCCTCCCGGGGGGCCGGGGATCCGGGTGGACACCCACGCCTTTACCGGCTACACGGTGCCTCCCTACTACGACTCCCTGATCGCCAAGGTCATCGCCTGGGGCCAGAACCGGGATGAGGCCGTGGCGCGGATGCAGCGCGCTCTGAGGGAGTTCGAGATCGTGGGGGTGCACACGACGATCCCCTTCCACCAGGAGGCGCTCGACAACGCCTTCTTCCGCCGGGGCGAGGTCTACATCAACTTCATCCAGCGGCGGATGGACCTGACCGCGCTCCGCGCGTAGCCCCCGCACCGCCGGGCCCGGCCGGCGGGCGCGCGCCGCCGCCCGAGCCCCACAAGGAGGCCGCCGATGGAAGCAATCAATCTCTCCCGCAAGTTCAGTCTCTTCCAGGATTACTGGAGCCCTAAGATCGTGGGCGAGCTCAACGACGCCTACGTGAAGCTCGTCAAAGTCAAAGGGGAGTTTGTCTGGCACCATCACGAGGCGGAGGACGAATTGTTCCTGGTCGTCAAGGGCCGCCTGCGGATCCGGCTGCGGGACCGGGACCTCCACCTCAACACCGGGGAGCTGGCCATCATTTCGCGCGGGGTCGAGCACCAGCCCGTCGCCGAGGACGAAGCGCACATCCTGCTCCTGGAGCCCAAGTCGACGCTCAACACCGGCAACGTCACAAACGAGCGCACGGTCGCGAAACTGGAGCGCATCTAGGGAGCGCCGAGCCAGCCGGCGACCGGGCGGCGGAGGGTCAGGACGCGGGAGCCGTTGCGCCGCTCCACGACGCCGGCGTCCCCGAGGGCGCTGAGGATGGCCGCCCCCAACGCGCCCCCGAGGTGGGGGCGCCGCTCCGTCCAGTCGAGACAGCCGTAGGCGAACATGCGGCGGGCCCGGCGGGCGCGGGCGATCTCCACCGACCGCGCGCCCAGCGCCCGGTCCCCCGTGGGGGTGAGCGCGTACCGGACCCGGCGGCCGGAGCGGACCGGGACGAGCCACCGGCGGCGGAGAAGCGCATCGAGGAGGCCCACGCCCGCCACCCCCGCCAGGTGATCGTAACAGGAGCGGGCCCGGCGAATGGAACTGTTACGGCGCACCTCTCGTCCGGCCCCGGGGCTCCGGACCGGCGCCTTCGATTCGGGGAGCAGCGACCGCAGCGCGCGGACCGCCGCGGCCACCCGCCGGGCGTCAACCCGGTACGCGCGGCTCCGGCCCGAAGGCCGCACCGAGACGAGGCCCGCGCGGCGCAGGAGCGCCAGGTGGGTCGAGACCCTGGGCTGGCCGAGGCCGAGGCGGGCGCTGAGATCGCTCACGGTGGCCTCGCCCCGAGACAGGGCCAGCAGGATCCGCAGGCGGGTCTCATCGGCCAACGCCCGGGCGAGACGGCTCACGAGTTGCATTTCACTCATCTCTAAACTAAGATATATGAAATGCACACGCCCGTCAAGCGGGAGGTGGCCGTGCGGGGAGCCATCGGCATCCCCCTCGCCCCGCCGTTCAGCGTCGGACGCACGCTGGCGTTTCTCCGCGCCTCGTCGCTGCGGACCCCCTATCGCTTCGTCGACCCGCGGCGCGTCCGGCGGCTGGTCCGGCTGGATGGACGGGCGTGGGTGGTCGAGTTCGCGTTTCCCTCGCCCGGGAGACGGCTGCGGGTGGGGGTGGTGGGCCGGCCGGGGCGCGGCCGGCCTGGTCCGGTCCCGTCCGCGCCCGCCCTGCGGGGCCTCGCAGCCGCGGTCTGGAGCCTCGGCGACGACCTGCGCCGGTGCTACGCGGTGCTCAGGCGCGATCCGCTGATGGCGCCGCTGCTCCGGCGCTGCGCCGGCCTGCGGATGATCCGGACGGCCGATCTCTACGAGGCGCTGCTCATCGCCGTGATCGGGCAGCAGGTCAGCGTCGCGTCGGCCGAGTCCACGCGCCGCCGGCTGATGGCGGCGCTGGGGGATCGCGCGCTGATCGGTGGGATCACCTACCTGGGCTATCCGCCTCCGCGGCGGCTGCTGGCCGCGGCGCCCCGCGCCCTCCGGTCGTTGGGCCTGAGCCGGCAGAAGGCGCGCTATGTCCTGGAAGTCGCCGAGCGCGCGGCGGCCGGCGCCCTGACCCCAGGCGCGTTCGCCCACCTCACCGATGAGGAAGCGATCGCGAGGCTCACGGACATTCCGGGCGTCGGCCGCTGGACCGCCGAGATCGTCCTGATGCGCGGGCTGGGCCGGCCCGACATCTTCCCTGCCGGCGACCTGGGGCTCCAGACGGCTGTGCAGCGCCTGCTGGGCCGCGCGGACCGCCCGCGGGAAGACGAGCTCCGCGCCCTGGCGGACCAATGGCAGGGCTGGCGGAGTTACGGCGCGTTGTACCTGTGGCGGTCGCTCGGGATCACCGCCTGACGCGTGTGGGGCGCGCCGCGCGCTGAGCGGCGTGGCCGGGCGCATGCCGGCGCGCACCCCTCCGCAGGAAGACCCGGGGGTGGGCTCAGGCGGCGATCGTGAGGTCCTCGAGCGCCCGCGGGTAGGCGGTGAGGCGCTCCATCCCATCCTCCGTGACCAGGACGGTGTCGGAGTGGCGGAACCCGGCGTAGCCGGGAATGTAGATGCCCGGCTCGACGCTGAACACCATCCCCGGCCGGATCGGGGTCGGATCGCCGATATCGAAGAACGGGGCTTCGTGAATCCCCATGCCGAGGGCGTGTCCGGTGTGGTGACGCCAGTGGTCCATGAGGTCGTGGGTCTTGAAGTAGGTCATCACCGCCTGGTCGACCTCGGAGCAGCGCGCCCCCGGCCGGATCGCGTCGAACGCCGCCTGCTGCGCGCCCAGCATCAACTCGAAGTACCGCGTCTGCCGGGCGTCGGGCTTGCCGATGATCATCGTGCGCTCGAGCTCGCTGCTGTAGCCGGCGATGGACGCCCCCGCCCCCGTCACCAGCACGTCCCCGGCGCGGAAGACGGCGTTCGTGGTCAGCGAATGCGGGATCGCCGAATCCTTGCCGATCTGGCCGCGGTACCCGGCGTGGGCGCCCGAGCGGGTCCAGGAGAGGGGGCGGTAGGTGGGCCCGAGCGCGCGGATCATCGCCTGGGTCGCATCGAGCGAGGCGCGGGTGCTCACCTCGGTCTCGTTCAACCCCGGCCGCGTATACTGCTGCAGCAGCCTGTGGGCGAGGCTGCCCCACTTCTCGCTCTCGCGGATGAACGCGATCTCCTCCGGTGATTTGATCATCGCCATCTCTTCGATCATGACGCGGGCCGGCGCGATCCTGGCACGCTCCATCAGGTCGCTCAGCTTGGGACCCTGGTAGCCGTATCCCCCGCCGTACCCATCGCTGTCCACGCCGACACCGGCGGACGCGAGACCGAGGTCCCCGCAGATCTCCGCGAACCGGCGCATCGGATGCGCCGGCCCGGGGTACTCCGGGTAGGCGGTCACCTCGTCCACCCGCGCGTGGAGCCGGGCGTGGTCCTCTTCCAGCCGGGGCACCAGCAGGACGCTCCGGCCCTGCCGGGGGAACGCGAGCCCGATCGGCCGCTCGGTCTGGATGAAGGCAAAGCCCGTCAGGTAGTAGATGTACATCGGGCTGAAGAGGCACAACCCCGCCAGCTCTCGCCGGGCCAGTTCCGCGCGCGCGCGGCCTTGACGCCGCTTCAGCTCATCCGCGCTGAGCACCCACGCCATGCTCGTCGCCTCCGCAGGGCCGCCGACACCGTGCCGGCACAGGTTCGGCGGCGGGACCTGCCGCTCCCCCCGGTGGGCCTCCGCCGTCGGCGGTGGTCCTCCGGCGATTAGAGGGAGCCATTCCCGCGAGGGCGAAGGGAGGCGGGCACCGGGTTCCGATTGTCGCGACCACGTCCGGATTGGATCTCCGCGACGCACCACGGGGGGAACGCATGTCGTTTTCGGGATTCGTGCTTGCCGCCGTCATTGCCGGCCTGATCTTGCTGTGGAATGGGATCAAGATCGTCCGCGAATACCAGCGCCTGGTCGTGTTCCGGCTTGGGCGCAGCTATGGTCCGAGGGGACCCGGGATCGTCTTCCTCATCCCCATCATGGATAAAGCCATCTGGGTGGACCTACGCGAGGTGTTCCTGGAGATCCCCGCGCAGACGTGCATCACCAAGGACAACGCGCCGATCTCCATTGATTTCCTCATCTATTGGAAAGTGTTCGACCCGCAGCTGAGCGTCATCCAGGTCGGCAACTTCGCCGGTGCCGCGCAGGGGATCGCCACCACCGGGCTGCGCGCCGTGATCGGCGACATCATCCTGGACGATGTGCTCGCCAAGCGCGATCAGATCAACCAGGTGCTCCGCGCCAAGCTGGATGAGGTCACCGAGCGGTGGGGGGTCAAGGTGACCACGGTCGAGATCCGCGAGATCACCCCGCCCAAGGATGTCCAGGACGCCATGACGCGCCAGATGTCGGCGGAGCGGAGCCGGCGCGCGCTCGTCACCGAGGCGGACGGCAAGAAGCAGGCCGCGATCACGATCGCCGAGGGCGAAAAGCAGGCGGCGATCCTCAAGGCCGAAGGAGACCGTCAGGCGGCCATTCTCCGGGCCGAGGGGTTTTCGCTCGCGCTGGACAAGATCTTCACCATCGCCAAGACGGTCGATACCAACACGATGAGCCTCCAGTACCTGGAGGCCCTCAAGGCGCTCGGCGCCAGTCCGGCGACCAAGTTCATCTTCCCGATGGAGTTTACCCGGCTGCTCCAGCCGTTCCTGGACTACGCCGGGCGCTCCTTCACGCCCCCACCGAAAACGCCCTAGCGCTTGTTCCCGGTGCCGTCTTCGAGCACGTCCAGCAGTTCGGAGACCACCCGCTCCCGTTCCTGTGGATCCTCCAGCCGGATCCCGCCGCTCACACAGTGGTTGAGGTGACGCTCGAGCACGAGCACGTTCACCTTGTCGATCGCGCGCTGCACCGCCTTGGTTTGCTTGAGCACGTCCACCGAGTACCGGTCCTCGTTGATCATGCGGTGGATGCCCCGCAGGTGCCCTTCGGCGCTGCGAAGACGGGCGAGGATCTCCCCTTTGGCCCGGGGATTCCGTCCCGCCGCTGGTCTCGGTCGTGTTAGGGTCACCATCGCCTGACTCCCCTTCTCCTCCGAAAACGGCAGTCCCAAAGGGCCGAAACGGGCACCCCACGCCTTGGTATTCCCGGTGCCCGGCCGGCGGTGAGAGCTGGGACCTCTGAGCCGGGGCTCCCGCGGCGAGGGAGGCACCCCCCCCTCGGCACTCCCCTTCAGTCCATGAGGATGGTGCCGCGTGATGCCGCGAACCGTCGCGGTTTCGGAAGGATTGACCACCTCCTCGCCGGGATTCGCCGCGTGCTGGCCTTTCATCCGCCGCCGGAGACATCCTCGGCCTGTGACCGGCCCTTGACGGCGCTCCGGGATTCCGGTCTACGGTGAGGGCGAAACCCCTCCCCATTCGGGAGGGAGTTCACTGCAATGGAGGTGACGACAATGAAGGCCAAGGAACGCTGGGAGGACCTGGCCAACATGGCCGCGGGGGCGTGGTTGTTCGCCACCCCGTGGGTCTTTCACACCATGTCCAACCCGGCCATTTTGTGGAACTCCTGGCTGTCGGGAGGAGCGATCGCGCTGGTCGCGCTGTGGGCGCTGGCCAATCCCGAGTCGGCGGTGACCGAGTTGACCAATGGCGGGCTGGCGGCCTGGACGTTCTTCGCGCCATGGGTGCTCCACTTTAGCAATCCGAGTGTGGTGGCCTGGAACACCCGGATCGTCGCGATGGTCGTCGGCGTCCTGGCGCTGATGGCGCTCTACGATCAGGACCAAGACCTGCACGTACGACCGGGCAGCCAGAGCCCGGCGAGATCGTAAGGGGCGGGCTCCGGGGGCCAGCCCCCCGGAGCCCGGTCGCTCGTCTCTACCTCCCGACGACGTCGGGGGCTAGAGAATCGCCTCGTGCGTGTCCGCGTTGAACACGTGCATCTTCTCGGGAGGGGCTCCTCCTCGGGGCTCCTCCCTTGCTTTAGTAGCGTTTGGCGCACAGGCAGGAATTTCATCGCCTCGACTCGCGAAGCCACGACTCTCGGCGGCGCAACGTATCTCGCCGCCGGGTGGATGGTGCGCGGTGGTCTTATCGGCCGGAGTCGAGGTCGGGACGCGTAGAAAACGCGCTCTGTATGAGGCGAGGATTGAACCCTGTACTCCCGTCGGTCGTGAAGCGATAGAGCGCCACCACGAAGATTCCCTGCAGGGCCGTCGACACGATATAGAGGAGGGTGAGATAGAGCCCAGCCGCGACCACACCAACCACCGACGAGGACCGGCTCACGCAGAGGAGCATCACCCCAGGGATGGCGAGCAGGCCAAACAAAACGCCGAAACTGAAGTTACTCGTGACTTCTTCCCCCCACCGACGCCTGAAGAGATCAGCCGACCGTTTGAATGAGCCCAGGACGTCGAGGTCCTCAAAGATGATCACCGGAATGATGAAGAACGTCGCCAGCGACCACCCCAGCTCCAGCACCCGACCCACCACCCATCGCAGGACCCGACTCTGTTCCAGCATCCGCAGGAGTATGCCGACGGTCGCAGCGATGAGTGACCAGAGGAGAATCCGCTCCACATTCTCCCAGGCAAATCGAAAGCCGTCGCCTAGTGTGGGGTCCCCGCCGGATAGGCGGATATTCGCGCACGCCATCAGCGCGCTATTGAAGAAGA
>VBAK01000027.1 GCA_005882275.1 Candidatus Segetimicrobium genomatis
TCTCTGCAACTCCTTGTACGCGGCCGGACACGCATCCTGTTCGCCCCAGCGCCCTCCTCAGCCGCCGGAGAAGCGAATGCTGAGGCGATCCAGCAGCACCGCCACGATGATCGTGCCGCCGATCACGACCTCCTGCCAGAACGCCGGGACGCCCATCAGCACCATCGCATTCAGCAGGACCCCGATGAGCGCGGCGCCGGCGAACAGCCCGAGGACGGACCCCTGGCCGCCCAGCAGGCTCACCCCGCCGATCACGGCGGCGGCGATGACGCTGAGCTCCTGGCCCTGTCCGGTGGTCGCGTCCCCGACGGACAGGCGGGCCGCGAGGAGGATGCCGGCGAGCGCGGCGAACGCGCCGCTGATCATGTAGGCCGCCAGGCGCGTTCGATCGACGTTGATCCCGCTGAGACGGCTGGCCTCGGCGTTCCCGCCCACCGCGTAGACGTCGTAGCCGAACGGGGTCCGCGTAAGCAGGAGCCAGCCCCCGAGCACCGTGAGCACCAGGAACACGACCGGGTTCGGCACCGGCCCGACATACCCGGCGCCCAGGGAAACGAACGCCTGCGCGTGGGCGCCGAGGTCCGTCAGCGGATACCCCTGCGTGATCACGAGGGACAGTCCGTGCGCGACCGAAAGCATCCCCAGCGTGGGGATGAGCGGCGTCAGCCGCGCCTTCGTCACGAGGAGCCCGTTGGTGGCCCCGCACACCCAGCCGGCCGCGACGCCCGCGGCAATCGCGGAAGGGACCGCCACCCCGAGCCCAAGCAGCTTGGTCGTCACGACCCCGCCGAGACCCATCAGGGAGCCAACGGAGAGATCGATCCCCCCGCCGCCCGTCAGGATGACGATGGCTTCGCCCACGCCGACGGCCGCGATAAACGAGAAATTGCGGGCGACTTCGAACAAGTTGTCGGGCTGGAGGAAGCGGGGAGCCACCAACGAGACGCCGGCGCACACGAGGAGCAGGGCGGCATAAATAGCCGTCTCGTACGACGCAAGCGCCCGCGCATGCCACGCGGCGCGGGCGGGCGGTTCGGCGCGCTGCCAAGGCGCGGATCCCGTCTCGCGCGCTGTCATCGTGGAACCCTGTTCTCCAGTGTCGGGTGCGGACCCTGTGGAGGGGGGCATCGGGCCGTCTAGAACCACCCGCTCGTGACCGGCACGGCACGCTCCAAGGACTATTTCTTGAAGACGGCGCGGCTCGGATTCCGGCGCTGGTCGATCGATGATCTCCCCCTGGCGCTGGCCCTGTGGGGCGACCCCGAAGTGACCCGCTACATCGGCGGCCCGTTCTCACCCGAGGACGTCACGGAGAAGCTCCGTGGAGAGGTCGCATCGATGGAGGCCCACCACGTGCAATACTGGCCGCTGTTCCTACTGGACAACGACGCGCACGTGGGCTGCGCCGGGCTGCGGCCCTATCGGGTGCACGACCAGATGTATGAGCTGGGCTTCCATCTCCGGCCGGCCTACTGGGGGCGCGGCCTGGCGGTGGAGGCCGGACAGGCGGTCATCGCCTTCGCGTTCGATCGGCTCGGCGCGAAGGGCCTCTTTGCCGGCCATCACCCCGAGAACGCGGCATCGCGGAAGGTGCTCGAGCGCCTCGGATTCCGCTTCACGCACGAGGAGATCTATCCCCCGACCGGGCTCCGGCACCCATCGTATCTCCTGATGCGGCCCGATTCGGGTCACCGGGGACCCGCGTCCCGCAGACCGTAGAAGCGAACCGCGTTTGCCCCCATGATCTTGGCGCGCGATGCGGGGGAGACGTCGCTGAGCGCGTACCGGAGCGCATCGACCACCCGGGCATAGGATCCGGCGACCAGGCACACCGGCCAGTCCGAGCCGAACATGAGCCGGTCCTCTCCGAACCACCCGACCACCCGCCGCACGTAGGGCAGCAGGTCGTCGGGGCGCCATGTCCCCCAGTCCGCCTCGGTCACCATGCCGGACAGCTTGCAGAAGACATTGCCACGCTCGCTGAACGGCGCCATCGCTTCCGCCCAGGCGTGGGATTCGCCGGCCCGGATGGGGGGCTTCGCGATGTGGTCGATCACCAGGCGCATCTCGGGGAAATCGCGCACGGCCCGGAGCGCCGCGGGGAGCTCCCTGGTCCTCACCAGGAGGTCGTAGGCCAGTCCGGCGTCCCCGACGGCCTCCAGCCCGCGCCGGACATCGGCGCGGAGGAGCCAGCCGGGATCGGCTTCGTCGTGCACCTGGTGCCTGACGCCGACGAGCCGCCCCCCGCCCGGGGCGGTCCGCAGATCCCGCAAGGTGGCCGCGACGCGGCCATCGGTCAGGTCCACCCAGCCCACGACGCCGGCCACGAACTCGGTGCGCGAGGCGGTCTCCAAGAACTCCCGCGTCTCTTCCAGGCTGGAGCGGGTCTGCACGAGCACGGTCCGGTCGATCCCGCACTCGGCCAGCAGCGGACGGAGGTCCTCGGGTCCGAACCGCCGCCGGATCGCCGCGAGATCGTCGGTCATCCACGGGTACTCCGCGGCCGCCGGATCCCAGAAGTGGTGGTGCGCGTCGACGACGACCGGCTCAGGCACGCCGGCCCTCCGCGTCCGGAGCCGGGACGCCCTCGGGGATCAGGCGCTCCCGCCGGAGATCGTCCCAGAGGCCGGCCGGGATCTCGCAACGGAACATCCGCACGTTCTCGTCCACCTCGGCCGCCGACCGGCACCCAATGAGCACGGCCGCCACCGCCGGATGACCCAGCGGGAACTGGATCGCCGCGGCCTTCAGCGGAACGTCGTGGCGGGCGCAGACCTTCTTGAGCCGCCGCGCCCGCGTGATGAGGTCGGGGCGCGCGGGGATGTAATCGAAGGTC
>VBAK01000028.1 GCA_005882275.1 Candidatus Segetimicrobium genomatis
GATCGGGATCGTGGATGTGCAGCAGGTCGATGGAGTCGAGTCCGAGGCGCTCGAGGCTTTCGTCAACCGACCGCATCACGCCGTCGTAACTGAAATCGAACACCGGGTTGAGGAGGGGGGTCCCCTTGTAGAACGGCTCCCCCCGGTAGGACTGGCTGGGATCCGGAGGCGCGTCCGCCCGGAGCAGGCGCCCAACCTTGGAGGCCAGCACGAACTCGCCGCGCGGCTTGGACGCGAGGACGCGGCCAAGCCGCTGCTCGGCCAGACCGTGGCCGTACAGCGGCGCGGTATCGAAGAACCGCAGACCCGCCGCGTAGGCCTGCTCCACCGCGGCGCGGGCCTCCTCTTCGGCCACCGGCGAGAAGAGGCCGCCGAGCGGCGCGGTCCCCAATCCGAGCCTGGTGACGCTCAGGCGGGTCCTTCCAACGCGCACGCGCTCGGCAGGGTTCATCCTTACTAGTATTCCCGAGACGAGAACAGGACTACTGCCGGAACAGTTCGAATAGCCGGAACATTTCGAGTGGAGAGGGTCCGATGAGCAAACGCCGAGTGGTCCTGACCGGGGCAGCCGGATACATCGCCCAGCGCATGTTTCGGGAACTGAGCGAGCGGTGGGAGCTGGTCCCGATCGACGCCAGAGGCACGACCCGGGACGGCAAGGCGATCCCGGGAATCGTGGTCGCCGACCTGACCCAGCCCAACCGCGACGCGTACCGCCGCCATTTCCGCGGGGCCGACGCGGTGATCCACTGCGCGTACGTGAGCGCGCCGGGGCTCAGCGCCGACACCTGGCAGGACAACGGCGACGCGAAGTTCTGGGCCGAGCACCAGAACGTGGCGCTCGCCTACAACGTCTATCGGACGGCCCTCGAGGAGGGCGTCCGCCGGGTGGTCGCCGCCAGCTCCAACCACGCCGGGGACTACTACGAGCGCCTCATCTGGGCGGGCAGGCTGGAGATGGTCACGCCGGAGATGCCGCCGCGGTCCGACAACTGGTACGGCTGGGCCAAGGCCGCCTACGAGCTCCTGGGGTTCGTCTTCGCCACCGGCAAGGTCGACGGACGCAAGTTGGAGATCGTGCAGTGGCGGATCGGCGCGCCCCGGGATGACGATCTGGACCGGATCGAACCCGGGGACATCAAGACCATGCACCGGGCCCTGGGGGCGTACCTCTCCCGGCGCGATCAGGTGCAGGAGGCGATCCGGATGGTCGAGGCCGACCCCATCGCCGACGAGCACGGCGTGCCCTTCCTGATCGTCTACGGCATCAGCGGGAACACCCACCGCTTCTGGAGCATCGCCAACGCCCGGCAGAAGATCGGCTACGCTCCCGAGGACGACAGCCAGGTGAATTTCGCGGACAGGATCGCCGCCATCGCCCGGGCGGGCCGCCGATAACCCCCGGCAGACAACCGCCCCCGGTCCGAGACGTTCGCACCGGGGGCGGCGCTCCGGAACGACTGCCGTGTCGTCCTCGTCAGGACAGGTGCATGACGACCATCTTGAGCTCGGTCATCTCCTGGACCGCGTACTTCGGCCCCTCCTTGCCGAACCCGCTTTCCTTCAGCCCGCCGTAGGGCATCAGGTCGGCCCGCCACTGCGGCCCCCAGTTGATGTGCAGGTTGCCCGACTCGACCTCCTGGACGAACTTCATCGCCCAGTCGATGTTCTGGGTGAAGATGCCGGCGGAGAGCCCGTAGTTGGTGTCGTTGGCCATGGCGATCGCCTCGTCGATGGTGCCGACCGGCGTCACCGCGACGGCGGGGCCGAACAGCTCGCTCCGGGAGACGCGCATATCCGGCTTGACGTCCGCCAGGACGGTGGGCGCGTAGATCGCTCCGCGGCGCTCGCCGCCGGTCACGAGCCTGGCGCCCGCCCCCACGGCCTCGCGGACCCACTCGTCCACCCGCACGGCGTCCCGTTCCCGCACCATCGGGCCCATCTTGGTCTTGTCTTCGAGCGGGTTGCCGGTCGCCAGCGCGGCCACCTTGGGCTTGAGGACGTTGAGGAAATCGGCGTAGATCGACTTCAGGGGGAGGATGCGCTGACAGCTGATGCAGACCTGGCCGGCGTTGCTGAATCCGGTCGCGGCGACGGCGGTCGCGACCTTTTCCAGGTCGGCGTCGGGCATCACGATCAGCGGCGCGTTGCTGCCCAGTTCCATCGTGACCTTCTTCAGGCCCGCCACGCGGCAGATCTGCTCGCCGACGTCCCGGCTCCCGGTGAAGGTGATCTTGCGCACCCGCGGATCGCGGCAGAGCGCCTCGCCGATCTCGCCGCCGCTGCCGGTGATGCACTGCACGGCTTCCGGCGGCGCGCCGGCGTCCAGCATGATTTTGGTCAGCTTGAGCGCGCTGAGCGGAGTGTCGGTCGCCGGCTTCACGATGACGCTGTTGCCGGCCGCCAGGGCCGGCCCCACCTTGTGGCAGACCAGGTGGAGGGGGAAGTTGAACGGGCTGATCGCCAGGACGACGCCGCACGGCACCCGGACGGTGAACCCGAACTTCTTGGTCACCCCCGGGGCGCCGTCGAGCGGCACGACCTCGCTGCCGAGCCGCTTCGCCTCCTCCGCGGAGAGGGAGATGATCTCGGTGGCCCGCGACACCTCGAACCTGGCCTCCCCGATGATCTTCCCTTCCTCGAGGGTAATCGTGCGCGCAAGATCCTCGGCGCGCTGAGTCATCAGGTCGGCGGCCTTCCGGAGGATCTGGGAGCGCTCGTACCCGGTGAGCCGCCGCATCGCCCGCGCCCCGCGCACCGCCGTGGCCAGCGCGCGCTCGATGTCGTCCGCGTCGGCCCTGGGGATGGTGTCGACCTGGGAGCCGTCGTACGGGTTGAGCACCGGGATGGTCTTGGGCTTGTCGATCCACTCGGTCCCGACGTACATCTTCATACGTATCCCACCTCCCTGCCTGTCTTTCTATAGAGTACTCCCCCGGCACGCGGAACTCCAGTTGCCGGCGCAGCAGGGTGCGGCCGGGCCGCGCGTAATAACAGTGGGGGGTCTGCACGACCCGGTGCAGGGGCACTTACACGGGTGGGAGGACCGCGATGCGGGTGGCCGTCATGGGAACGGGAGGCACGGGGGGATTCTACGGCGGCCTTCTGGCGCGGGCGGGCGAAGATGTCACCTTCATCGCCAGGGGGGCGCACCTCGACGCGATCCGCTCCCGAGGACTGACCGTGAAGTCCCGCCTGGCCGGTGATTTCACCATCCCCGCCAAGGCCACCGGCGTCCCCGGTGAGATCGGACCGGTCGACCTGGTGCTCTTCTGCGTGAAGGCCTATGACACAGAGCCGGCGGCGGCGCTGATCCGCCCGATCGTCGGCCAGGACACCGTGATCTTGTCCGTGCAGAACGGCATCGACAACGATGAGCGGATCAATCGCGTGACCGGCAAGGGGACGGCCATCTGCGCGGCGGCCCAGATCAACGCCCATGTCGAGGCGCCGGGGGTCATCGGGCAAACGGCGGGGCCCGGCCGGCTGATCTTCGGCGCCAACGCCGGAGGCCTGGGCAGCCGGATCGAGGATCTGGTCCAGCGATGCAAAGCGGCGGGCATCCCCGCCGACCTCCAGCCCGATATCAAGGTCGTGCTGTGGGCCAAGTACCTCTTCATCTGCGGGTTCAGCGGCGTCACGGCGCTCACGCGGCTGACCATCGGGCCGATCCTGGGCTGCGAGGAAACCGCCGCGCTGTACCGGGGGGCGATGGCGGAGGTCGAGGCCGTGGCCCGCGTCTCCGGGGTCGCCCTGCCGGCGGGGATCGTGGATCAGGCGCTCAAGCAGAGCGGGAACCTGGAAGCGTGGGCGAAGGGGTCGCTCGCCCACGATCTGGCATCCGGCCGGCGCCTGGAGCTGGAGACCCTGAACGGGACCGTCGTGCGCCTCGGGCGCGCCCGCGGGGTGCCCACGCCGTACAACTTCGCGATCTACGCGGCGCTGAAGCCGTTCGTGAACGGCCCGCCAGCCCCGCCGAAACCGCACGTGAACGGCCCGTCGCCGGCGCCGAAGCCGTAGCGGCGGGCACGCCTCGAGCCGGTGTGAGCTAGTCCTCCCAGGCGCCCAGGAGGCGCCTCAGCACGATCAGCTGCCCCAGATGGTAGGCGTTGTGATCGGCCACCAACAGCAGTTCGTGCAGAATGCTCGGCCCCTCCGGATCGCCCGGGACCCTGGCGAGCAGATCGGGCGACGCGTGGGCGGCCATCCCTTCAAGGGTCCGGAGATCCGCCTGGAAGCCTCGAACGCTCTTGTCCCATGCCCCTTCTGTCGGCGGTGATGGCGCGGGCCAGTAATCCTCGGGCCATTTGAGGGAAGCATACTTGGGGTTCCTGATGTATTCGAGGATGTCCCACTGGCAGATCCGCATGTGCTCGACCTGCTGCCAGGGAGTGTACGGCAGGCCGCGCGGCTTCTTCCCGCGCAGGGCCTTGGGCATCTCCGAGAAGGCCTTCTTGAACCCGACATGCGCGTGACCGCCTTTCAGCAGCCAGCGCACTTCCTCACGCAGCGCCGCGTCGCCCGCCATCGCCGGTTCCCCCCCTCGAATGGCCTTGGGCTCGTGCCGATCCCGTGCGGCACACTCGGTGGCGGAGGGGGGGAGATTTGAACTCCCGATACCCTTGCGGGTATAGCGGTTTTCGAGACCGCCCGATTCAGCCAGGCTCTCGCACCCCTCCGCGCAGGCCAACCCCTATTCTACTATTACTTGTGGAAGACGCGGAGCCGTCCTTCGCGACCTGGAAGGCCTGCCGGCGGCGCCTCCCTCCCCCAGGGGAGGAGAGGGATGGGGCGGCATAAAAGCGTACCACACCGGCGCGCGGGAAACGCCGGGCGCGGGTGCGCCTGCAGCGTCCCGGCGAAAGGGGGGGAGCACGACGATGAGACGCAGGCAAATCAAGGCGCCGCTGGCCGCCGCCCTCGTGTGCGCGGCCGGCGTTGCGCTGTCCGGGGTTCCGACGGGAGGGCTCGCCGCGGCGCCGACATCGATCACGATCGCGGTGGGCATCGATGCGGATACGCTGGACCCGGAGGGGCAGACCACCACCACGGTCGCCAACATGCAGGATTACATGTTCGACTCGCTGCTGTGGCCCGAGGACGAGCGCTCGGGCCTGCAGCCGGGGCAGCCCCAGTT
>VBAK01000029.1 GCA_005882275.1 Candidatus Segetimicrobium genomatis
TCGAACGGGCTGCACAGCACCCCGGGCGTCCCGTTCTCCTTGGCGCTCCGGCTCAAGATCGCCCGGACCATTCCCGCATAGTGCTCCGCGTGCGCGCGGGTGCGCTCTTGGGCCCGTTCGGGGATGTAGACCTGCTTGTCGGCCAGGTCGCTCTTCGGGTGGGTGACCCGCCAGAAGCGCAGGCCGCCGGGGAAATGGGTCTTATGGAAGTCCAGGTACCATTCGTCGCCCGGGTAGCCGCCGTCCCGGCTCCAGACCTGCAGGGTCGTGTCGGGGTCTCGCACGAACGCGGCCGCCTGGCCGGCGCCGCCCCGGGACGCGACCTGGTAGGTGGTGTAGGGCGAGCGCTCGCCGCGCCGGTAGAAGTTGTGCGGCTCGGGACCCAGGACGGTGCGGAGGCTGGGGAAATAATCGCGGTACGCGGAGATGCCCCGGCCGCCGCGGACGAGGTGGGTGTCCGTGAAGAAGTAGGCGAGGTCGTGCTCGGCGAGGACCTCCTCCACCCCGCGGCGGCGATAACGGACCTTGCCGCTCTTCGGGCCCACGGGCGGCGTCCACTCGTACCGGGGGCGGTAGGCGCATTCGGGGAGCCAGATCCCGCGGGGAGCCCGCCCGAAGTGGCGGGCATGGGTCGCGACCGCCACCCGCACCTGCAGGTCCAGGCTTTCGTCCCGGCTCAAGAGCGGAAGGTACCCGTGGGTGGCCGCGCAGGTGATCAACTCGATGGCCTCGCGGTCGGCCAATCTGCGGAAGGCGGCGAGGAGGTTGCCGTCCAGCGACTCGAACTGGGCCCGGGCGTCCTCGTAGAACTTCTGCCAGTAGTCGCACAGGGCGATCATCTGCTCCTCGTGCGTGTCCGTGAAGTGCCGGCGGTTCTCCCGGCACGCCTCCAGGCGCTGCTGGAGAAAGGCCTGGACCTCTTCCTGGAACCCGGCGTTGGCCATCTGCTCGCAGAGGATCGGCGAGAGGTTGATCGTGACCGTCGGGGTGATGTCTTCGTCGTCCGCGAGGCGCGTCAACGTCCGGAGGAGCGGAAGGTAGCACTCCACCGTGGCCTCGGAGAGCCAATCGCTGCCGAACGGCCACCGGCCGTGGTTCAGCACGAAGGGGAGATGGGTGTGCAGCGTGACGATCAAGTGGCCGACAGGCTGGGTCACCGTCCTATTGTACCTTACCGCGATGCGGTCACGCGGACGGCGGGGAAGGGGACCCGAGCGGCGTGCCCGGCATGACACCGCGGCGGGCCAGGGCCTCGAGGATGTTGCGCCGGAGTTCTGCCGCGGCATCGTTCTCGCGCCCGGGGGCGACGAGGACCGAGCACTGCAGCACGATGGCTCCGTCGCGCAGGTCGGCGATGCCGTCGACCTTGGGCTCGGCCGGCCCGCCGCCGGCATGGGCGGCGGCCCACGCCTGCGCCGCCTCCCGCAGCCCGTCGAGCGCCGCGCTCACGTTCGCCCCGTAGGGGATCGGGATCTGCACGATCGCCCGCGCGTAGTCCCGGCTGAGATTGCCGATCCACATAATGGAGCCGTGCGGAACCGTCAAGAGTTCCCCGGAGACCTTGCGGATGCGGAGGGCTCTCAGCGCGATCCGCTCGACAGTGCCGAGGTCGGTGGTGCCGATGTTGCCGACGACCCGGACGAGATCACCGGCCTGGAGGGTCCCCTCGGCGATGAGAAAGACGCCCGCCAGGAGGTCCCGGATGAGGTACTGCGCGCCGAACCCGAGCGTCAGGCCGAGCACGGTGGCGCTCGCGAGCACGGGCGTGACGTTGACGTGCACGGCGTCGAGCATCAGGATGAGCGCCGTGAAGATGATGGCGTACCGGAGGAGCCCCTCGATGATGGGCGTGATCCGGCCGGCCGGCTCCGCGGCGCGCCCGGCCGCCGTGTGGCGAAGGAGGGCATGCGAAATGCGGAGCGCCGCCCAGGCCGCGAGCGCGATGACCGCGAGCCAGAGCAGCGTCTCGATGCCGCGCGCGACCAGCTGCGGATCGGTGACGTCCCGGACGACCCGCCGAAGGGGTTCGAGCGGGTCCATGTCAGCGAGCCCCCATGGCCGGCGGAGCGCCGTGGTCAGCGGGCACCGGTCGCCGCGCGCCCGGCGGCTTCGATCAGCGCCCGCCGGCGCCGGTACTCGGGGACGGTCATGATCGGCGGACGCTCGCGCTCTCGGACCTCCCGGCGCTCGAGGGAGAGGGCGCCGCCGGGGGTGACCAGGTTGATGGCCGTGTGCATCCACGCGCCGAGGGGCGCGCGGATCCGCTCGCCCACGCGGGTCATCACCACCTGGGCGATCGCGAACGCCATGACGGACAGTGGGGTGAGGTCCCGGTTGCGGTGCAGGCGCGAGCCCAGATTCACCTGCCCGATCTGGTCGAGCCCGAAGCGCCTGAGCACGTCGATGAGAAGGCCGATCTCGACGCCGTACCCGGTGAAAAACGGCAGCTGCTCGAGGATCTCCCGCCGACCGGCGTACTCGCCGGCCAGGGGCTGGATCAGGCCGGCGAGTTCGGGGAAAAAGAGGTTGAGCAGCGGCCGCGCGGTGAGTTCGGTGACCCGCCCGCCTCCCGATTCGGCCCGGCGGCCGCCCAGCCGGATGGGGCGCCGGTAAAACCCCTTGACGTAGCCGATCCGGGGCTCGCGCAGCAGCGGTCCGATCAGGCCGTAGACGAACTTGGGGTGGATGTTCCGGATGTCGGTGTCCACCCACGCGACGAGGTCGCCGCGGAGGACGTGCAGGCTCTTCCAGAGGGATTCGCCCTTTCCGCTGTACGTGCCCTCGCCGGGAAGGATCTCCGCATGGTGGTAGGTGGGGACGCCGAGCCCGCGGGCGACCTCGGCCGTGCCGTCCACCGATCCGCTGTCGATCACGACGATCTCGTCGAGGAACGGCACCTCGTCGATCAGCGCCCGCCGGAGGATCTGGATCTCGCGGCCGATCGTCGGCTGCTCGTTGAGCGCGGGCAGGCCGAGGCTGATCGTGACGCCCCGGGCCCGTTTGAGCGCCAGCAGAGCGTCCAGATCGCCGAACTCCTCGGCGTCGAAGGTGTGGCCGGCGAACCACGCATCGGAGGCGGCCGCCGGCCAGTTCCGCGCGGCGCCCGGTCGGCCCCGCCCCGGATGCGGAGGGCCGGGTGACGGGGCGGTCATGGGCGCGCCGCGCCGACCAGCCGGGTAAGTAGGGGGATGATCCGCTCGCGCATGATACCCTCCCAGGTGTATGAGGCGAGGACTCGCCGGCGGAGGCGGTACCCCCTCTCTTCCATTAACGTATGGATCAGCCTGAGCGCTACCGCGGCCGGCGGGTCGGCGAGGTCAAACGTGTGGATCGCATCGCCGCCGACCTCACGCAGCGGGGGAAGGTCGCTCGTCCATGCCGGGAGTCGGGCGAGCGCCGCCTCCAGCAGCGGAAGCCCGAATCCCTCCCGGCGGCTGGGGAGAATGAGCGCGTCCGCCAGCAGATAGAGGTCCGCCATGGTTCGGTCGGAGAGCCGCAGGCGCCCGCCCCGCGGCCCGGGCAGGTCCGCGCAGAACACCACCTGGTCGTCCAGTCCGAGGCGGTGGCGCACCCCCCGGAGCTCATCGAGGTACGCGCGGTTTCCGGGGGTATGGGCGCCGGGGGGGCCGGTGATCAGCAGCCTGACGGCGAGCTCCCGCCGGACCAGTTCGGCGACCACATGGAGCGCATACTCGATCTGCTTTCGGCGGGTGATCCGGACCGGAAGGAGCAGGACGACCTGCTGCTCCCAGAGCCGCAGCGCCGCCGCCAGCCACCGGCCGGTAGGGGTCAGGCGGAGGAACGCCGCGGGGTCGACGCCGTTGGGGACGAGCTCGATCTGCGCCCTGGGCATGCCGAGCAGCGCGGCGAGCTCCCTCCGGACGTCGGTGGACACCGCCACATACGTGACGCCGGGGATGGCCGTGCGGAGCAGGCTCCAGGGGGCGCCCGGATGGAGGCGCGGCCGGTCCTGCGGGTTCGTCCAGGCGAGATCGTGGCACCATGCCACGAAGCGCGTGGAGCCCCGGGGGGCGAGCTGGTGGAGGGCGGCGGTCAGCGCGAGGTTCTTGTGCACCATGAGCGCGTTGTGCACGATGCAGACATCCACGCCCGCGAGCTCGGGGCGGAGGTCCTCTCGAATCTGCGCCACCAGGCCGTGAAATGCGGGCGTGACGCGTCCCGCCTCGAGGTCGCGGGTCACGGCGAGCACGCGGCGGTGCCGGGAGTCGAGGCGGGGGAGGCGGTGGAAGCGCACCCCCCGCCCGACCGGACCGCCCCGCCCGGTCACGACACGCGCGTCGAATCCTTCCCCGGCGAGCAGGCGCGCGTGCCGGGCGAGGACACGCTCCACGCCGCCCACGACGGGCGGGGTCGTGTAGTGGACGAGCAGGACGCGCGGCATCAGCCCGGGCCCCCCGGTCCGGCGCGCGCCTTCCGGCGCGCGGCCCGCCAGCGGGTCAGGTGGCGGATATACCGGGCGACGGCCTCCGCGTCCTCCGGAGGCAGGGTGCCGAGCCGCCAGTTGATCTCGCGGACGAGCTCACCGCCGGTCATCTCCGGGAGCGGCCCCGCGCCCCCCGGGGAGGGCGCGGACGCCTGGTGGATCCGCGGCCGGCGCAGACGCTCCATCATCTCGAGCACCTGGATCTTGGTGCGGCGGGGCAGCACGTACGCGGTGACCTTGATGAACTCGCGGTCGGCCAGCAGGGCTCGGATGTCGATCGTCGCCCGACGGGGCTGCGCGGTTCGAGGCCGCCCGCCGGCGCCTGTCCGGCGCCCCCCGCCTTTCGTCCCATCGTCTTTGGGCCGCACGGGTCACGTCTCCACCTGGCTGGCTTGAGTCGCGGCATGGCGACCGTCCGCTGGGCCAGCGGTGTCGGGCGCTCTGGGTGGTTCGGGTTGTTCGCGGAGTCTCCCTGCGCACGCGCCACCGGGGATGCGCCTCGCGCCGGCGCGTTCTGGGGGGGGATCACCGCGCTGCGGCGAATGGCTCCTGCATGTCGATGCTCGACGATCAGGCGAAGCTCGCCGGGGCCGACCCTTCGGGGATGCTCGAGACCGCGCTCGGCTTCGCCCGGCAGATCCGCGACGGCTGGAGGCTGGGTGGCGCCGCGCGACTTCCCGCGCTGCCGCGGCGGCCCGAGCACCTCGTCGTCTGTGGGATGGGCGGGTCGGCGATCGGCGGAGACCTCCTCGCCGGATACCTCGCGCCGGCCTTTCCGATCCCGATCACCGTGGTGCGGGGGTACGAGGCGCCGGCGTTCGTGGGGCCGCGCTCCCTCGTCATCGCCGTGAGCTATTCCGGCGCGACCGAAGAGACCCTGGCGGCGGTCGCCCAGGCCGAGCGCGCCGGGGCGTCCCTCTGTGCCATCACGTCCGGGGGACCATTGGAGGAAACCGCCCGGCGGTCGGGTGTGGTCGTGCCGGGCGGACTGGCCCCCCGCGCCGCGCTCGGGTACCTGCTGATGCCGGCGCTCGCCGCGCTGGAGCACTGGGGTCTCGCCGAGCCGCAGGGACGCGAGGTCGATGAAGCGGCCGGGGTGCTCGAGGAGGTCGCCGCGGAGGCCGGTCCCCGGATCGCCGCCGCGCGCAACCCGGCGAAGCGCCTGGCCGAGCAGCTGCAGGGGAAGATCCCGGCCGTCTACGCGTCGTCGCCCTGGCTCGGGGCGGCGGCGCGGCGGTGGAAGTGCCAGTTCAACGAGAACAGCAAGACGCTCGCGGCGTGGGACGCCTTCCCCGAGCTGAACCACAACGAGACCGTCGGGTGGGGCGCGCCGCCGGCGCTGGCGGGGCTCGTCGCCGTTGTGGTGCTGCTGGACGGCGCCGAGCCGGCGCGAACGCTCCGGCGCGTCCAACTGACGTCCGATCTTGCCTTCCACCCCGCGGCCGGCGTGCACCAGGTCCGCGCCCGCGGCGCCGGGCGGCTGGCCCGGCTGCTCTCCCTGGTCTTGATGGGCGATCTCGTGAGCATCTACCTGGCCTATCTGCGCGGGGTCGACCCCACGCCGGTCGAGGTCATCGACGCGATCAAGCAGCGATTGCGCGCCTGAGCCGCAGCCGTCTCGTCCCGTCGAAAAAGGGGCATAGCATTCCCGTGAGAGCACCGGCGCGGGAGTGAGGCTCCTGAACGATCAGCCAATCGAGCAGAGGGTCGGGCGGATGACCGCGGGGTCGCCTGACGCGGCCGCGAGGCCGGCGTACGCGGATCCGTCCACGGGGGAATCGGGGAAAGCGCTGGCGTTCCTGGCCCGGCTGGCGCGCGATTTTACCGCGGTGCTCAGCCTCGCCGATCTGCTCGAGCACATGCTGCGTGGGCTCCGCGAAGAGACGGGGTTCGACTCCTGCGCGGTCTCGCTGCTGGACACGCGCGACCCGGATAGGCTGGCGGTCCGGGCGACCTCCGGTCTGCGGGGCAGGCTGCGGGGCAAGGTCTACCGGCGCGGCGAAGGGCTGCTCTGGGCGGTCATGGACACCGTCACCTCGCTGAACGTTCCGGACATGCACGCGGACCCGCGCACCCACCGGCCGGATCCTCACCTGCGGTCGGCGATCTATGCGCCCCTGATGGTGCACCGGCGGCCGATCGGCGTGCTCAGCGCCTACCGGGCGGCGCCCGGGGCGTTTACCGAGGCCGACCTCGACCTCCTCACCGTCGTCGCGCGCTACCTGGCCGGCGCCATCGAGGTGGCGCGGCTTCACGAGCAGCTGAAAGAGCTGGCGGCCACCGATTCGCTGACCGGGCTCGCCAACCGGCGCGGGTTCCTCGACCGTCTGCAGGCGGAGATGGACCGGGGCCGGCGCGCGGGCAAGGAGTTGTGCGTGGCCCTGCTCGATCTGAACCAGTTCAAGATCATTAACGATGCCCACGGCCACGCGGCGGGCGATGACGTGCTCCTGTGTGTCGCCGAGACCCTCAGCGAGGCCATTCGCGAGACCGACGTGGCGGGGCGGTTCGGGGGCGACGAGTTCATCCTGCTCTTCCCCGACACGACGGCGGCCGAGGCGGAGGAAGTCCTCGACTATCTCCGGGACCTGGAGATCACCGTCCCGGCCCGGGAGGGGCTCCGGGCGCACCTCAGTTTTTCCTGGGGGATCGCCTCGTGGCCGGGCGACGGCGTCGACATGGAGCGCCTGTTGCAGGTCGCCGACCGCCGGCTCTATGCCATGAAAGGGGCGGCGGGGGGACAGACCGTCCGCCTCCCCGGGACGGTCCGGTTCCCGGGCGCGGGCAGGCCGCCGGGCGACTGATCCGCGCGCGGCAGGAGGGGAGGCCCGCCGCCGCGTCGTAGAGCACCCCAGGGGTGGCGGCAACTCGCTGGGCGCGGGCGACCGCGCAGAGACTGGGCCGCCGCCGGGGGGCGCACGATGGCCAAGGTGTTGCTCGAGCAGGTCAGCAAGCAGTTCGGTACCGTCGTCGCGGTCAACAGCGTCACGCTCGAAATCCCGGACAAGCAGTTCACGGTGCTGGTGGGGCCCTCGGGATGCGGCAAGACCACCTGCCTCCGGCTGGTCGCGGGGCTGGAGGAGGCGAGCGCGGGCAACATCTACATCGGCGAGCGCCTCGTGAACGATGTGGCCCCCAAGGACCGGGACATCGCAATGGTCTTCCAGAACTACGCGCTGTACCCGCACATGTCCGTCTACGACAACATGGCCTTCGGCCTGCGCCTCCGCAAATACCCCCGGGCGGAGATCGACCGGCGGGTCAAGGAGGCCGCGGAGATGCTGGGGATCCAGGAGCTGCTGGCCCGCAAGCCC
>VBAK01000030.1 GCA_005882275.1 Candidatus Segetimicrobium genomatis
TCCGAAAGTAAAACTGCGGCCGGTACCCCGTGAAAAACGGCGTGTGCCGCCCCCCCTCTTCCTTCGTCAAAATGTACACCTCCGCCATGAACTTCGTGTGCGGCTTGATCGTCCCCGGCTTCGCCAGCACCATCCCCCGCTCCACGTCCTCCCGCTCTACCCCCCGCAGCAGCACCCCGATGTTGTCCCCCGCCAGCCCCTCGTCCAGCACCTTCCGGAACATCTCGATCCCCGTCGCCACCGTCTTCTTCCCCGCCGCCCGCAACCCCACCAACTCCACTTCCTCCCCCACCTTCAACCGCCCCCGCTCCACCCGCCCCGTGATCGTGAATATGTCCTCCACGCTCATCAAAAACGGCTTGTCCACTTCCCGCACCGGCGTCGGGATGTACCCGTCCACCGCGTCCATCAGCGCCCAGATGCTCGCCGCCCGCTCGTCCTGCCCCCGCCCCACCTTCGCCTTCTCCCCCACCGCCTCCAGCGCCCGCAGCGCGCTCCCCCGGATCACCGGAATCTTCTCCCCAGGAAATTCGTACGCGTTCAATAAGTCCCGCACTTCCACTTCCACCAACTCCAGCAGCTCCGCATCCTCCACCGCGTCCACCTTGTTCAGGAACACCACGATGTACGGCACCCCTACCTGCCGCGCCAGCAAGATGTGCTCCCGCGTCTGCGGCATCGGCCCGTCCACCGCCGACACCACCAGGATCGCCCCATCCATCTGCGCCGCCCCGGTGATCATGTTCTTGATGTAGTCCGCGTGCCCCGGACAGTCCACGTGCGCGTAGTGCCGCTTCTCCGTCTCGTACTCCACGTGGCTGATCGCGATCGTGATCCCCCGCTCTTTCTCCTCCGGCGCGTTGTCGATCTCGTAAAACCCCAGCGCCTTCGTCTTCCCCAGCGTCGCCAGCACCCCCGTGATCGCCGCCGTCAGCGTCGTCTTCCCGTGGTCCACGTGCCCGATCGTCCCCACGTTGACGTGCGGCTTCGTCCGCTCAAACTTCGCCTTCGCCATCCCCCGGCCTCCCCTGCCGCGCTCCGCCTCTGCCGCCCGCCCCCCGACTCACCGCGGCCCGCGCGACCAGGACGGTGGATGGGACGATGCGGGAGGAGCCAACCTGGAGCCCACGACCGGATTCGAACCGGTGACCTTGTCCTTACCAAGGACACGCTCTGCCGCCTGAGCTACGTGGGCCCGCGCGCAGATTGATTATAACAACCCCCGAGGGGGTGTCAACCGACGGGCGCTCGCGGCGTCGATCGACGCCCGCGGCCGGGCGACGTGTGCGGACCCGGACACATGCCAGCGTCGAACGCGCTTGCGCGATTGGCGGGAGAGTTTAGCAGGAGTTTGCCGCCGGACGACCAAATAAGCGAACAGTGTGTTGATGCCAGCCGATGAGGGGTGCTGGTGTCGTCTCTCGGAGAGCGCATCCGGTCACGGCGTAATGAACTGGGCCTCACCCAGTCCCAACTCGGGGGCACCGAGCTGACCAAAGGGTTCATCAGCCTTATCGAAAAGGGCCGCGCCAAGCCATCGATCGACAACCTGAAGCTGCTGGCACGCCGTTTGAAGATGCCGGTCGGGTATTTCCTGGAAGAGACCGGCCCGCTCGGGGGGGCGGCACTGCAGGTCTCGTTGCAGGCGGCGCGGGTGGCGCTCAAGCAGGACCAGCCGGCCGAGGCGCGCGAGGGCTTCTCAGCCGCGCTGGCCTTGGCCAAACGAGAGCACGACCTCCACGGAGAGGCCGAATGCCAGATCGGGCTGGCGTCGGCCCTCACCCGCCTCGAGGAGCACGACCGGGCGGCAGAACATCTTCGCCGGGGCCGGGAGATCGCCGAAACGACGCAGACGGTCGAACACCTTGCCCGGGCCAGTTGTGTCCTCGGTCAGATCGAGATGGCGCAGGGGGACCTCCGGAGCGCCCGCGAGCATCTTCTGGAAGGCTATCACCGGCTGCACGAGCACGGATGCCCCGATCTTCCCCTGATGGCGGACCTGCTGCTGACGCTGGGACGGGCGGCCCAGGAGGCCGGGGACCCCGCGGAAGCCGAGCGCTGGTATCAGGAAGCCGCGACCACCCTGGCCCCCACTGAGGATCTGCCGCGGTTGAGTGCCGCGCACGTCCAATTGGGCGCCGAGGCCCGCGCGAGGAGCGCCAATGAGGTGGCGCTGGGGCACCTGGCCCGCGCCGAGCACGCCCTGGAGGCGCTGGCGGGCCCCCGTCTGCTCGCCGAGGCCCGGCATCGTGCCGCCACGGCGGCGCTGGAGTCAGGGAAAGCCGACGAGGCGATTTCTCACCTGCAGAGCGCGCTGCTCATCGCGGAGCGGATCGGGGACGACACCGCGCGGGCGCGAACGCTCGTCAGTCTGGCAGAGGCGCAGGTCCACAAGGGGGCGTACTCGCTGGCGGAGCAGGCCCTCGTCGAGGCGGAACGCCTCACCACGGTGACGCCCGACAGCGCGCAATCGGCCAGGATCGAACTCGCCCGGGCCCGGTTCCTGCGCCGCAGCGGGAGCCCGACGGAGGCCCTCAGCCACTACCAGCACGCCATCACATCGTTCGAGAGTCTCGGCAGGCGCACCGACCTCGCCCGGGCCTGCAACGAGCTGGGCGAACTCTTGATTGAACAGGAGCGGCCGTCGGAGGCCGCCCCGTACCTGGCCCGCGCGCTGCAGGAGCTCAACCCCCACAGAACGGCGCCGAGGGCCACCGGAGACGTGTAGCCCGGCCCGCGCATTATCCGGGCCGCGCACGCGCCCGGGGGCCGGGCGCTGCGGGCGCTAGAGAATCAGCTGCAGATTACAGTCCCTCCTCAGCGAGCCGGCGCGGGTCCTCGAAGAACCGCGCGGTGATCGCCCCGAACACGACGCCGCCCACGTGGGCCATGTAGGCCACCCCGCCCGTGGACATGTTTGTCACGGCGCCGACGCTCACGAGTTGGGTGAGAAACCACAATCCGATCAACAAGAACGCCGGGACGAAGGTGACGGTGACAAAGAACCCGATGAACAGGACCGTGCGAATGCGATCGCGAGGATAGGTGATCAGGAAGGCGCCCATCACGGCCGCAATCGCCCCGCTCGCGCCGAGCGTGGGGACGGTGGAACCGGGACTGACCGCGACCTGCGCCAGCATCGCCGCCACCCCGCCGGCCAGGTAGAACGCGAGGTACCGTCCGGGATTCATCGCGTCTTCGATTTCCGGGCCAAAGGCCCACAGGAACACCATGTTCCCCAGGATGTGCACCCAGTTGCCGTGCAGGAACATCGCCGTCAGGGCGGTGATGGGGTGGCGGCCGGCGACAAAGTCGGCGGGGACCAGCGACCACTGCTGGATGAAGGCGTCCCCACCGGCCAGCTCGAGCAGGAAGACACACGCGTTTGCGACGACGATCAGCAATGTGACGATCGGGAAATGGATGGGACGTCGGGACACATCACCCAATGGGATCACGGTTTCCACCCCACACAGGTTTCCTCACGAGCCAGGGCTTCGAGTGGTCGTTCGGACAGAGCGCGCGCGCGACCTGCCGCGGCTCGGGGAATACCAAAAATCCGGGGGTCGTTGACGATGGTTAGTACTGGAGGTACCTGAACATGCGCACCCTACAGATGGTCTCTGAGATCGACAAGGAACAGCGGGCGGCGCCGGCGCCGAGCATCGATGATGCGCCGGCTTTCGACGCCTACTCGCAGGCGGTGATCGGAGCCGTGCAGCGGGTCGGGCCGGCGGTCGTCAGCCTGGCGGTGGCCATGCCGGCCCCCGAGCGGCTGCAGCGCCGCGGACTGCCGGAAGTTCAGGGCGCGGGCAGCGGAGTGATCATCGCGCCGGACGGGTATGTCCTCACCAACAGCCACGTGGTACACGCCGCACGGCGGATGGAAGCCCGCCTGCAGGACGGGCGGACCGTGGCGGCCCAACTCGTCGGCGACGACCCCCACAGCGACCTGGCCGTGATTCGCGTGTCCGACGGGGGCCTCCCCGTGGCCGATCTCGGCGATTCCTCGCGGCTGCGGGTCGGGCAGCTCGTCGTGGCCGTGGGCAACCCGCTGGGGTTCCAGGCCACGGTCACCGCGGGCGTCATCAGCGCGCTCGGCCGGACGCTGCGGGCAGAAAATGGGAGGCTGATCGAGAACATCATCCAGACCGACGCGGCGCTCAACCCCGGCAACTCGGGCGGCCCGCTGGCCGACTCCCGGGGAACCGTCATCGGGATCAACACCGCGGTGATCGCCGGATTCCAGGGCATCTGCTTCGCGATCCCGGTCAACACGGCGAAGTGGGTCGCCGCCCAGCTGATCCGCGAGGGCCGCGTGCGGCGGGCGTACCTCGGGATTCTGGCGCAGGTGGTCACGCTGGACCGCCGTATCGCGGTCGCCTACCACATCGAGGCGCCCACGGCGGTGCGTGTGAGCGAGGTGAATCCCGATACCGCGGCGGCCCGGGCGGGAATCCAGGCAGGCGACCTCATCGTCAAGATCGGGGAGACCCCGGTCGCCACGCTGGATGACCTGCAGCTGGCCCTGGGACGGTACCCCATCGGGAAGCCCCTCCCGGTCCAAGTTCTCCGGGGCGGGACGATCACCACGCTGGACCTGACCGCGACCGAGCTGCCGGGAGAAGGTTAACCGCCCTGAGGGCCGGTGGACGCGCCTCGGCGGGCGCCCCTGCGGCGGGGCGGTGTCCGGCGCCCGCCCCGATGGGATACTGGGTGCCGGTGAGGGTTGACCCCCCGAGGGGCCACCCAGCCGTGTGCCCACCGCTCGATGCGCTCGACGACGCCCCCGAGCGCCTTGCCCTTCTCCGTCAGCGCATAATTCACGCGGATGGGGACGCCGGTATCGACTCCCCTCACGAGGACCCCCGCGGCCTCGAGTTCGCGCAGGCGCTGGGCGAGCGCGCGGGCGGAGATCTCGGGGACCGCCCGCTCCATCTGCGAGAAGCGCAGCGGGCCCGGCAGCAGCGTGCGCAGCACGACGCCCGTCCACCGGCGCCCGATGAGCTCGACCGCCTGCTGGAAGTACGGGCAGAAGTCGTCGCGGGTGTTCATCGCCCGGCGCGGTCTGCCGCCTCCTCGCGGATCCGCCGGATCCAGGGGACGATCTCCGCAAGAAAGGCCGGGTCGACCGCGTGCGGCAGGGGCGACTCGCGGTACAAGACGCCGGCGCCGGGCTGCTCGAGCAGACGGCGGGCCCGGCGTGCGAAGTCCACGGAAATCACGGAATCGGCCGTGCCGTGCCCGATCGCAACGGGGGGGAGCGGACGGCTGAGGTCGAGCTCGAACCCCTCGACGGTCGGGATGAAGCCGCTCAAAGCGATGATCGCCGCGGGCCGCGGCCGGCCGGCGCCCAGCCCGAGCGCGTAGCTCATCACCGCGCCCTGGGAGAAGCCGCCGAGCACCGTCCGCTCGAGGGGGATGCCCGTCTCTTTGGCCAGGGTGTCCAGCCACCGGCCGGCGCGGCGGTACGTCGAGAGGAACGTCTCCGGGTCGGGATAGCCGACCCGCCGGACGGCATACCAATGCGCGCCGCCTGGGGGCATGGACAGCGGGCCCCGAGGGGTCACCCCCAGCAGACGCCGTTCCGGGTCGAGGATATCGAGCAGCGGGTAGAGGTCGTTTTCGTCGGCGCCGCGGCCATGGAAGAGTACCAAAAGCCCTTCGGGGTCGGACGCCGCCGGCCGAACGCGATGCTCCAGGGAATCAGGCCTGACCTTGCTCATATCGCCGGCGCCTCCCATCGGCCTATGCCTGCGCCTTGCTCGTCGCTCGGACCGGGCCCCGGGTGAGCGGAAGCGGGGTCAGGACACGCTCGAGTTGCGCGCGCATGTGCTCGAACTTCGGCGGGAGCGAAAGCGCCTCGCCGAGATGCTCGAGCGGCTCATCGGTGGCGAAGCCGGGGCCGAGCGTTGCGATCTCGAACAGCACGCCGCTCGGCTCTCGGAAGTAGATGGAGCGGAAATAGAAGCGGTCGATGATCGGGGTTGGGCGCCCTCCGCCCTGGACCACCCGCTCTCGCCATGCAGGATGATCGTCCATCGGCGATGCCCAGGCGACGTGGTGGACCGTGCCGGCGCCGCTCCTGCCCCAGGTGGCCGTCCGGTCATAGGCATAGAACGAGCCGCGGCGTTCACCCCGTATGTCGTAGCGGTCCGGGCCCGCGGATCCAAACCCGAGCGTCCGCTCGAGGAAGGACCGGCTCCGTTCCGGGTCGGCGCTGTAGGCGCGAACGCCGTCGAAGCCCTGGACCGCCAACCCGGCCGGAATCTCGGGATGCCCGGCAATCAGCGGGGCGTCGCCGGTCTCGACGACGCGCAACTCGAGCCCGAGCCCCTCGGGATCATCGAAACGGAGACCGTCCCCTTCCCGCGCGGCGCTCACGCCCTCGCGGCGCAGCCGCTCCTCCCAGAAGCCGAGCGCCTCGGCCGAAGCAAGGCGCCACACGATGCGGTGCACCATTCCCGCGCCGGGCCGGCCGCGCTCGATCCCCGGGTATTCGAAAAAGGTGAGATCGGCGCCGGGGCTGCCGTGCTCATCGGCGTAGAAAAGATGGTAGACGGTCGGATCGTCCTGGTTGACCGTTTTCTTGACCAGCCGCAGGCCGAGCACCCGCGCGTAAAAATCCACGTTCCGCGGCGCGTCGCCCGTGATCGCGGTAATGTGATGGATCCCGTCGAGTGTCATCGCTTCATCGCACCACCTTGTGCCTCTGAGGTACGCTAACACTAGTAGATACGATTTTATAACCATATTCATTCCCGGGCCCGGGTCTGATCCAGCCCGCTCACGGCGCCGTGGTCGGCGACGGCGGCGGCAGGCGAGTCCGGGGGGCCGACCCGGCGGACGCTCTACCGAGGCCACCCTTCAATATCGCGGGAGTACATCTGGTACGCGGCGGTATACTCCATGACACGCGCAACGTCGGCAATGAATTTTTCATCGTAGCCCGCGCGCCGCAGGAGGTGGAAGCCCATCTCCATCCCGGACGTGATGCCCCCGGCGGTCACGATGCGACCGGCGTCCACGACGCGCGCCCGGCTGATCCGGCAGGCGGGGGCGATCTCCGCGAGGCGGTCGATGGGCACTTTGCCCGGCGGCGACGCCTCGAGACGGTCGGGCTCCTTGCGGTTGGTCGCCGGCAGGCCGTCCAGCAACCCCATGATCCCATAGATCCAGGAACCGGTGCAGACGCTGACGAGCAGACACTTCTCAGGCAACGAGCGGATGAAGTCGTGCAGCCTCAGGTTGTGCATCTCGGGGCGGGTGCCGGCGCCCCCCGGGATCAAGAAGGCATCGAGCGCCGGTCGATCCGCAAACGAGTAGTTGGGTAAGACGGTGAACCCCGCCTGGGCCTGGACGGGCCGGAGCGCTTCGGCGACGAAGAAGACGTCGAGTTCAGGGTCATAACGGCGTGCCACGGCAAAGACCCCGTACGGTGCGGCGAAGTCTACGATTTCCGCGTCCTCGAAGACATAGATCCCGAGGCGGAACCCAGCCTTTCGTGGAGACATCATGCATCCCTTCCTTCTCAGATCTCAAATGTGCACGTCTGGTCGGACCGGCCCAGTCCCAGCATTTCCACCAGCTTGCCGAATCCGTCGGCCAGCGCCATGAAGGCGCCGAGTTCGATCAGCTCCTCGTCGGTGAAGTGCTGCTTCCAGCGCTCGAGATGCTGATCGGTGATCGCGCGGTAGTCCTCGGTGAAGAGGGTGGCCATGTCCAGGGCGGCCCGCTCCCGCCCCGAGAAGATCGGATCCTGAGGATCCCAGGTGGCCTCGACCTTGGCCTGATCGAGGCCCATCTGCTCCGCCACGGCGGAGCGAACGCCGCTTCAGTAGCCGCAGTTCCTGAGGCGCGCCATCCGGACGCGCATCAGTTCTTTGAGCGGAT